>CAMSQA010000006.1 GCA_947062475.1 uncultured Clostridia bacterium
TAATATAATTTTTCATTATTTTTTTTATTTATTTTAAATTTAATTTAGTTTTAATTTAATTTTTTTTATTTTATTAATATTTTTGTTGATTTTTCTTTTGGCTAGAGAGAAAAAAGATAATTATAATGTTTTTTTATTTATTTTTTTAAATTTTTTCAATTTTTTAATTAATTTACCAATATTTTTCAAATTTTTGTCAGTCAACATTGAAATTGCTTAGTTGAGGATTTTATAATATGGGCAATTAGCTAATGAGATGGGAGGAGGCGTGGAAGAACAGGACAAGATCAAAAAGGCACTTATGAAAAAAGCACTTGGGTATAATGCAGATGAAGTTGTTGAAGAGTATGTAATTGACGATGAAGGTGAGGCTAGACTCTCTAAAAAGAAGGTCACTAGAAAGCATTTTAGTCCTGACATTACAGCTGTTAAAGTTTTGCTTGAGAAGTATTATAAAACCTATGAAGATGAAGTTCTTGCCATGTCGGATGAAGTGCTTCTTGCCGAAAAGGAAAAGCTTGAAAAACAATTGAAGGAGGTGAAAAATGGAATTAAATGAATGTAAGCATTTGACGAAATGTGATTTCTATGGTTGCAATAATGTGGCTAAATATAGTTTTTCAACAAAGGGACTTTTGAGACGCAATCTTTGCTTTTGTGAAGATTGTCTAAAGGGAATGTATCATGCCATAGGAAAGATGCAAACTCCAAAAGGTATAAACAGTCCATTTAAACTAAATAAAAGGTTGGGTGAAAAAAGATGATAAATGAAGATGAACAAATTGTTAAGGAAGTAATTGATGATTTTAAAAAACGTGCTGAAATGAGAAGAAGTTTTGATCTTATTTGGCAAATCAATATGAATTTTTTGATGGGAAATCAATTTTGCAATGTTGGTTATGGCAATCGCCTAGAAGAAGTAGATAGACAGTTTTTCTGGCAAGAGCGAGAGGTTTTTAATCATATCGCACCAATTTTTGACATTCGTTATGCAAAACTTTCAAAAGTTAAGCCAGATATAAATATTATTCCAGCGACAAATGATGAACGAGATAAAATTACTGCGAAAGTTTCAAAAAAAATCTATAGTTCTATTAAAAACAAACTTGATATAAATACCAAAATCAATCAAGCAATTAAGTGGTCTGAAGTTTGTGGAACAGCTTTCTATAAAATTGGTTGGAATCCAAATGGAGGTCAAATTATTGCAAAGGACGAAAATGGACAAGAAATTAGAAGTGGCGAAGTTGAGTTTTCGGCTGTAAGTCCATTTGAAATTTATCCTGATTCATCAGTTTGTGAAAGCATAGAAGAGTGTCAAAGTATCATTCACGCTAAAGCATTTTCAACAAGGCAAATTGAAAATATGTATGGTGTGAAAGTTAAAGGCGAAAAAATAAATACCTATGCACTTGATAATGTAAGTTTTGGAGTTGGAGGTTTGGGCTTTAACGGAACAGTGCCAAAAATGATTGAAAATGTCAAAGAGGATAGTGCGGTTGTAATTGAGCGATATTCTCGTCCAAGCAGTGATTATCCAAATGGCAGATTGACAATTGTGGCGGGTAATAAGCTTGTTTTTGATGGAGAACTTCCATTTATATTTGATGATGGTGAAAGGGATTTACCATTTGTAAGACAGACAAGTATAGCTGAACCTGGATGTTTTTGGGGGACAAGTGTGATTGAAAGATTGATTCCCGTGCAAAGGGCATACAATGCTGTCAAAAACCGCAAGCATGAATTTATAAATAGGTTATCACTTGGGGTGCTGAGCGTGGAAGATGGCTCTGTTGATCTTGACAACCTTGAAGATGAGGGGCTTTGTCCTGGCAAAGTGCTTGTTTATAGGCAGGGTGCAAGCGAGCCTAAGTATTTGCAAAGCGAGACTTTGCCAAGTGGCATTGAAAAGGAAGAATCAAATTTACTTGATGAATTTAAATCAATAAGTGGTGTCAGTGATCTTTTAAGTGCTGGTTCACTTACTTCTCAGATGAGTGGTGTTGCGATTGAACTGATGATTTCCCAAGATGAAACAAGACTTAATGCTTCTATTGACAGCATTAATACCTCTGTAAAACATATCGCTAAAAAGATTTTGCAGTTGTATAAACAATTTGCAACTCTTCCAAGACTTGCAAGAGTTATTGGAGAAAATGGACAGATTGAAATGTTTTATTTCTCTTCAAGCGATATTTCAAGTGATGACATTGAAATTGAAAGTCAAACAGAGGGATTTAATACATTGTCGCAAAGACGTGAAATGATTATGTCACTTCTTAAAAATGGCGTGCTTAGCGATGAGAATAATCAACTTTCAAACAGAATGAAATGTAAAATTCTTGAAATGCTTGGCATGGGTATTTGGGAAAATGCACAAGATGTCAATGAACTTCATATTAAAAAAGCCAGCAATGAAAACCTTAAGATGCTGAGCGGGGAAGAGATAAAAGCAAGTGAAATTGACAATCATGAACTTCATATAAACGAGCATATTGCATTTATGCTTGGTGAAGATTTTGAAAAAGCATGCAAGAATGATGTGAATTTGGAAGAAAAATTCTTGCAGCATATAAATAATCATAAAAAATTTAATTTAGTGGAGGAATAATTATGGAAGAAAATAGAGAACAACCGATTATAATGCCAGCAACCGCTTTAAACCGAGCAGATGAGAGAAGTGCTATGAGCGAAATCGGCTCTCTGCATGATTTAGGGAAATTTAAAACTGTGCAGGCTTTGAAAGACGCGTATGATAGTTTGCAGGTGGAGTTTACTAAAAAATGCCAAAAACTTAGTCAGTTACAAAAAGATAAAACTGAAGATTTGACAAATCAAAGAGGTGAAAAGGCAATTTCTGAAGTCAATAAAAATCAAGAAGATTTATCACAAAATGAAGATAATTTAATTGAAAATGATGAAAATATTAATAAAAACGAAGAAAATATCGTCAAAAACCAAGAAATTGACTTGATTAATCAAAAAAGTTTGAAGGAAAAGAAGTCGGATAATATTGAAATTGAAGCCGAAAATTCAAACGATAACTCTTTGGATGAGGAAATGGCAAAGTTCCTTGAAAGTAATTTTGACGCAAGTAGTTATGCTGATGAAATCAAACAAAGATTTCAAAGTGTAAACATTAAAAATTCTGACCCTTTTGCGGTTGCATGGGCAGAAGTCCTTATCTCTCATATAAAAGAGGGGGATAAACTTAGCGACCCAATAATCAATCAATATGTTTTATCTGATGAAAATGTAAGAAAAAAGATAGTCGAAGATTATCTTGTTCAGCTAAACAAATCAAAACCACCAATTGTCATATCTTCGCAAAGCGGAGAAAGGTTGTCAGGTGTCATGCCTGACAGCCCTAAAACGCTTGATGATGCAAAGAGGCTTGTGGGCAAGATGTTTAGCTAAAAAAAATTATATTTCTCTTTAAAACATATAAGCAATTGAAATTAATTTTACTTTTTTTAAAATTAAAATATTTTGGAGGGAAAAATGGTAACATTACAAACTGCTGAAAGTGCTTTGAAGAATGTTTATCTTGGCGTGGTTGCAAATCAACTTAACGTCAATGCAAATCCACTTTTGGCGAAAATAAAAAAATCAAGTAAAGATGTTTGGGGAAAAGAAGTCCGCAAACTTGCACCTTTTGGTATAAACGGAGGAATTGGTGCTGGCAGTGAAACTGATAGTCTTCCTAATTCTTCTGGCAATGGTTATGTTCAATTTATTGCAGAACTTAAAAACTTATACGGAAAAATTGAAATTTCTGATAAAGCAGTCAGAGCTTCAGCAAATAATGTTGGTGCTTTCGTCAATCTTTTATCTGATGAAATGGAAGGACTTGTAAAAGCTAGTGCATTTAATCTTGGAAGAATGTTGTATGGTGATGGCAGCGGCAAGCTTGCAGTAGTTGACAGCATTACTGGAACAACTGTAAAATGCAACAAAGTGAATAATCTTATTGAAGGTATGCTTGTAGATGTTTATTCTTCAGCAGGGAAAAAGAACACTGCTCCTATAAAAATTACTTATGTAGATAGAGTAAATAAAACTTTTACTTATCTTTCTTCTGCTGAACTTACTATCGCAAAAAATGATGTTCTTTACGTTCAAGGCTCAAAAGATTTTGAGATAAGCGGTCTTGGCAAATTGTTTGACACAAGTGCAACATCTATCTATGGAGTAAGTAAGAGTGAGCATCCATGGCTTAATCCTTATCAAGCGACTTCAGAAACTGAAATTTCAGATATATTAATTCAACAGGCAATTGATTTTCTTGATATGAATACTGACAGTAAAATCAATTTTATTTCTTGCTCAAGCACAGTAAGAAGGGCTTATCAAGAATATTTAGGTGCTTATAGAAGAAATATTGATATTGCAGAACTTGAAGGTGGCTATAAGACTATTTCTCACAATGGCATTCCTGTTGTTGCTGATAGATTTGTTGATGATGACACAATGTATTTGTTAAATACAAATGACTTTACTCTTCATGAACTTTGTGACTGGCAATGGATTGAAGGTGAAGATGGCAGAATTTTAAAACAAAATCAGGGTTTCCCTACATATAGTGCAACCCTAGTAAAATATGCAGAGCTTATTTGTGATAAGCCATGCGGCCAAGCTAAAATTTCTGGCATAAAATCAAGTGTAACAAATCCTTTTACTTCAAACATTACTGTCAATACAGCAAATGAAGCATAAGATATAATTTGGTAAAATAGGCAAAAAACAGAGAAAAAATCAAGGTTTTTTGCCTTTTTTCTTTAAATTTTTTAATATTTTTAAATTTATGAGGTGAATTATAATGAATTTAATCAAGATTATAGGTGATGTATTTTTCATCTGTCAGAGGCTTAAAGAGGTTGATGAAAGCTATGAAGTATATTTCAATTTGTCAACAAAAAGCTATGAAGTCCATTCAAACAAGCAGCAGAAAAACAGCTATTGTTTTAAAGTCCCTTATCCTATTTTAGATGAGAGAACAATTGATTATGCAATCAAAACACGTGCAGAAAATCGAGATAAAATCATTGAGGAAATCGAACTTAACAACAAACTCATAGAGGAAAAAAATATTAAAAATCAAGTTAATTTATTAAAGGAGGCGTTATGCTTGTAAAAGATATTATTCTTAAAGTTTGTGACTTCACTGAAAATGATGAGTTGGCACAGGCTTTAATAAATGAAACTGCTCTTGATGAAGATAAACAAAATTTATTAAACAAACTGATTAAATGCTTCAATCTTGTCAGAAATGAGATTGTAAGTGAATTTATTCCTATTGTCAAAATGGAACGTTTTGTTTGCGACAATGGAAGGATAAATTTCAACCAATTTAATGGCAAGGTGATTGATATTCTTTCTGTCAAGGATAAATTTGGCAATAACGTCAGGTTTAAAATATGTGACGATTTTATAGAATTTGACGGAAAGGATGTATGTGTTTGGTATAATGCATCGGCTGATGAACTTGACAAAGATGACCGATTTTTTTCGACTATTTCTGAGCGTGTTTATGCTTATGGCATTGTGCGTGAATATTATTTTATTCAGACGTTGTATGAGGATGCTAAAGTGTGGGATGAACGTTTTAAATCAAGTTTGCAAGCCTTTGAAAGAAAAAAAGGAGGGACGGAATTGCCTCGTAGGAGGTGGATCTGATGTTTTATAAAAAAACTCTTCAAATCAAAAAGGGTATTGAAAAGGAATTTGAGTTTGACATGTTTGCCACAAATCAAAATTTGGAGACCGACCAGACTCAATTAAAAATTGGTGCTCCAAGAAAGGCTTTCAATTTCATTTCGGCTGATGGAACACTTAAAAATGGATATGGATTTAAAAAACTTGCAATGCCAGAAAGTGAAAGCAATATTGAAAATGAGACAGTCATTTCAATAAGAGGAAATGAAGTCAAAAACATATGGAAACATAAATGTTATGACAATGGCCTAGATAAAAATAAATATTATCTTTTTTATTTCAATGATGAAGGAAATGCATGTTTTGACAACCTTTTTGCTTCAAGACCTTTGACAACTTTCAAACCTACAGGATATATTGATACGCCATTTGTATCTTACTATCGAAAGGGTTTGCAGGATGCAATGCTTCTTTCAGGAGATGTGAAAGATGATGACAACAATACTGTCAAAAAAGTTATGGTCATGACTGAAAATCATACTTACACAAATGAAAATGCCCCAAAAATAATGTCATGTTGTTGTCATTATGGAAAGTTGTTTGCAATTACAGCAAATGCGAGAGGCACTCTTATTTATAGCGAGGAAAATGATGTGCTTGAGTGGAGTAATGAAAAGACAAAAGATCTTGATTTCAGCGACCCACGTGGCGACCTTAATAAGATCATTTCTTTCAATGATTACCTTTATCTATTTCGAGATTTTGGTATAACCCGCATTTCTGAATATGGCAAAGATGACTTATTTGAAATATGTCATATATACCAAGCAGACAGCTATATCAATCCAAACACAATTGCCGAGACTGGCGATAAAGTGTATTTTTTGGAAGGCGGAAGAATAAAAGTTTTTAATGGCTCGTCAATCAAAGATGTTGAGCTTGATGGTTTGAGCATTTTGCAGGAAAATGACAATCGTTTTGCTTATGGCGAATGTTTTGACGGGAAATATTATCTTGCTTGTCGTGGAAGCTTTGATGATGATAATCTTGTTGGCTGTGAAGGTGAGCAAGGCGGATTTAAAAATAATTTGCTTATAGTTTATGATACGCTCAGCAAACATATTGACATCATGAGAGGTGTTGACATAAAAAAACTTCTCGCTCTGACAAATAAATTCAAGTCCAAGCTTGTTGCTTGCTTCAATGGCAAACATAAAGGCAAGATTGGTGAGCTTGTCAAAAATGGAAAGGTGTTTGATGAAAATTTGGATGCTGTTTGGGAAAGTGGAAAAACAGATTTCGGCTTTAATGGCAAACTTAAAAGGATAAAATCCTTTTTAATCAAAAGCGAAGGTGATTGCCTTGTCACCTTTAAAAGTGAACGCGGTGAAAAAACTTTCGCCGTCAAAGGCAAAGAAGTTGTGCAAAATATTCGAGCAAACATTTTGGGAAATCAATTTATTGTGAAGATAGAATCGCAACAATGTGACATGGTGTATATCAGCAATTTTGTGCTGAAAGTGAGTTGTGGCTGATGTTCGACAAATTGAGAAATCATATTGATCAGATTAATAGAAGAGAATTTCTAGTCGAGGAATATCTCTTAAAAAAAATGCTTCAAAAAAGCAGGAGGAAAAAATAATATGGATTTCTGGTCTGAACTTGTAAAAACTGTGATTAGTAATGGAATTTTTGCTATGCTGTTTGTTTATCTGCTTTTCTATATTCTTAAGGATAGCCAAAAAAGAGAAGATGCCTATCGCAAAACCATTGACGAACTTGCCCAGCACCTTACCGTAATTGAAGATGTCAAAGAGGAAGTTGCAGAGATAAAAGATTTTCTTGAAAGGAGGTCTGATGATGAAATATAAATCATATGGCTTTTGGACAGCCCTTGCTGGTGCAGTCACTCTTTTTGTGGGCACAATCACAAAATGCTTTGGCATTTCTTTCAATGCTGCAATAGTTGAAGATGTCATCATGGCTTTTGCTGGCATACTGGTGGTGCTTGGAATAGTGTGCATGCCAATCGATAAAGAAAAAAATCCAGATTCTCAAGACGAGAAAGAGGATGTTTGCAAAATTGAAGAAAATGTCTGCGATGATAGCAATGAAAAACATGAAGAAGAAAGCAAAAAATACTCTTTTCAAGAGAAAAATTCAAAAAATGATGATAAAAACCAAAACTAATCAAAAAACCCTCTATATGATTTATGGAGGGCTTTTTTGTTTGTAAAACTTTTGTTTCTAATAGTTTTAAATGTCGAAATTTGTCGAAAGAATACAAAAATGGATATTGATAAGATGAATAAAAACTTGCTTAAAAGGAGGTTATTTCAATATTTTTGCAAACTTTTTAAATTTTCTTTGCTTTTGCTATTGATTTATTGGTGAAGGTGTGTTATCCTATAGATAAGAAAACTCTAGGGGGATATTATGAAGAAAAATAAGAAAGAAAGAGAAGTGAAAGAAGTCCTTAAAAACGAAGATAAACCATACAAATTTTGGACGACCACCAAAAAAATCTTTGCAGGCATTATTGTCGCTGTCATCGTTGCAGGTGCTGCAATCGGTCTTGCAGTTGGCCTTACAAGCAATAATAACAATGTTCCAACTCCACCTAGTGGCCCAAGCATTGAACAGCCTTCAAATCCAGGAAATCCTGGCGTGATTGTCCCTCCAGAGCAAGAAAAACCAGGTGATGGCGAAATCGTAAATCCAGATCCAGGACCTGAAAATCCAGATCCTGATAATCCAAATCAAGGCGGTGATCAAAACCCTGAAGTGAAAATTGAAAATGTAGGTGACCTCCTCCAAAATCATGCTCAGACACTTAATAATGCATTGAATAAAAATCTCTTTGAAAACGTAGGAAAAGATGTAATAAATAGATTTTTTAAGACAGAAAAAGCTTCAAATATTGATTGGTATGTGCAAGACGGCAAAGATGCAAACTCAATAAAAGGTTTTGATTTAAAATTCAATTATGATGCAGGAAGTGGTTCTGAAAGATATATCGTTTGCAGTGTGAAGTTGCAAGATGCAATACAAATTGCTGACCTTCACAGTGCAAATGGTATAACAAATGAAACAATCACAAATGCAATAAAAGCACAAGCAGACAATTTGGAGTGTGCACAAAAATATTCTTTCACTTACACTGAAGCAGACAAAACCACAAATATCGAATTGAAAAATGCAATTTGCGACAAATTGTTTGGTAAAAACGAGACTGCAGAAAGATATATTGTTGATGTAGGTCATAAGATTGATAGCGAAGGTTTAAGCGATGTTCGTGAATTTAAAGTTGTGGAAATCACTGAAAATGGAGTGCAAGAAAAAACTGTTTGGATAAAGGATAATGGCAAAGATTATCAAGAAAACTTTGAAAAAGGTGAATATAGAGAAGTTTACGAAGCTCAAAAAGTAGATTTTACTGGAAATAAAATTGAGCAAAGTGCAGAAAGTCTTGCGGATTATATGCTTGAAATGCCAGACGGAAGCTATTTTGAATTATGCTGATAAAAAAAGATTGCAAAAATGCAATCTTTTTTGATGTCGTAAATGGCAGAAAAACATCGAAAATAAAAGAATAATATCGAAATATCAGATATTTTGTCATAATTTAAATAAAAATGTTGAAACAATAAAATTATTGTAGAAAAATAGAGAAAAATATCGAAAGATTGATAAAAATGTCGAAATATGTAAGAATATGTTGAAAAATTAAATATAATGTCAAAATGTGTCGAATAATGTCGAAACTTAAGAACACAGGCAATTGTTGAAAAACAGTTGATTTTTATTTAAAAATAGGATAAAATATTTATAATAAAAGAAGGAGGGAGATATGAAAATAAAAGTTATGCGGATTGTTGCAATAATTTTGCTTTGTTGTGTTTCTCTTCTTTGTGTGGGTTGTGTGTTTGATAATACTGCTCAAGCACCTGGCGATGATATGGGAAATTATGACCCTGACAATCCAGAAATACCTGATGAATATGACCCAGAAAATGCTGTGATAAGCATGTATGGCTCAAAGGTGCTTTATCGCCCAAACTCTTATGATTATGATGCTGGCTCTGGTGGCAATGGTGAAAAAAACAATTATTATGGCAATTATGCATTTTCAGTTTTAGAAGCACTTTATAATTTTTATGGTATCACAAGTAACGCTGCTTATATAAATCAGGTCATGACAAAAAATGATGTAAATTATGATGTCACACAAATGATCAATAATTTGCCTTATTTTTATGATAGTATAAGATATCAAGTGAATGCAATTGGCACAGTCACACATGAAAAGGTTGGAGAGGGTGAAACTGAAGAGATTGAAAATTCAAAAGATCAATACTTTTTTGTTGCTGCCGATCACTCATCTCATTGGAAATGGTCTTTTGATTATGATGTCAATGAAGCGGTGACACCTTTTATTTCTGTTGAAGAAGAGGCAGTGATATATAGTGGAAATTATATTTATAATATTTTATATGGAAATGAAGAAAATTTTAAAATAGAATATCCTCAAGCTTATGATGTGGGGAAATTTAAAGACAATTATCAAAAAATTTATTTAGGCACAAGTGATAAAGCTGATGAAGAAAACTATTCTGATTTTGTCAAGACAATGGAATATGTGGTGTATAGTTATGCTTTAAATTTGGAGCCTCAAGCTGTGAATGTCACAATAAACAGAGGTGATAATCAGATTTTTGACCCTGCAACTGGTGAACATAATTTATATAGAATCACAATAGGTTCTTATGACAATGTGGATGCGGCACTTGAGGATATCACTGATTTGTTTCATAAAATAGGCTCTCATGTAGGGCTGATGAAAGACCAAATCAGAAAGATTGCAAACTGGATCAAAGTCAACGTGATTGGGCTTGACACAAATATAAAAAATGATACTCTTTCAACCTATGACAGTGCGACAGCTGTCTATGATGCAGAAGGCAATTTGATTGACATTGAGTTTGCTGAAATTCCTTCAACAGAGACAAATGTCAACAGAAATTATGATGAAGCGGTTGATAAAATTGTGAATTATGTTTGTCAATTTGCGACAATTGGCAGTGATTCTGATGGTGATGTGACCATTGATGACAGATTTTTGGCATCTGAGGTGAAGGAATATGCTGGGGATACATTCTTTATTGGAGGGGATGAAAACTTTCCAAAGCCACCTGAAAACATTGAGAATTTATCACCAAAAAGCATGTTGCCACTTGAGTATCAGTCTGTTGTGATTATGCTTGACAAGCCAGTTGCAATGAGTGACATGGCGGTTGCGCTTAAGTATGACGCTGATCTTAGTGGAACGACGCAAGGCGTATATGACATGAGCAAGTATCTTGACATCATAGTGGAGCTTAACTATTACAGTCACAGGGCAAACAGGCTTATCACAATTGACAGTCAGAGGACGAGGGTCTATGATGGGCCATATGAATTTGGTGTTGGGCCTGACACATATCCTGAGTATAATTTGCCTGACGATCATGGCACTGTTTGGTTTACGATTGATGGCAACAATCCTGATTATAAAGATCTTTTGATTGACACAGATGTGATTGAGGGTGTGCTTCCGATTGGGGCTTTCAACACTGACATTGGTGGAGGCATTCTTAAAACTGATGTTGGGCATAATGGATATAAAAAACCATTGGTTTCAAAAAATCCGCTTATACTTGTGGGCACAACTGATGTGAGAAAATATTATTCAATCATCGAGCCTGACGATGGTGAGATTGGAGACCCTGAACTTACTTACACTACTGGAAGGCTTAATCCAGACAAGTTTAGTGGTTCTGATGGATGTGACTATCTTGAAATCACTTACAAGGTTTTGAAGAAGAAGGGTGACAGAAACACCAATTATTCATTCTACACAGGGCTTGTCAACTTTATGGATGCTGACATAAATTAATATAAAAAGACATCTTCTAGATTTGAAGATGTTTTTTTTTGTGATTTTATTTTTTCCGCTTGATTTTTCTATAGGATTTTTGATGTGGTGGGAAAGAGAAGATATTATATTCATTCACCTCGTAAAGTTTGATTTTGAAGTGGCAGTGAGTGAAAGAAGAGGGGGCTTTGGGATAAGACGGGGAAAGCGAGCGTGCGAAGGGCCGCCGTAGGTGGGCGAGCGTGCGAGCGGAGCTATGCGGAGTGATAAAGTAATAAAGTGATACAATGATAGAGAGATTAAGCAAGTGAGAGGCAGTGCAAAATAAATTTTTAAAGAATAAAATTTGCTAGACAAAAGCATAGTGAAAATTGTAGAATTTAAGTGAATATGAAAGAAAAAGTCAGCACAAAATTAAAAGCAATCAATTTTCGATTAATCTTCTTTGGATTTTTATCGTTATTGTTTGGCATAATTGTGGCAAGAGAACTTTATAGTGGAGGGCTTGAAAAGATAATCATAACAAGTGTTGTCCTATTTGTTGTGATTGTGATTTTTTGTTATGCAAGAAGATTTAAAAGTTTGATTATGATATTGTGTTTGTTTCTTGTTGGAAATGGGTTATACTTCTTGGCAATTAAGACTTTTGATGATGTAAAAGAATATGATGGTCGGGTTGCGATTGTGGGAAGAGTGAGTGACGATATAAGAAATTATGACTATAGTGACAGGATTGTAATCGATAATGTAAAAATCAATGGTGAAAGTGGAAGAAAAATTGAAGTCGATGTGCAAAGTGGTTATGGCAGACTAAAAGCTGGTGATGTCATTGCCTTTGAAGGTGAGATTGAGAATGTTAAGCCATTTGTTTTAAGAAATTTTAATTCTCGTTATCACAGAAATGGTGTGAGATACACCTGCGATGTAAGTTTTAAAAATATTATCATAATCGAGCAAGACAAAGTCAAATTTGATGAGATGATTAGATTGAAAGTCAAGGAAAATCTTTTCAAATTTATGAGCGAGCGTAATGCAGGTTTAAGTTATGCCGTCCTTTTTGGTGGCAAGAATGAAATTGATGGTGATGTTTACAAAACCTTTAAAAATGTTGGAATTATTCATTTATTGACTGTCAGTGGGTTACACGTAGGTTTTTTGGTGACGATATTTTATGGACTTTTAAAGAAATGTCATGTCAATCGCTTTGTCAGGACGATTATCACCATAATTTTTATCTGTTTTTATGCCTATCTTTGTGAGTTTTCGCCTGCAGTTATGAGAGCTGGGCTTATGGCAATGTTTTTCATCACCTCAAAAAGTTTTCATAAATGTTATGACACACTTACAAGTTTGGGTCTGTCTGGTTTTATAATTCTTCTGATAAGACCTCTTTACGCACTTGATATTGGCTATTTGATGTCTTGCTTCACAGTGTTTTCTATTGTGATGTTGTGTCCAGTGTTTACAAAGCTGTTTTCAAAAGTCATTCCGCACAAAATTGCAGAGCTTATCGCACTTTCAATTTCGGCACAGATTGGAATTTTGCCCTTTCTTGGATATTTTGGGTCACAAGTTCATCTTCTCGCCTTTGTCATCAACAGCATAGTTGTGCCAATCTTTGCAATTTTGTATCCTTTTCTATTTGTGGTTAGCATGTTTGGCACATTCATACCTTTTATAAATTATCTTCTTGTGCTTGCAGATTTTGTGTTTGATTTTATTGTTGCTATTGCACAATTTTTTGAAAAGTCGTGGCTGTCTTTTCCGATTGATGCAGAGTATTTTGGTGCCACGATAGTATTGTTTGTTGGGCTGTTTATGCTTAGCGGATATTTCATGACGGAGGGCTTTAAAAAGTTTTTGATATTTTCTCTTCTTTCACTTGCTCTTGCCTTTTCAATCGGGATATATAAAATCCCTATAAAAGAGAAAAATAACATTGTTGTTTTAAGTTCTGGTTCTCGCCAAAGTTTGATTGTCAACAATTCGGCAGGTGAAAGTCTTGTTGTGGGCTATGACTATGCTCTTGAAAGATATAATCGCTCTTACAATGTTGGCGGACTTGATTATTTTCTTTCAAACTCAACACAATTTTCAGAGAAGGTCATTGATGATTATTCTAAGTTTGGCATTAAAAGATTTTTCGGCTATGGTGGGATGGCAAACCAAGAAAAATATCATCTTCTTCAATATGGTCAAGTTGTGAAAATAGGCGGATTTGAAATTGAGTATATAGATTATGATAATGAAATAATAGGTTCTCGAATAAAGACCGATAAATTTTGTATTTTTGTTGCCATTGATGGTGATTTGAGTTATAATATTATCAAAAGCGAAATCCTGCCAAAAGTCAAACCTGATGTTGTTTTTATTGGCAGTGGCGAAATTGAAGAGAAAAGCCATGACTTCTTGCTTGTGACAAATGACAAAAATCAATATGCCGATTTTTCAAGCAAGAAAAATGGAAATTTTAAATTATGTTATGGTGGCAGCAGTTTCACCATGAGGGGGATAGATTGAAAAAATTGAAGGCGGGACTTAAAGAAAGGATTGATAATTGTTATCTTTTTGAAGGTGACGATTATGAGCTTTTTTGTCGTGGCTATTCAATGATTTTAAGGGCGAGTGGACTTGCAATTCCAGAAATCAACCTTGCAATATTTGATGATGAAAACTATTCAATGAAGGCGGTTATTGATGCCTGTCAGGTTATGCCTATGGGCACAGAATATCGGGTTGTGCTTTTGAAAAATATAGAAAAATTTAATGAAAATGACAAAAAAATGCTTGCAAATTATCTCAAATTGCCAATTTCAACCACAATTTTGATTATTTTTGACTTTTATAATAAATTGTCAACCCTCAAAAATTCATGCACTTTTGTTGATTGCAACCGCTTTGACAGGGCAACTTTATCTTCTGTTGTCGTCAATGATTTTGCAAAGAAAAACAAAAAAATTAGTGCTGAAGCACTTGAGTGCTTGATTGATTATTGCAATGGTTATCTTTCCCGCATTGTCTGTGAGATTGACAAACTTGTCTATTATGATTTTGAAAATTCACTGATTACAAAGAAGATGATTGAAGAGCTTGTCGCAAAGGACAATGAAGTTGTGGTCTTTCAGCTGACTGAGGCAATTGCAACACGAAAGGCGGACAGGGCATTGCAAATTTTGGAAGCTGTTAAAAAAGAAATGGGAATATTTGGTCTTATCATAAATCATTTTAGAAGGCTTTTCTTTATTTCAATTTCAGACCTTGAGGACGCACAACTTGCATCGCTTTTAAATGTCAAAGAATATGCTATTTCAAAGCAAAAAGCTCAGGTCAAAAACTTTTCTAAAATGCAACTAAAAAAAATCTACGCCCTTCTTGAAGAGGTGGATTATTCAATCAAAAGCGGGGCTATGCTTCAAGAAAACGCACTTTATTATCTTGTCCTTTCAATCCTTTATATTTAAATTCAAAACAAAACTTCTTATATGGGAGTTTTGTTTTTTTAATCAAAAAATATAGTGTTTGTGTGCTTATTTATAAGTCCGCCTTTTTGCAAACCTATTGTTTTTTCGATTTTTTCAATAACTTCCAATGGGATTAAGTCATCAAGGATTTTGTCCAGTTGGTCAAGTGTGATATCACATCTCATTGCAAATTCTTTGCGGGTTAAATGATTTTTTGCAATATATATCAATATTGGGTGCAATTTTATTTTGCTTCTTGAAATTTCATCAATCTCAAAATCAGATATCTTTTGATTAGGGTCAAAAAAATCAATATGATCTTCATTTAAGAAAAATTCAAATTCTTTATTTTTCATATATATACCTCTCAAATAATACCAATATTGGGAATTATGTAATTATTTTTCCCAAATAAGAGATAATACAATTGTTATGACAAAAGCAGGCGATAGAATAAAATCATTAAGAAAAGAAAGAAAATTAACTTTATTGACTCTTGCTGAGGCAACAGGCTTGTCTAAATCAGCAATAAATAGATGGGAAAATAATAAGGCAGACATAAATGGTGAGGCGATTGTTAAACTTGCAATATTTTTTAATGTAAGTGCAGATTATTTGCTAGGAATTTCAGATTTTTGATTATATCTAAAAGTATTATGTTATTCTCTAAATATTATAATTCCCATTTTCGGGAAAGTCAAATATTTTTCCCATAAATGAGATATAATTTTTGTATTATGAAATTAGCAGCAGAGAGAATTAAAAGTTTAAGAGATGAAAGAGGATTGACTCAAGTTGAACTTGGAAAAGTGATTGGGGTGTCAAAATCATCAATATGTAGGTGGGAAAAGGATCAAGCAGACTTAAAGGGTGAGTATGCTATTCGCCTTGCTGAATATTTTGATGTGTCTATTGATTATCTGCTTGGAAAAACTGAGTATTGAAATTTTTCAAAAGAAGGGATTATGACAAAATTTGCAGAACGATTGTTTGAACTTAGAGAAGAAAACAAAGTTACAATGGAAGTTTTAGCTGAATATTTGAAAGTAAATAAATCGACCATAAGTAAATGGGAGAGGAAAAAGAGCACTCCAAATATTGATTATGCTTATCAAATTGCACTGTATTTCAATGTGTCTTGTGATTTTTTGTTAGGTTTAGAAGATAATTAAATAATATAACCATTGATTATTTGCTGGGAAAAACTGAATTTTAAAATGGGGGAAATATCCCCATTTTTTATTAAACTTTACTTTTTTTATTATTTTTGCGATAAAACTTTACTTTTTGAAAGTGATTTGCCTTTGTAAGTAAAGCAATTTATTTTTCGCCATGTTGCCTTTTTTGATTGTGTTTTTATTTTGATTGTGTTATATTATTTTTTAGAGGTATGTTTTATGATTAAGCCTATTGTGGCAATTGTTGGTAGACCAAATGTGGGGAAAAGCACATTTTTTAATAAAATTTGTGGCAAAAGAATAAGCATTGTTGATGATACGCCAGGTGTAACACGTGACAGAATTTATGCTGATGCCAATTGGGCTGGTCATGATTTCACATTGATTGACACGGGCGGAATTGACAGTGGCAGTGATGACCTTTTTCAGGCTGACATAAAAAAGCAGGCATTGTTTGCGGTGCAAGAGGCAGACGTTGTGGTGCTTCTTGTTGACGGTAGAGTGGGGGTCACCACCAATGATGAAGAAGTGGCTTCAATTCTTCTTCGTCACAAGGTGCCAGTTGTCTTGGTGGTCAATAAGCTTGACAATTTTGAGGTTGAAAAGACCTATGAGTTTTATAGTCTTGGTCTTGGTGAGCCCCATCCGCTTTCAGTGCATCAAAGCAAGGGAATAGGCGATATATTGGATGAGATAGTCAAAAATTTTAAGCTAAAAGATATTGAATATGACCAAAGTGTGACAAGGGTTGCAGTTGTCGGCAGACCAAATGTGGGCAAGAGTAGCATTGTCAACAGGCTCATCGGCAGTGATAGAGTGGTTGTCAGTGACATTGAAGGGACAACAAGGGATGCGGTGCTTGTGCCATTTAAATACAATAAAAAGGACTATGCTCTTGTTGACACAGCGGGGCTTAGAAGGCAGCGCTCGGTTGAAAGGGTCTCGATTGAGGGGTATTCGGTGCTGAGGACTATGTCGGCGATTGATGAGGCAGATGTTGCAATCATCGTCTTTGATGGAAGCAAGGATTTGACTGAACAGGATATTCGCATTGCAGGCTATGTTGACGAGGCTGGCAAGCCAAGTGTGATTGTTGTCAACAAGTGGGACATCAAAATAAAAAGTAAGGATGACTATATCACGATGCTGAAAAATGAACTTGCTTTTATGAGTTATTTCAAAGTAATATTTGTCTCTGCGTTGACGGGTGCCAGCATTGGTCAGATTATGGAAAAGGTGGAAGAAAGTTATGCTAATGCCTGCAAAAGAATTTCAACAGGTCAGCTTAATGATCTTCTTCATGATGCGATTTTGAATTTTGAGCCTCCTGCTCATAATGGGGCAAGGGTGAAAATAAGATACATCACCCAAGCATCGACAAATCCGCCTACCTTTGTTTTATTTGTCAACAATCCAAAACTTATCAATTTTTCATACAAAAGATATCTTGAAAATAGATTTAGAGAAAGAATAGACCTTGCTGGCACTCCTGTGAGGTTTGTAATTAAAGGAAAGGGGGAGGAATAATGGTTGAATCAGTATTATTTT
Source organism: uncultured Clostridia bacterium (assembly GCA_947062475.1). Classification (GTDB taxonomy): domain Bacteria; phylum Bacillota; class Clostridia; order Christensenellales; family UBA1242; genus Caccovivens. The sequence continues at coordinate 17,757 of CAMSQA010000006.1, forward strand.
TAGTGCTTGCAAGTTTTGTTAGCTATTTTATTGGGACTATCAATTTTTCAAAGATTATTGCTTGGCGGGCAAGACGCAAAGACATTACTCAACTTGGAAGCAACAATCCTGGTGCGATGAACATGCTTCGCAATTTTGGATTTGGACTTGCACTTTTGACTTTTGTGGCAGAGGTGCTTAAAGCTGGTCTGACTTGTCTTACATTTAAGCTTATTTATGACCATTTTGATGTTTGGGGTGGCGGTGATTTTGTCTATTATCTTGCTGGTTTTTTTCTCATGCTTGGCTATAATTTCCCTATTTGGAACAAGTTTAAGGGTGGAAAAGGAGTGGCATGTATGTCGGGTATCTTCATTTTTTCACCAATTTGGTATGTGAGTCTTGGCTGGTTTGTTGTTTGCTTCTTCCTATTTTTGATTATCGATATTGGCTCGGTGATTTCTTTCACTTTCACTGGTGGACTTGCAATTGCAACAACTGTTTTCTTCTGGCTTCAAAACTATTCTGTCTGGGTGGCTTCTTATGTGACAGCTATGGTTTGGGTGCTTTATATTCTCATTCTTTTCAGGCATAGGGCAAACTTTAAGCGACTGTTTAATGGCACTGAAACTAAGGTTGGCTTTAAGGATAAAGTCAAAAAGGTTTTCAAACACAACAAAGGTGAGCGAATAATTGACGAAGCAAATGTGGAAAGTGATGTTGAAGCTGAAATCGTCATTGAAGAGCAAAATGATTATCAAAAACCTTCTGAAGAAGATAAAGAATAAAAAAGATGTCTATTATAGACATTTTTTATTGAAATTTATATCATTCGTTTTCAAAATAGTTATTGACTAAATTTATTATTGTGATATAATTCTAAGAAGGAGTAATTATGAAATATGTTTATTTTTCAGAAGAAGAATTGCTTTATAAAATTAAAACTTTTGGTGGAGAGGTAGTCAAGAGTTTTGCTGACGAAGTTTTAGATAATGAAAAATTAATGTATGAGGCTATTAAGACTTATCCTTATGCTTTAGATTATGCTTCAAAAAGGTTGCAAAATGATAAAGATTTTGTTATAAAGGCTGTTCAATATTATCCTCGTGCTCTTCACTACGCATCAGAAGAATTGCAAGATAATATAATAATTGTCACTGAAGCAGTCAAAAGAGATGGAATATCTCTTAGGTTTGCTTCAGAAAGATTGAGAGATGATAAAAAAACAGTTTTAGTTGCTGTCAAAAATAATGGCTTAGCATTGGAAGAAGCGTCAAAAACATTGCAAGATGATTATGATGTTGTCAAAGAGGCTGTCAAATCGAAGCCGCTTGCTTTAGAATATGCCTCAGAAGAACAGAGGGATAATCTTGAAATCGTGCTTGCAGCCATGCTTAAAGATGAAAGTGTATTTGATTATGCCTCTAGTAGGCTTTACTATAATAGAGCCATACGAAATGCAAGTAAAGAAACCCTAAAACAATGGTATGCCATTTGCAAAGATCCTAAAAATTTTGCAATGCTTGACAGAGATTTCTTTTTAAGAAAAAACAGAAGATATTTGGAAGTTGCCATTGAGGCTGTAAAAGAACAATTGAAAAAGCTACCTGACACAGAAGAGAACAGGGCATATATTCAAAATATGATAAAATTTATAAAAGAAATTACTGAAAGCAAAAAGTTGAAAGTTAAGGAAGAGAGAAAACGGCAGAAAATCCAACAAAATTATGAAAAAGAAATTGATCGTGGTTTAGATGATATCATAAAATAATATGATTTTTTAGTAAAAAAGCATGCTTGCGAGTATGCTTTTTTTGACTTTATATTTTATTTTTCCGCTTTTGTTCTAACTTCTATTTTGCTTGCATAAGTTATCGTGTCGCATGGAGGATAAATAATGGAAAAATTTGAAATATATGAAGATATCAAGACGCGAACTAATGGCGATATATATATTGGTGTAGTTGGGCCAGTCAGAGTTGGCAAATCCACCTTTATCACGGAATTTATGAAAAAGTTAGTTGTGCCAAATATCGAAGAAAAAAACAACAAAAAGAGGACGATTGATGAACTTCCTCAGTCGGCTGATGGCAAAACTATAATGACAACTCAACCACATTTTGTGCCAAATGAAGCAGTCAAAATCAAGGTTGCTAATGCAGAAATGAAGGTGAGAATGATTGATTGTGTTGGCTATGTTGTGGGTGGAGTAATGGGACACACAGAAGGTGACAAACCTCGTCTTGTCAAAACTCCTTGGTCAGAAGATGAGCTTCCTTTTGAAGAAGCTGCCGAGCTTGGCACTGATAAGGTCATCAATGAGCATTCAACAATTGGTGTTGTTGTGACAACTGACGGATCTGTCACAGACATCGCTAGAAACAATTATGTTGACGCAGAAGAGAGGGTAGTTGCCCAGATGAAAGCAAGTGGAAAACCTTTTGTCATCGTTTTAAACTGCAAAAATCCAAATGCCGCTGAGAGTAAAAAACTTGCTGGCGCACTTGAGACAAAATATGAAGTGCCAGTTGTATCAATGAATGCTCTTGAAATGAAAGATGAGGACGTTGACAGGGTAGTAGAAAAGATTTTGATGGAATTTCCTGTCACATCAATCAAAATATCAATGCCTGAGTGGCTTAGAGCGCTTGACTATGAGAGCGATATAATATCTGAAATTGCAGGCGAGATGAAGAGAATTAGTGCGAGTATAAATAAGCTTAGCGATGCAGACAAAAATCAAATTGCGTTTGCTGAAAGTGCATCCTTTGAGCCTATCACTGTTTCAACTATCGAGGCGGGCAATGGGACTGTTAAGTTTAATATTATTCCAAAAGACGGTCTTTTCTATCAGGTGCTTTCAAGAGAATGTGGCTATGAAATTGTTGATGATTTTCAGCTTATCAGTTATATCAAAGAGCTTGCAATTGCAAAACTTGAATATGATAAAATCAAAGGTGCACTTGAAGAGGTGAGACAGACTGGATATGGCATTGTTGAGCCTAGACGAGAAGACCTCGAACTTGGCGAACCTGAAATTATCAAGCAGGGTAATCGTTATGGTGTCAAGATTAAAGCTACAGCTCCATCACTTCACATCATGCGTGTGGATGTTTCGGCAGAAGTCACTCCAATTGTGGGAAATGAAGACCAAAGTCAAGATCTTGCCAAAAATCTTGTTGAACAATTTGACGCAGACCCTCAATCAATTTGGGATACAAACATACTTGGCAAAAGTCTCTTTAGCCTTGTTGGTGACAGTATCAATTCAAAGATTGTGCTTATGCCAGTTGAAGCACAGCGTAAGATGAGAAAAACTCTTTCTAGAATTGTCAATGAAGGAAAGGGCGGAGTGCTTTGCATACTTCTATAAATTTTATTAAATCAAAAAGGCATGTCAGGTAGATATGCTTTTTTTATAAAAAATAAAGAATATTTTTTTAAAAACCATTGACAATCTACCATTCCGGTGTATAATTAAGTTAAGAACTTGTGGAGGTAGAATATGAATATTGAGATATTGGATGAAAAAATAGAAAATTTTTATGTAACTTGTAATTTTGATGGAATTAAAAATATGATTGAAAGTGGTGAAATAGATGTCAATGTTGAATTTCCAAATGGTAGAAATCTTCTTACAAAACTGCTTAAAATTGCAGGAGAAAATAATGTGGCTTTAATTGATCTTGAATTTACAAAATATTTAATTGATAAAGGCATTGATTTGAATAAAGTGGAAACTGAAACAAACAATTCAGCACTTAGTTTTGCTTGTCAGAATCTTGCTTGTCAGAAAAATGGTTTGGTTCATGTCTCAAAATTAAATCACATTGAGAAGTTTGAAAAGCTTTTGATTAAATCTGGTGCAGACACATATGTCAATGGTAAAAGTGTTTTTGATAAAGTTCTCTTTAGTGATCCTGCGTTGACAATTATGAAATGTTTGGATGAAGATCCTAAAAATTTTGATGTTGTTGTTCCTTTAAGATATTTTGATAACGAAAAAGACATGCTTCAATGCTTTCTTAATGTAATTAAAAACAAACTTAAAATTCTTGAACCAACAGAAGAAAATATGGATTATGCAAAAAATATAACAAATCTTATCAAAGAAACAATTGAAACAAAAACAAAAGAGGTTGTTGCAATGCTCGACGAAGAACTTAAAAAACAAGAATTTAAAAATGAAATTGAAGATATGTTTGATGAAATCAAATATTAATGAGGTTTATTATGGACAAAAAAGAATATTGCGACAAGATTGACGGTGAATTTGCAAAGCTGGAGAAACTTATTTTTGGTCAAAAAGAAAAGTCTGTGAAAGAGGAAAAGAAAAATTAAACAATATATAAAAAAGTGTATCAGATAGATATGCTTTTTTTAATAATGTTTATCTTGGGGAAATTAGTTTACTTTTGTTTGCCACTTTGATATAATTTAGATTATGAATTACGATATAAATCTTTTAAATGAAGAACAGCTTGCACCTTTAAAACAAACAGAAGGTGCTGTTTTGGTCACTGCTGGTGCAGGGTCTGGCAAAACAAGACTTTTGACGCATAGGGTGGCTTATCTTATTGACAAGTTTGGGATAAATCCTTTTAATATCCTTGCAATCACATTTACAAACAAGGCAGCTGGAGAAATGGCCAGTCGAATATCTCAGATGGTTGAGGGGGCAGATAGAGTTTGGATTTCAACCTTTCACTCTATGTGTGCGAAGCTTTTGAGGATGGAAATTTCACATCTTCCTCCTTTTACACGCGATTTTTCAATTTATAGTGAAAGTGACAGCGATAAGGCTTTAAAAGAGGTGCTTGCACAAGTTGGAGTCAGTGATGATAAGATTAAGAAATCGGTCAGTTTTCATCTTTCAAACTGGAAGAATGGGGCTCAGAGCTTAAATGAATATCTTTTGACGCATAAAGATGAATTTGACATGCAAAAAATAGGTTCTTGTATGCGTGCATATCAAGAAAAACTCAAAAAAAATAATGCCCTTGATTTTGATGATCTGATTGCTAAGACGGTGGAGCTTTTCAAAACTTGTCCTGAGGTTTTAAGTTATTATGCAAATAGATTTAAATACATTCATGTAGATGAATTTCAAGACACAAATACCATTCAATATTTGCTTGTCAAGTTGCTTGCATCTGTGCATGGCAACGTGTTTGTCGTTGGGGATGAAGATCAGTGCATATATTCTTGGCGTGGTGCAAATTTTCAAAATATATTCAACTTTAAAAGAGATTTTGAAAATGTAAAAGTGTTTAAACTTGAGCATAACTATCGTTCAAGCCCAGAGATAATAACTATTGCAAACAATGTGATTAAAAACAACACAACGCGTCTTAATAAAAATATGTTTACAACAAAACCTGCAAATCAAAAGCCAATACTTTTCAATGCCTATGACGAGAGAGATGAAGCTTTGTTTGTGGCAAAGAATGTGCAAAAACTGGTTGCGGAAGGATTCAAATATGATGACATTGCAGTGCTTATGAGAATAAACGCACTTTCACGAAGTTTTGAAGAGGCATTTTTATCTTACAACATTCCTCATAGAATTTTTGGCGGTTTTAAGTTTTATGAGAGGGCAGAAATCAAGAATGTGATAGGATATTTACGACTTTTTGTCAATCCTAAAGATGATATCTCTTTTGCAAGAGTGATAAACTTTCCAAAACGTGGCATTGGTGAGGGGACTATTGCTAAACTTGCCGAAGTTGACTTTGAAAGTTCTCTTCTTGAAAATTGCCTTTCTGACAGGCTCAATGATTATCCTTCTCTTGCCAAAAAGTTTGCATCATTTAAGGAAGGTTATCTAAAAGCAAAAGAATTTCTTAATGGCAAGATGTCTAAGTTTGTTGAAGAAGTCATCAAGGCATTTAAGATAAGAGAGGCATACAATCTAAAGGATGAAGATGATTTTAACAGACTTGAAAACATTCAGCAGCTTATTAATTCAGTCGTTGAATTTGAATCGCTTAATCCTGAAGCAACTTTAAATGATTTTCTTGAAAATATCACTCTTTCTTCTGATAATGATGAGATTGGTCAGGGCGGGGCAGTCACTATTGCAACAGTTCATGCTGTGAAAGGACTTGAATTTAAAGTTGTGTTTATTGTTGGAATTGAAGAGGGAATTTTTCCTATTTCTCGTGCTTTTAATTCAAATTTTGAGATCGAAGAAGAGCGAAGGCTTATGTATGTTGCCCTCACTCGTGCTGAAGAGAGGCTAATTTTATCGCATGCAACAAAAAGATATCTCTATCATGGAAGCGATTATCAGACGCCAAGTCGCTTTTGTCGTGAGTTTGGACTTTTGAGCCTTGAAGAGGTCAACAAAAGACCGCAAAGTTTTATGGCAAGAGATAATACTTATGGCGGAAGATGTTTTAGCTCAGGCGGAAGCTATGGCAAAACAAGCAACCAAGTTTATGATTATTCAAATGAAAATAATGGCAATAATAATTTTGATAGGTTCTCAAAATTGCATAATAGTGGTGAGCAAGATTTCAAATTTTTCAACCATTCAGATTTTATGAAGAAAGATAAAAAGGAAGAAAAGCCTTTGCGTGACGTTTCAATTTTTAAAGTTGGGCAAAAGGTCGGCCATCCACGATATGGAGAGGGCAAGATTGTTGAAATTTCACCTGATGGACTTGTGGGGGATATTGTTTTTAATGTTGGTAAAAAGAGTTTAATGCTTGAGCTTGCACCACTTGAAATTAAGGAATCTTAAATAAAAACCTTTTGAAGGGAGTGATAATGGACGATAAAATATTAAAAAAAATGGAAGAACTTATTAATGTGATTGAAAAGCATAATTACAATTATTATGTGCTTGACAATCCAACAATTTCAGATGGTGAATATGACAAACTTTATTATCAGCTTGTTGACCTTGAAAAGGAAAGCGGGATTGTATTGCCACACTCTCCAACGCAAAGGGTGGGCGACAGGGTTCTTGAAGGTTTTACTAAAAAAGAACATGTTGTCAGTTTGCATTCATTAAACAAAGTGCGTGATTATCAAGATCTTTTTGACTGGGTCAATGATATGAAAGCACAGGCGGGTGACACAGATTTTGCAGTTGAATATAAGTTTGACGGACTTACAATAGTGGTTGAATATGTTGATGGCAAATTTGTTGGTGCAACAACACGTGGAAATGGGATGATTGGTGAGGATGTTTCCTTGCAGGTTAAGACAATTCGTTCAGTCCCTCTTTCAATTCCTTATAGAGGCAGGCTTATTGTAAGAGGGGAAGGCATGATGACCAATAAGGCTTTTGAAGAATACAATAAAAATGCCGATGAAAAGTTGAAAAATCCACGAAATGCGGTGGCGGGTGCGGTGAGAAATCTTGATCCGCGAGAGACAGCAAAACGCAAACTTGATTTTTTCTGTTATGACATCATGCTCTGTGATGATAAAGAGCTTGACAGTCAAGATAAAATTCATAAATTTTTGTCTGAACAAGGTTTCATGACAGGTGATTATTTTAAGTTATGTCATGACGCAAAGCAAATAATAGAATGCATTGAAGAGGTTGATAAGATAAAGGCAAAACTGGATGTGCTTATTGACGGAATGGTCATCAAAATCAATGATATTGTATCACGTGACAAAATTGGCTTTACAGCAAAGTTTCCACGCTGGGCAATGGCATATAAGTTTGAAGCACAAGAAGTGACGACTCTTCTAAAAGATGTTCAGTGGCAGGTTGGAAGAAGTGGAAGAGTGACACCAATTGCAATTTTAGAGCCTGTTGAACTTGCTGGTGCTACTATTTCGCGAGCAACACTCAATAATATTGAAGATATTCGCAAGAAGGACGTAAAAATTGATGCGAGAGTTTTTGTAAGGCGAAGCAATGAAGTGATCCCTGAAATCATGGGGCTTAGTGAGGAATATGAAAGTTCTAAAGAAATTATCCAGCCTGCAATATGCCCAAGTTGTGGTGAAAGTCTTGTTCAAAAAGGGCCACTTCTTTTCTGCACAAACCACTTGGGCTGCAGAGGGCAGGTGATCGATAAAATAAGTCATTTTGCGTCGCGAAATGCATTCAACATAGAAGGACTTTCAGAAAAAACTGTTGAGGCTTTTTATGACAAACTAAATGTAAGAAAGATAAGTGATATCTTCTCTTTGACAAAAAATGACCTGCTTTCTCTTGATAAGTTTAAAGATAAAAAGGCAGAAAATATAATTGCTTCAATTGAAAAATGCAAAGAGGTTGATTTTAGTCGTTTTCTATTTTCACTTGGGATATCTGAGGTAGGAGTAAAAACAGCAAGAGAACTTGCCATAACTTTTTTGAATTATCAAAATATCAGGGATGCAGAAATTGAACAAATTGTTTCTATAAAAGATATAGGCGAAGTGATGGCACAAAGCATTTACAGTTTTTTTAGGGATGAATACAACATAAGCGAAATTGAAAGTTTGTTTGATGCGGGAGTTGTAATAAAAGAGGTTGTTAAGCCTAGCGTGAAAAATGAAAACATTGCTACCAAAACTTTCGTTATCACAGGCACTCTTTCACAGCCAAGAGAATATTTTGAAAAACTAATTGAAGAGAATGGTGGAAAGGTCACAAGCTCAGTTTCAAAAAAGACTGATTTTGTTTTGGTTGGTGAAAGTGCAGGTTCAAAGCTTGACAAGGCGAAAAATCTTGGAATAAATATATTAAATGAAAACCAATTTATTTCACTTTTAAAAAATTAAAATTAATAAAAACATCTTAATTTTTAGATGTTTTTTATTATTATTTTTATTATTATTTATTTTTATTATTATTTATTTTTATTATTATTTATTTTTTTTATTATTATTATTATTTTTATTATTTAATTTTTTCTTTTTTTAATTAAATTATTTTAATAAAAATAAACATTGACTTTTATTTTTATTATGTTATACTTAAAATATATTGATTGCTTGGGAGACAATTATGAAACTTGGACTTGAAGGGATAAATTTATACAATCCTCTAGAAGGTAAGCTTGACAAGGTTATTGATTATTTTGTTGAATTTTATGGAGAGCAATTTAGAGAAAAAATTGAAGAAAGATTAAAAAACACAATCTTTATTTTTGTTGATAGATTAAATGCGGAATCTTCGCCAATCAAGTTGTATTTTGAGTATGTAAACAATAATAAATTGAAAGAGATTGAAGGAAAGTTGAGAGATAAAGGCATTTTAATGACTTTTAATACTTTTGACATTGAAAAACAAATGGAAGAAATGAAAATGCTTCAAAAGAAAAACTTTATCGATTTAGATGAAAATGATAAGAAATTTTTGAAGCAGTTTGATACTCTTGCGTCAAAAGATGATCTTGAAGAGCATTTTAAAAGCGATGATAACAAAATTGAATTTATAAATTATTTTGAAAAGATTAATTCTATTTTAAACGAAGACTATAATGAATTATGCGAAAAAATAAAACTTGGTTATATTGATGAAAATGCGAAAAATAAAAATAATAAATTGTTTTTAAGTCAGTGTGCTAATTTGTTTGGAAAAGCACTTATAAAATATCTTAATATAGATCCGACTATTGAAAACAAGAAGGAAATAATCAAATATGTCCCTTTAATAAATAAATATCTTTTAAGAGAGCATAAAGCTCTTCTAAGAGGAGAATTTGAAGAATTTGATGTAAACATCTTTAAAGGTTTATTGCAATTATCAGATAAATTCAAGGATTCTTCAATTGAAAATGTTTTGGGAATTTTTGATATGTGCAAGGATAAATTCATAAATCTTTATGAAGATAAAATGGCACAAGAATATATTTTAAAAGCAGGACTTGGTCAAAAAGTAGAGGATATAAAAAACAAATATTTTATGGGTGATTATGAAGAAACAAGCATAAAAGATTTTATAACCCAAAAATGTTCCATGAGCAAAGGTTTCACGATTTTAGATGCTGAAAAAGCCAATCCTAATAAGATTGCAAGTATAATTGTAGTTAATTCTTACATGGGTCTATCTGATGATGTGATTATTCATGAAATGAATCATGCTGTTTCTACAAACTCAAGCTTTTCAAATAATAAGCTGCATCATAAGATTGGAATTCATAAATACGATTATAATGTTTTAAACGGTGATGTAACTGCTTATAATGAAGATTATGGCAGTTTAAATGAAGTTTTCACAGAATATACAGCACAAAAAATTGTCAAAAAAATGCATGAGGATAATTTTAAAATTGGATATTTCGATCACGAGGGTGTTTCTTATAGAATTGCATTTTCATTTCTAGAAGAATTTTTTGAAGAAAATATGAAAGAATTAATAGATATTTACACCAGTGAAGATATCGATACTATCAACAAATATTTTGATCGAGAAGAGTTTGATGGGTTAACAAAATTAATTAAAGAGCTATTCGATACTTTTATGTATGTAGGTAGGGAAAGGTTTCAAGATATACAATATGAAATTTCAACTTTTGTAAAAACACATAATTGCAGTATATTTGAAATTGCATCAAGGTCAGATATTAATTTTTCAAAGTATGCAAAAATATTTTTAGATTTTGCAAAGAAGATAAAAGTAATTTTAGATAAGATAAAACTCCAAAAAATTGAGGACGAAAAGGATATCGATTTAGATTTAATAAGCATTTAGCGCTTAAAAGATTATCAATTTTATTTAAACAACATAAAATATTATATAGGCCAAACATTTGTTTGGCTTTTTTTTAGCAATGAAAGATATCAAAAACACGCAAGTGTTTTCTTATTAAATTGCATAAATGAATTGATAATGAGGTATGAAAATGATTAGGCATGGCTTTGAGAATATAAAAAATGTATTCAATCCAGTTGAAGGAAAGTTACATCAAATTATTGAATATTTTGTAATGTTTTATGGTGAAAGATATAGGACAAGGATTGAAGAAAAACTTAATAATACATTTTTCATCTTTTATGACCGCAAGGACACAATTGTTTTAGAAGGTTATTTTCAAAGTTTAAAAGATATTTTGGCAGGAGAGTTTTACGAAGAATTTGCTGGTTGTGAAAAAGGAAGTTTTCTTGAAGAAAAATACTCATATCAAAAACTTGAATATTATTTAAAGCAGATTGCGGCTTGGAAGAAAAAAATCGTCATAAATGACGCAGATAATATCTTTAATTTTTTAAAATGCCACCATCAAAAAAAGCTTTTGACTGATGATTTTGAAAATTTTAAGTTGAGACTGAAAGAAGAGAGTTTCAACAAAAAACTAAAAGAAGTATTTGAAGAGTTTGAAAGTCTCTATAAATATTGTTATCAAGATGACTTAGAATATCTTACAGCAGAACTTGCAAGAATGAATTGTCTATTACCAGACGATAGTTTTCAAAAACTTGAAGAGCAATTTGAAAATCAGGTGAAAGATACTGTTGCAATAATGCTTATAAAATTTTTAAAGATTGAAATCACATGTGACAATGTTGAATATCTTGATAGCATTGCAATGTTTTTGATGGATTTTTTTGCAACAAAAGAAGATTTTTTATTAAACAAAGATTTGACTAAATATCAAGATATAAAAAACAAACTTTATAGTATTTCAAACTATCATGTGCAAGATTTAAAGGAATTAAGTCAAGAGCAAAGAAAGCAGTGTATTGATAATTTAATAGATTATCCACTTGAGCTAGTAAAAAACAAATTAAAGGAGTTGCAGAAAGAAAAAAATAAAAAACTTTCAAGGACAAGAGCAAATTTTGATGACGTTTACAAACTTATTAATGATAGGGTGGCGGGTAAAAATGCTTATAAAAATCTTGTTGATATGTTTAAAGAAAATATCCTTTCAAAGGATGCTTACACTATGGTTTGTCCAGGACTGCCTGATGAAAATAAATCTTATAGTATTGTTTTTTGTAATTCAATATTAAAAATGCTTGATAGTGTTTTGATTCATGAATTAAATCATGTCGTTTCAAGTTTTGCAAGTGCTAAAAGGCATCAATTGGAAGGTTGTAATGAGTGCGTTGAAATATTTTGCAAAATAGGTTTTGTGACAAAAACTTTTTATGAAAATCATGGCAAGTTTAAATGTTCCACATGGCAACAACCAGACTATACAGCTTTAAATGAGGCAATTAATGAATTTCTTGCTCAAAAGATAAGTTCGCTTATGCTTGATGATGGTTTTCAGATTGGGCTTCATAAGACAAATGAGGATAAGGTGTGCAGCTATAGTTATGACTTTCCTCTTCTCAAAAGTTTTTTTGAAAATAATCTTGAGGATATAATTATGTGCAATATGGCTGATGATGAAACTTTATTATTTCAGAAGTTTGGAAAAGGGAATATCGACTTACTTGCTCAGGCGGTATATAATTATAGTGAACTTAGAAATTCAAATTATGACAACTATAAGGATTTTGTCTGTGAAGTTAAGGCAAGAATAGGGGAATTTGATGGCTTTAAATGCTTAAATTGTGAATTTATCAATTGGTCAGAAAATGCTTCCAAGTTTTTACAGTGCTTTGCAATTGCAGAGAAAGCAAATAAGCAAATTATTTTATTTAAAGAAACAATAAATGAAAAAATTTTAAATAAATAAGTTTTTAAGTGGTTTTACTGTTTCTTTACAATTAATAAATGATTTTAATTTAAAAATCTTGTCATTATAATTTGGAAGCAAAATATTATTTTGACGATGTAAAACACTGGGAAAAAAGTTTCGACTGTGAGCAAGATATATGCGAAAAACATGATTACAATATTACAAATTTAGAAAACGATGTTTTAAAATATGAATGATTTTATAATTGCAAAGCATTTCCAAAACTGGATTTATCAAATTTTGACACTTCAATAATATGTTTTATGATTGTTCAAACTTAATTGAATTGGCTCTTTCAAGTTTTGACAAAAAAATGCTGATTGTTTCGGTATGTTTTTGTATTGTTCTAAACTTAAAAAAGTTTATGTAGGGCAGAACTGGTAAGTTGATATTATAGATATAAAATATAATAAGATAGAATTTATAAAAAAATAATTCCAAATAAATACACTTTTTTTTAAATTTATAAAAACAAAAAGTCATATCAAACGATATGCTTTTTTAGTCTTAAAAAATGTTTTAATTATCTTCAATTCTGTTGCTAAAAATGCTTGACAATAGGGCGGGGTTATGTTATAATTTGCCCGTATGCTTCGTTGTCGGAGGCAATGCTTTATGGCATAACATAGTTATGCTTCCTTTAAAAAGGAATGGGCAGAAACAAACAGCAGGTGAGTTTATCTTGCCGATTTGCATTCTATTGCAAAGTTGCACATTTGTGCAATCGTGCTGTTCATGTTTTACAAAATAAAAGCATTTTTCATGCACGACAACAAATGTCGTGCTTTTTTAAGACAAAATTCTTTAGAAATAAAGTTAAAAGGAGAAAATCATGCCTACATTTAATCAACTTGTGAGAAAAGGTCGTAAAGATGCGAAGAAGAAGTCAAAAGCTCCTATTCTTCAAGAATGTCCTCAGAAAAGAGGTGTTTGTCTTTCTGTTAAGACTGCAACTCCAAAAAAGCCAAACTCAGCTCTTCGTAAAATTGCCAGAGTAAAATTCTCAAATGGCTTTGAAGGAACTTGCTATATTCCTGGCGTTGGGCACAACCTTCAAGAGCATAGTGTTGTTCTTGTTCGTGGTGGCAGAGTTAAGGACCTTCCTGGTGTTCGTTATCACATCATTCGTGGAAGTCTTGATACAGCTGGTGTTCAAAACAGAAAACAATCAAGATCTAAATACGGTGCTAAACGCCCAAAGAAATCTAAATAATTGATTTCTATTTGATGAATTTTCATCGACTTAAACAAAATTTTTAAAAGGAGAAAAAATTATGCCAAGAAGAAATAGTGCCGTAAAAAGAGAAGTTCTTGCTGATCCTATTTACAAAAGTAAGGTTGTGACAAAACTTATCAACCAAGTTATGGAATCAGGAAAGAAAGGTCTTGCACAAAGAATTGTTTACGGTTCATTTGACATTATCAAAGAGAAAATGGATCTTGATCCAATTGAAGTTTTCACAACTGCTCTTGAAAATGTTAAGCCTGTTCTTGAAACTAAATCAAGAAGAGTTGGTGGTGCTACTTACCAAGTTCCAATGGAAATCAGACCTGAAAGACGCCAAACTCTTGCTATTCGCTGGATTGTAAGTTTTGCAAGAAAGAGAAGTGGCGAAAGAGGAATGGATGCTAAGCTTGCAGGTGAAATCATGGATGCTTACAATTCAACTGGTGCTTCAATTAAGAGAAGAGATGAAATGCACAGAATGGCTGAAGCAAACAAGGCTTTTGCTCACTTCAAGTGGTAAAAGCAATCTTTATTCGGCTTACGCTGATATGCAAAAAAATTATTTAAACTTTAACTAGATGAAAAAGTTTAAAAATAAGGAAAAAAGTTAATATAATTAACATATTTAAGGATGAAAATCCTAAAAAGGAGAAAATTATGTCAGAAAATCTAGAATTAACTAGAAATGTCGGTATCATGGCTCATATCGATGCTGGTAAGACTACAACCACTGAAAGAATTCTTTATTACACTGGTAAAAGTCATAAAATCGGCGAAGTTCATGACGGTGCTGCTACTATGGACTGGATGGCTCAAGAGCAAGAGCGTGGTATCACAATCACTTCTGCTTGTACTACTTGCAACTGGAAGGGACATAAAATCAACATCATCGACACCCCAGGACACGTTGACTTCACAATTGAAGTTGAACGTTCACTTAAAGTGCTTGATGGAACTGTGCTTGTATTGTCTGCTCGTGATAAGGTTCAACCTCAAACTGAAACTGTTTGGCGTCAGGCAACAAAATACAAAGTCCCTGCAATTATTTATGTAAACAAAATGGATAGAGATGCTGCTGACTTCTTTGCTTGCGTTGAGTCTATTGAAAGAAGACTTAAAACAAAAGCTCTTCCTATTCAGATGCCAATTGGTGAAGCTGATACTTTCTTAGGAATTATCGACCTTCTCAATATGAAAGCTGAAATTTATAAGGATGACATGGGCACTCAGATTGAAATCACTGATATCCCAGCAGAGCTTAAAGACAAAGCGGAAGAACTTAGAAGCAACCTTATCGAAAATGTTGTTGAAACTGATGATGCACTTTTAGAGAGATATTTTGCAGGAGAAGAAATATCTATTGAAGAGCTTAAAAAAGCCATCAGAAATGCAACAATTGCAAAAACATTCACACCTGTTCTTTGTGGTTCATCTTACAAAAACAAGGGTGTTCAAATGCTTCTTGATGCTATGGTTGAATACCTTCCATCTCCACTTGATATTCCTGCAATTAAAGGTATCAATCCTGATAGTGAAGAAGAGGAAGAGAGAAAGGCTGATGAAAAAGAACCTTTTGCTGGTCTTGCTTTCAAATTTATGACTGACCCATTTGTTGGCGGTCTTACATTCTTCCGCGTTTACTCTGGTAAACTTACAGCTGGAAGTTATGTTTACAATTCAAACACTGGCAAAACTGAGAGAGTTGGTCGTCTTATCCGTATGCACTCAAATACAAGAACTGAAATTTCAGAAGTTGGAGCAGGGGATATTGCGGCAATTGTTGGTCTTAAAGATACAATTACTGGACACACTCTTTGTGATGAAAAACATCCTATTCAACTTGAAAGTATGGAATTCCCAGAACCAGTTATTCAGCTTGCTATTGAACCTAAGACAAAAGATATGCAAGAAAAAATGGCTCTCGCTCTTGCAAAACTTATGAGAGAAGATCCATCATTCAGAGTGACTTCAAATGTTGAAACTGGACAAACACTTATTGCTGGTATGGGTGAACTTCACCTTGAAATCATCGTTGACAGACTTTTAAGAGAGTTTAAAGTTGAAGCTACTGTTGGTAAGCCACAAGTTTCATATCGTGAAGCTATCAAAAAAGCTGTTCGTTGCGAAGGAAAATTCATTCGTCAAAGTGGTGGTAAAGGTCAATATGGTCACTGCGTTATCGATATGGAACCATTGCCTGCAGGTTCAGGTTATGAATTTATTGATAAGACTGTTGGTGGCTCAGTTCCAAAAGAATATATTCAACCAATCAATGTTGGTATTCAGGAAGCACGTATGAATGGTGTTCTTGCTGGTTATGAAACTGTTGACTTTAGAGTAACACTTGTCGATGGTTCTTACCACGAAGTTGACTCTTCAGAAATGGCGTTTAAAATTGCTGGTTCAATGGCTTTCCAAGATGGATGTAAAAAGGCTGATGCTGTAATTTTAGAGCCTATCATGAAAGTTACTGTTGAAGTGCCTGATGAATATCTTGGCACAGTTATGGGCAATCTTACCTCTCGTCGTGGAATGCTTACAGGAAATGAATCTTCTTCAGGTATTCAAATTGTGAATGCTGAAGTTCCTCTTGCAGAAATGTTTGGTTATGCAACAGACCTTCGTTCACAGACACAAGGCAGAGGCAATTATGTTATGGAACCTCTTAGATACCAAGAAGTGCCAAAATCTATTGCAAACACTATCATTGGTGAAAGAGCAAAAGCATAACACAAAAAGTTGTGCTGGATAAAAATCAAAAATTCAATTAAAAATTTATCTCCCCTTTTCTAGAATAGGAGAGGGAGAGATAAAATTTATTAAATTGCAAAAAAATCTTGCAAAAACGTTTTGCAAAATAAAAAAATTGTGTTAAAATAACATTAGTAATTTAAAAAAGGAGATTATTAAATATGGCAGAAGCTTATGTTAGATCTAAGCCACACGTTAACGTTGGAACTATCGGCCACGTTGACCATGGTAAGACAACTCTTACAGCCGCTATTACATTTATGTATGGCACTCAAAAAATGAAATATGATGAAATCGATAAAGCCCCAGAAGAAAAGGCTAGAGGTATTACAATCAATACTTCTCACGTAGAATACGAAACAGAAACTCGTCACTACGCTCACGTAGACTGCCCAGGACACGCTGACTACGTTAAAAACATGATTACTGGTGCTGCTCAAATGGACGGAGCTATCCTCGTAGTTGCAGCTACTGATGGTCCAATGCCTCAAACTAGAGAGCACATCCTTCTTGCAAGACAAGTTGGTGTTCCTTACATTATCGTATTTATGAACAAAACTGATCAAGTAGATGATCCAGAACTTCTTGAACTTGTTGAAATGGAAATCCGTGACCTTCTTAGTGCTTACGACTTCCCAGGAGATGACACTCCAATCATCAAAGGTTCAGCTCTTAAAGCTCTTGAAGCTGCTCAGGCTGGTAAACTCGATGATCCAGCTTGCCAGTGCATTAAAGAACTTGCTGCTGCTCTTGATTCTTATATCCCAGAGCCTACAAGAGACACTGACAAACCTTTCCTTATGCCTGTTGAAGACGTTTTCACAATCACTGGTCGTGGAACTGTTGCAACTGGTAGAGTTGAAAGAGGATCTGTTAAAGTTGGTGACACTGTAGAACTTGTTGGTCTTGGCGAATCTAGACAAACAGTTGTTACAGGCGTTGAAATGTTCCACAAGTCACTTGATGCAGCTCTTGCTGGTGACAATGCTGGACTTCTTCTTCGTGGCGTTCAAAGAACAGAAATCGAAAGAGGACAAGTTCTTTGCAAACCTGGCACTATTCACCCTCATACAAAATATACTGCTGAAGTATATGTTCTTAAGAAAGAAGAAGGTGGCCGTCATACTCCATTCTTCAATGGCTATAGACCACAATTCTATTTCAGAACTACTGACGTTACTGGTGTAGTAGAACTTGAAAAAGGCGTAGAAATGGTTATGCCTGGTGACCACATCAATATGACTATTACTTTAAATAAACCAGTTGCTATTGAACAAGGACTTCGTTTCGCTATCCGTGAAGGTGGCAGAACAGTTGGTTCTGGTGTAGTATCAACAGTTATTGAATAATAGATATATAAAAAAATAGGTGCAGCTGATGTGCCTATTTTTTTGTTGCAAAATTAGAAATATGCTGACAATATGCAAAATATATAATTTCAGTTTTTTTAAGTAGAGCGGGATAATTAATCTAAATATTCTTTACTTTTTCATAAAATTATATAAAAATCTTAGAAAACTTTTTTATAAAAGACGATAGCATATTTGTTTTAGATTATTTTAATAAGGATAATATTGATAAATCAATGGAAAAGTTCAAAAGAGATAACTCTATAGAGTTTTCTACCTCAATAAGAGATTTTGATAGATATAAAATTTGTGACAAACATGGATACTATCTTGATGATGTCCTTGAAGCAGCAAAACAAACCAAAGAAATTTTAAACATTCAATTTGCAGAAAAGGATTTAATATTTACATTAAGAAGTAAACCTTCTAATTTACTTGGCCTTGATACAGATTATTTAATAAAAGTTGAGAACCAAGAGGGCAAAGAAGTTGCAAATTGTAAATTTAATATTTTAAATAAAAAAATATTGCAAACTTGGTTGGATTGAAATTGTTGATAAAGATTATATCAAAATAGGTTTAGGGACACAGATGCTTAATACAGTTGAAGAAACTGCTAGAAAGATGGAAGCATATTCAATAACTGCAAGGATTCAACCTTTTGGTGAATTTGCTGATAGGACATTTGAGTTTTATAAAAAGAATGGTTTTGAAATTGTACATTATTATGAAGACAGAAAGGTTTATGGAAATAAGAAGTTGCCAGAGCTTGAAGATGAATATGAAATAGAAATGTAATATTTTTTTATAAAATAGATTAAAATGATCAATTAAAAGATTTAAATAATTGAAAAAAATCAGAGAAAATATCTCTGATTTTTTTATTAATAGAAAGATAATTATGCTTTTTTTACATTAAATTTGCGATTTTTTATGCTTTTTTCTTGATTTTTACGCTAATTTTGCTTAATTTTACGATTTTACTTTATTTTTCTTATTATTTATTGCAGCAGTTTCCGCAACCACATAAGAGTAAAAGTAAGATTAATGTGCAGCAGTCCATGCCACAGCCATTGCCATTTCCGCAAAGGCATTGTAAAATTATGAGCCATAAAATAAGTGAGCATGGGTCACAACCGCAACCGCCGAAGCCATTGCCACAACCATTGCCACATGAGTTGTTAAAGAAATTCATTTGTTCCTCCTATAAAATTCCCTATGTATTTGGAAAGGAATATAAGAGTTGATGCTTTGCAGCGTTGCTTCTTATTTCCCTTTCACATTAACATACTACTATTTTGTTCAATAAAATGTGCATATTTTTTTATTTTCAATCAGAAAATTTTAGATTTAATTATTTATTAATAATTTGCTTAAGATTGCATTTTCAATCTAAGCTGAAATATATTAAAGGATTTTTTCAATAAATTTTATGAAAATTAGCAGTCTATTTTTCGACAAAACTAGTGCATTTTTGACAACATAAAAGTTTGTAGCAAGCACAAAATATTTTTGATTTATATAACAATTTTGTTGACTTAATTTTTAAAATGTTTTACAATTAATTGTTAAATAATTCATTAAATAATTAGAGGAGATTGTTATGGTTAAACAAAAATCAAAATTCAAGGGTTTATTAAAAGGTGTGGCTGTTGGCTTTGCTTTTATTATGTGCAGTGCTTTCTTTCCAGCAAAGGTTATTGCCCAAGCTTTTGATAGTAATTTAGCAGATAAAGTTGGCGTTTTAGCAAATGGCATCAAGGTAAATGGACAAGGTGCTGATATTGTTGTTAAAAAAGGCAACACTGTCAATATTCCTGAAGCTGTTTATGAATATAAAACTGAGTCTGGAAAAGGTGAGCATATTATTGGCAAGGAAGATGAAAGCAGAATAAAATCTTCAATTGAAGTTTTTTATAAAGACACAAACGATAAAGTGGCTATTTCTGGCAATAGTTTTGTTGCGGATAGAGTTGGTCGTTATACAATCACTTATAATGTTGTTGATGGAGAAAACAATTATTCATATGATATGATTGTAAAATGTGAAGTGAGTGAAGCTTCTTTTGATTTCTCTGCTAATAATAAAAATATAATCCCAAGTGTTTATGATGTTTCTCTTACTGATAAAGATATCATACTTCCTCTTCCTTCTGTGAAAGATTCAAATAGTGAAATTTTAATATCCGAGAATGATAACGAATATTTCACAAACTTGGATAAAAATGATTTTGAGCTTCCTTCAAATGATAGCAAAGGTGCTTTTGTTACGATTAGTCTTTCTCAAGGAAGCAAAATTGCAATTGATTCAAAAGAAATAGATGGAAAAACTGCATTTTACATTTCAAATGAAAATCTTTTGAAGGTAAAAGGTCAAGAAATTCAAGTTTTCTATTCTTATTATCAAATGAGTGACAACAATCAACCTGTTTTTGTTTCTTCTGTTTCAAAAACATTTACTGTAAAAGAAGAATATTATTTCAAAAACTCTAAGGAAGAAGAAAAAGGCTATGATTTGGAAACTAAATGGTCTAGTTCAACTTCTGATATTACAGCCGTTGTTGGTATTGAAAAAGAACTTCCTAAAATTACAGCAACAACAAAATCTACAAATTCTCCTGCAAATGAAGCTGTTGAAGTTTATTATCAAATAAAAGTTCAAAAGAGAGGCTCAAATGGAAGTTATAGTGAAGACGTGACAGATAAGGTCATTACTGAGGATGGAAAATTCAAAGCTCATGATGAAGGCTCTTATATGTTCACATATGAAGTAGTTGACTTCTATGGCAATAAAGGTGATACAAACAAAACCAGATTTGAAATTACAAACGTTAAGGATTCTAGATCAGCAAGTGTATTTGTTTATGATGGCGGAAATAAAAATGCTTACAACGAAAAAGAAAATAAATATGAAAGCGCATTAAACAAACTCAAAATACAATCTGGCAACCGCAACGTAATTATGTATGCCGTTGGCGGAACAGACAACTTTGTGGCTAAAGATAAGCTTACACTTAGAAGAACAATTATTGATAATACTTCAATGACAATGTTTGATATCAGCGAAAAACTTTATCATGAATACAACCTTATTTTTGCTCCTGCAAGAGCAACTGGTGCAAGCGAAAGTGCTTCAGTTTATCAACAAATTGTTGCTGACAATTATCATATTCGTGCACAAATGCTTTTGGAAGGAAAGAAAATTGATAATGACAACGAAATCAAAGCTTTTCTTAAAGAAAATAAATATCTCTTGGTGACAACAGAGTTTAATAAAGACTTTGACGGAAATGACATTGTTGAAGGTCTCTCAACAAGTGATGAAAAAGCTACTGAAAAAATGATGCTTCTTGACAGTGAAGGTGAAGTTGGTTATGCATATATAGAATGCAAAAACACATCATTTAAAAACAAAAAATTGTTCTCTGATGGCACTTATACTTTCATTTATGGTGCAAAAGACAAC
The DNA here is from genome assembly GCA_947062475.1 of uncultured Clostridia bacterium. GTDB lineage: Bacteria > Bacillota > Clostridia > Christensenellales > UBA1242 > Caccovivens. The sequence goes on from CAMSQA010000006.1 coordinate 39,117, forward strand.
ATCAATAATGAGACAACAACAAGAAATTCAGTCACTATTTCTACAGATTACAATGCTGAAGCAGTTCCAACAATAAGCTTTGCTACTGCACTTCAAGACACATATCTTCCTTCTGACAAAATTGAATTTGACGTTGCATCAGCAACCGTATCTCAAGACTCAAGACTTGACACAGTGACTGCTTATAGATATCTTGATGCAAGCAAAAATCCTGTTGCTTCTGACAAGACAAACAAGACTTTAAATTATTATATTCAAAGAGCAAACTCAAATCTTTCTTCTAAATGGTATGCTCAAACTGAAAAAGTTATTGAAAGCGAAGGTTGGTATTTTGATAACAACAAATCTTCTTATAAGATTGACTTAAAACAAGAAAGACCACAATCAGCAAAATATCTTGAAATTCTTTCTTATGCAATTGATGATTATGGCAATGCAGGTTTCTTCAACAAAGTTATCACAATAGCGGATGCAAATGATGGGGCTATGCCAATTCTTTTCAAAATTGAAAATCTTCCTTCTGAAGAAATTTTGACTGCACCAGAGGAGATTGAACTTCCAACACTTTTCTTCACTGATGATAATGTTGATTACATGAATGGCGAGGTAAAAGTTTATAGACTTGTGAAAAATAGTGACGGAACTATTGATAAAATCGTCAACCAGTCTTTGAATATGAAAACTGATTTCGATTCTGTGCGTGAAACATTTATTCTCAAGGCTGGCTCTTTCAGAGCTTCAATTGGTGGAGATTATCAAGTTGCAATTACTGTTAGAGATTCAGGCAACCATAGTTATACAACTTATTTCAACTATCATTTAATTGATGGAATCGTTAATGATAAGCCAGAAATTGAAAATATAACCTCTGAAACTATTGACTTGAAAGCAGGACAAACTCATTATTTGGTTCCTCCAACAATTTCAGTTTCTACTTCTGATAAGTTTGGATATATTGGTATTGATAAAGAAGATGATGCAAAAACAGCAACTTATTATACTACAACAATAATTTCTGCAACAGATTCTTATTCACTTGATAAATATTATTTCACAGGACATAAGAAGGGGACTTTTAAACTTCAATATAAAGCTTTCCTTATTCGTTATTCAAAAGATTCTTCTGTATTTGCAAATTCAAAAGATGCTGCAAATGATGGCATGATCTATCTTGAAAATGACAAACTTTGTTATCAATATAATGATGAACAATATTATGTTTATATTGAAAAGACAACAGATGTAGAAGGAGTTGAAAATTATCTCCTTCATGCAAACAAATCTGTGCTTGGAATTGATAAAGAAGAAGATCTTGACGAAGCTGGACTTAAAGAACTTGCAAAGATTGTGAAAATTGATGTTTGTGAAAGCAAAATTCAAACAATAAATGTAGGCGGCGTTGAAATCAATGTAACATTTGATGAAAATGTCTATCCAGATGCTTTTGAAGAAACTGACAACACAATCGAAATTAAAAAACCAAAGAACATCGAATTTAATGGTGATGATTATCAAACAAATCTTAAAGATTCAACAGTTACAATCACAAGGACTTCTGGAAATACAACAATAAACCTTGCTGAAATTTCATTTGAAGAATGGGCAAACCAAGAAGATTTGAAAAATAAAGAAAATTTCACAGTAAACAATGGCGAAATTTCTCTAAAACTTGTTGACAATGGCAGATATACTATCAAATATTCTATTCAAGCAATGGATAAAACAGGTGTCAACGTTGATAGTCCAAAAACTGTAGAATATACTATCAAAAATGGTGACGTTGTTGGTCCAAAGGTAAAACTTGAAAATAATTTTGTAAAAACAACTTACAAGTTGGGTGATACAATGAAACTTAATTTAGCTGGTCTTACAGTTTCTGATAATGTCACTGAAGATGTCAACTATCTCAAGAAAAATATGGTTGTTCGTCTTTCAAATCCTGATTCAGGAAGCGGAAATTATATAACTCTTGAAAATAAGTCTGAAGTTGAAGGCGAATATATCTACACACATAAACTTGAAACTGCTGGGACTTACACTTTGACTGTAATTGTGAAAGATAAAGCAGGAAATGAGACAAGTTCTAGTGTGACATTTGAAGTTTCAACAAAAGAATCAAAAGATGTTGATGTTAAGGAAGTTATGGGAGGAGTTTTAATTGGACTTTCTGTTGCTGTCCTTGCTGGAGTTGTAATTTACTTTGTTGTAAGCAAAGTAAAACTTGATAAAAAAGAAAAGAAATATAAAAATAAATAAAATTTATATATTAAGAAAAAGTGGTTTTAATAAAGCCACTTTTTTTATATAAAAATAGTAAATCTGAAAAATTTTAAACAAATATTTATACCTCTTTTTTAACATGATTAAAAAAAATTATTGACCATAATCACAAATAAAATTATGTATTTTTCTTGACAAATTGAAAGCTTTATGATATGATATTTGAGTATCCGCATGTGTAGGGTCATAAGTTTAATCAAACAAATTTAGAAAGACATTTATAAGATTGACACCCGAAATAAAAACAGCGAGTTTGGTTAGAGGAGGTAAAGAAATGTTTGCTATAATTCAATGTGGTGGAAAGCAATACAAAGTTAGTGAAAACGATATTATTTCAGTAGAAAAAATCACTAATGCAGTTGGTGAAAAAATCAACTTAGATGTAATGCTTTATAGTGACGGAAAAACTGTTGTTGCAGGAAATCCACTTGTTGCTGGTGCTGTATGTGAAGCAGAAGTTGTCGCTCATGGAAAGGGTGACAAAATTGTTGTTTTCAAATATAAGCCAAAGAAAAACGAGAGAAAAAAACAAGGTCACAGACAACCATTCACTCAATTAAAAATAACTTCTATTAAAAAGTAAGGTTTATTATGACAAAAATTACTTTTTATAAAAAAAACAACCTTATAATTGGTTTTGAAGTGAAGGGGCATACAGGTAAAGATGAATTTGGCAAAGACTTACTCTGTGCTCAGATTTCCACAGTTGCACAACTTGCAATTGTCGGAATTGAAGAAGTCGGAAAGATAAAAGCTTTTCATGAAATCACTGATGGCTATCTTAAAATCATGGTTTCTGAAAAAGATGCTTTAGGTCAAGCTCAATTTCTATTTAATACTTGTATGCAATCATTTAATTCTATTTTGATAGGTGAAGAAAAATTCGCAAAATTGGAGGTAAAAAATGTTTAAATTTAATGCTCAACTTTTTGCTCATAAAAAGGGTGGTGGTTCAACAAAAAACGGTCGTGATTCACAAAGCAAAAGACTTGGTGTGAAGGCATACGGCGGTGAAAATGTGACTGCAGGCTCTATAATTGTAAGACAAAGAGGCACAAGAATTTATCCTGGTGTAAATGTTGGAATGGGAAAAGATTACACACTTTTCGCAACAACTGATGGCAAAGTTAAATTCGGCATGTCAAATGGCAAAAAGATTGTTTCAATTGAAAAATAATTTATTAAAAAGACTGATAATTTTCAGTCTTTTTTGTTTTAAAATCTAATATTTGATATAATTTACACTTTTTGACTATATTTTTATTAAATTATTTGTTTTTGAAGCTATTTATTGTATAATAAAGTTATGAAATATAATATAGAAGAAAATGAAATAAGGATCTATTCAAAAGATGAATTTAATCCAGAGCATATTTTAGAATGTGGGCAAGTTTTTTGTTTTAAAAAGGAAGGCGAAGTTTATAAAGTTTTTCCAGAAAGTCAGTATGCAGAAATTTCAGAAAAAGAGAAATATTATTCGATAAAAACTGAAAATATCGATTATTTTATCAATTTTTTTGATTTAAAAAGCGATTATAAGCAAATTAAGGAAAATCTTTCTAAGCACGAAATATTAAAAAAGCCAATTGAATTTGGGTTTGGAATCAGAATTTTAAATCAAGATTTATTCGAAACTATGATTTCTTTTATCATTTCAGCAAATAATAATATTAAGCGTATTAAACTTATATTAAATAATATTCGCAAAAGTCTGGGTGAAAGAGTCTGTGGAGATATATATTCTTTTCCAAGTTATCAAAAATTACTTGAATGTGATGAACAGTTTTTTAAAGATGTTGGTGCGGGATATAGGGCAAGTTATTTATACAAAGTTTTAAGACAAATTACGCCAAAAGAACTTGAAGAAATCAAAAGTTATGACCTCGATAAATTAAGAGCAAAACTTATTTCTCTTTCAGGGATTGGTCCAAAAGTTGCTGATTGTCTGTTGCTATTTGGTTATCATAAAGGAGAAGTTTTCCCTGTTGATACTTGGATTGCACAAATGTATAACAAATATTATTATCCGCTTTCTAATAGAGAACAAATAAGAAATAATCTAATAGAAGAATTTGGTTCATTATCAGGTTTTGCTCAACAATATTTGTTTTACTTTCAACGTTCATCAAATTAAAGAAATTTATAACTTATTTTAATTTAATAGTATTTACAATTAAAATAAAGTGTGATATAATTATTTTGAAATAGAATTCAAATTAAATATTATAAAAATTTTTATATTTTATAAATGGGAATTTTTAAGGAGGAATAAATGTCAAATTCGATGTTATTAAAATTTGGAACTACTGAAATAGTCCTTGTATCAGTTTTTGGAGCAATTTTGTTGGGATTTATAATCTATTTGTGTTTTGTTCCTCTTAAAAATTATTTTACTGCTTTATTCTCTGGGGCTTATATTCCTTCTTTTAGATTAATAAGTATAAAAAATCGTAAGCTTATAGTTGCCAATATCGTTAATAGTTATGTTATGGCAAAAAAATCAAAACTTGAAATTTCGCTAAAAGAGATTGAAACACTTTCACTTTCTGGAGGTGATGTAGTTGCAGTAATTTCTTCTTTGAACCTCGCAAAAAATGCTGGTTTTAATTTGAGTTTCAATCTTGCAAGTGCGATAGAACTTGCTACTCAAGATGTTTTTAATAAAGTTCAAGACAGCATCAATTCAAAAGTGGTGGCAATTGATGATATAAGGGCTTTCACTCAAGATGAAGTGGAAATAATTGTAAACGCAAAAATGTCAGTGAAATTATGTATTGATAGATTTATAGATGGTCTTGGAATTGAAGATTTAAAAACAACTGTTGCTGCATGGATTCTCGAAAACATTTCAAAGTCGAAAGATCATAAAGATATTTTGAAAGAACCAAATAAATTGTTGTTATCAAATCTTGATTTACGTGTGGTTGCACAAAAATCAATGTTTAATGTAATTGACATAAATATTGTAAATATTGACATAGGACGTGATTTAAACAAAGAAAATGAACTTAAATTGGCAGAAAAAGAAAAAACATATGCAAGTATTGACGCGGAAAGGCGTAAAAATGCAGAGGAAATCAAAGAAATCAGAATGAGAGCAAAGACTGAAGAAATGAAATCCGCTGTTCTTGAAGCCGAAGCAGATGTGCCACGTGCTATTTCACAGGCAATAAGAGAGGGAAGATTCTCTGTGATGGATTATTATAAACTTATGAATTTACAGGCTGATACCGCGATGAGACGAGCAATTATCAACAACAACAGAGCTGATGATAATGATGACGATGATGACGATGAAGGAGATTTCTTCTAATGAATTATAAAATTTTAATCATTATTGGTGCTGCAGTAATAGCTTTGATAATATTGTTTATTCTATTTCTTACAATTTCAAACAAGAGAAAATCTAAAAAACTTCAAGAAAATTTAAATAAGTATAAAAATGAAAATAAAGAAAGTGACGATTCTATCTCATTAATGACCGAAGATGTAGGGAAAAATTTGTCAGAAGACGAGCTATTTAATGATTTTTCTTCTGATCAAACAAAAGAAGAAGATGAAATTGAAGATTTTGATGATCTCGACTTTAAATTAGAGGACTTTTTGCCAAGTGAGGATAAATTAGGACATAAAAGAGATCATAATAGAAATTTAAATAATTATTATGATAAAAGCACTGTAAACTCAAGCTATGATAAAGTAGCCAAAGAAAGAAAAGCAAGAGATGACGATTTTGAACAGTTTTTAGATGAACATTCTTTTACAAGAAAAGCTTTTGATAAGTCATTGCTTTCTCAAATAAAAAATTTACCACCTGAAATTAAGGCAGTGATAATGAGCAATGTTTTTGATAAATTTAATGACGATGATAAATAAATATCAAGTTAGTTTCATCGCTATTAATATCTTTAATAATTTAATAATTTATAATAAACACGCATAAACATATCGTAACGGAGGTTTTGCGTGTTTAATTTTTTTGACGAACTTAAAAAGAAATCGACAAATGCCGAAATGCTTTCAAACTTTAATATCGTAAACATGTCAGGTATGCTTATGTATGTTGAGGGGCATCAAGGATTGACAGTCCTTTCTACCAAGATGATTGCTTTTAAGGTGAAGAAAGGCAGGTATGTAGTTGAAGGAGAGGATTTAAAATTGTCGGAATTGACTGAAAATACAATGATTATTCAGGGGAAAATTGTCAAAACGGAGTTGTTTTAATGTTTAAGAAGGGCAGAACTTGCGTTAAAGTCAAAGGACTAAATCAAGAACGTGCAATAAATAATATAGTCAAAAAAATTAAAATTTACAATTACAACCGAATTGAACATGATGTTTGCGAATTTGAAGTGGATTTTTCAAATCATAAAGTTTTAATACAAATACTCGCTGAAGCAAATCTTGAAATAACCAAAATTTCACATCAAGGAATTTTATCAAATTTTAAAAGATTATTATGTAGTTATGGAATCATAGTTGCACTTTTGATTTGTAGCATTTTTTATTGCTTGCAATATTCATTTATTTTAAAAATTGATGTATTTGGTTTGGATAAGAAGGCTTCAGGTGAGATTATTTCATTTGTAAATAAAAATATGAGTAGTAGATATAAAGGCAAGATTGATACAAAACAAATTGAATTTAATGTCAAAAAAAATTTTGAAGAAGTCAGTTCAATAAGTGTTGCGATAATTGGACAAAGCTTAATAATAAATATAAATGAAGCAGTCATCCCAGAAGAAATGAAGGAAGGAGAGGCAATAATTTGTCAATTTGATGGTCTTATCACCGATATTAATCTTGTGCAAGGCACTTTAGCAGTGGATGTTGGAGATATTGTTCAGAAAGGCGATATACTCGTTCATCCATACATTATTGACGCAGAAGGAAAGCAGAGAATGGTTGCCCCTAAGGCAGAAATATATGCGGATATTTGGCTTAGCGGAATTGAAAACCATTATGAGCATTATACTTCAACAGAACGAACAGGTAAAAAGTTTGTAAAAAGTGAAATTTATATTGGCAAAATTTTGTTATATTCAAATTCTGCTATCTTTCCATTTGAAGAATATCAGACAGAAGAAAATATCATCTGCCTTACCAAAAACAATATTCTTCCTTTGTATAGAAAAAATATAATATGTTATCAAACAGAAACTAAAGTAATAGATGAGAAATTTTCAGCAGTCCAAGATCAAATAATTGAAAAAGCTCGCAAAAAAGCCTTGATTTTTTTGAAAGAAAATGAGATAATTAAAGAAGAAAATTACACAATAAGAGAAGAGGACGGATTTCATCAAATTGAATTTGTGCTGACTGTCAATCGAAACATAGGAGGATAAATGTATATAAATTTTGAAGGAGTGGGGCATAAATATAGAAAGCTTATTAAAAAAATTTATAGTAAGGCAATGTTTGTCACTGACAATGTAATTGAAAACTCATGGCTGACAATTTCTTTTGTATCAAAAGAGCGTATTCAAGAACTTAATAAGCTTTATCGTAAAGTTGACAAATGCACAGATGTTTTGTCATTCCCTATGCTTGATATTGTTTATCCACAAAAATTAAAAGATTTTATGGATGAGTTTTCACCAGATGGTTCATTATACATCGGCGATGTCGTCATATGTCCTAAGATTGCAAAACAACAGGCAAAAAGTTTCAAGCATAGCAAAAAAAGGGAAATAGGATTTTTGGCTTTGCATGGACTTTTGCATTTGCTTGGTTTTGATCACATAGAAACTGAAGATGAAAAAATTATGATGGAAATGAGCAATAAAATTCTTGATGAGCTTAACATTAAAAGGAGCTGAAGATGTTTTATAGTGGATATGTGGCACTTATAGGAAAACCAAATGCTGGCAAAAGCAGTTTAGTAAATGCTCTTGTTGGAGAAAAAGTTGCAATTATTTCACGAAAACCCCAAACAACAAGAGATAATATTTTAGGCATGTATAATCGAGAGGATTGTCAAATTATTTTTGTTGATACACCTGGTGTTCATCACAGTAAAAATAATCTTGATAAATCAATGATGAAAAATGTGCGTTCGGCAATTGCAGGGGTTGACTTAGTTTTATATCTTATAGACGGGACTTTAATACCAGATGAGGAAGAACTTGACTATATAAATCATATCTCTTGTGATAAAATGGTTGTAAGGACAAAAATAGATATTAAAAATCAAAAGCCCTTTGATAGTGATTTAAATATCTCATCAAAAACAGGAGAGAATTTAGATATACTTATCGAAAAAATAAAGAAACATTTAACTGTCACTGATAAACCTTTTTATATTTATCCACCTGACTATTATACTGACAGAAGTGTGAAGTATATCATAGCAGAAGAAATAAGAGAAAATGCACTAAATAATCTTGAAAGAGAAATACCTCATGGCGTTGCTGTTGAAATTATAAAATTTGATGAGAGAGATGAGATTGTTTATATTGATGCAGATATAATTTGTGAACAGGATAGTCATAAGGGCATCATCATAGGTAAGGGCGGAAGTCTACTGAAGAAAATTGGCATGAATGTGAGAAAGTTTGCAGAAGCACTTCTTGAGAAAAAGGTCATGTTAAAACTATTTGTGAAAGTTGAAAAAGACTGGAGAAATAAACCACAAAAAATAAAAAATCTAGGATATTAAACTAGATTTTTTTAATGTAAAAAAATATGAATTATAAGAAAATATCTAAAAAATGACATTATTTTTGTTATTTTTTTGAATTTAACTATGTTTTTTTAATAATTTTAATTAAATATCTTCTTATTCTATTATTTCAACTTCACACTCAAGATCGACGTTAAAGCATTTTTTGACCTGTCTTTTGCATATGTCAATAAGAAATTTGACATCTTGAAAAGAAGCATTATTTTTATTAATGATGAAGTTTGCATGAACAGGCGAAATTTCTGCACCACCTTTTTCATAGCCCTTTAGACCACAACTCTCAATAAGTTTTCCAGCAAATTGAAAAGGAGGATTTTTAAAAACAGATCCGCAACAAAAACCTTTTGGTTGTGAAAGATTTCTTTTTATCATGCAGTTTGAAAGAGTATTTTTTATATGATAGTATTTGCTTTTATTTAAGTTAAACTTAGCAGATAGAATGATGCAATTATTCAAATTTGTTTTGTGATAAGAATATTCTATATTTTCTTTTTGAAGTTTTATTACATTTCCATTGCAGAAAACTTTGACATATTCAAGATAGTCGAAAATACTTCTTCCAAACGCAGAAGCATTCATTTTGATAGCACCACCAAGTGTTGCTGGAATTGAAGAAAGTTCTTCAAAGCCTGAGTAACAGCGTTTGTAAGTATAATGAAAAATTTTTGCAAGCGGGGTTGATGCAGAAACATAAAGGCTGTCACCTTTCATAAAAATTTCTTGTTGCATTCCTTTTGTTGAGATGGCAAATATTTTGGCTTTGTCGCTTATTAAAAGATTAGTGCCATTTCCAAGAATGATGAATGGTAGTTTATATGTTTTTAAAAATTGATATATATTTTTTAGTTCTGTTTCATTTTTTGGATAAAACGCACCACAAATATTTCCAGCTGTTTTAATTGTTGTTAAATTTGAAATGCGTTCATTTTCTATGTATTTCGTTTTTGATATTATTTTTTTGTTCATATAAAACAACTTATGACTTTGGATGCAAACTTGTTATAAAAAAGAAAACAAAAATTTATCTCTTTTAAATCTTTTTTTCATATATAATAATATGCTTAGTAAATTTAATTCATTTTATATTATGGGAATTGGTGGAATAAGTATGTCTGCTATTGCACAAATTTTAAAAAATAATAATTTCCAAATATATGGTTCTGATTTAGTTGATTCTGAATTGATAGAAAAACTTAAAGATGAAAATATAGAGATAATGATAGGTCATGCACCTGAGTTTGTTGATAAGTGTGATGCTGTGATAAGAACGGGGGCAATAGGCGATGATGACAGTGATATTATACTTGCAAAAAAATTAAATAAACCAATATTTTCAAGAGCGGAGATTTTAGGAGAGATTACAAAAAAATATAAGCTTATTTCAATTTCTGGCTCTCATGGTAAGACCACGACAACTGGTATGATTGCCTCAATATTATTGTCCGCTGGCAAAGATCCAACAATTCATATAGGAGGCATTCTAAACAACATAAATTCCAATTTATATATTGGGAAAAGTGATATTTTTGTGACTGAAGCATGTGAATATAAGGATAGTTTTTTGACATTGAAAAACTATATTTCTATCATTTTAAATATTCAAGAAGATCATCTTGACTATTTTAAAAATCTAGACAACATTTTTCGTTCTTTTAATAAGTTTGTAGACAATACTTCTATCGATGGTATTGTTATATACAATTTAGATGAATATGACAGCAGGTTGAAATTGCCTGAAAATTCATTATCTTTTGGATTTAAAGATGGGGCAGTTTTTCAGGCAAAAAATATTGAAGAATATTCAGTAGGTAAATATTGCTTTGATTTGTTTTATAATGGTGAAAAACTTGATAAATTGTTTTTACCTTGTTATGGAAAACATAATGTCTATAATGCACTGGCAAGCTGTGCATGTGCACTTTCTTTGAATATTGAAATAGAGCAGATTAAAAAGGGCTTAAATAATTTCTTAGGAATAAAACGAAGAAATGAACAAATTTGCGACTATAACGGACATTTCATAATTCATGATTATGCCCATCATCCTGCTGAAATTGAAGCATCTATAAAAGCGTTACGGGAAATATGCAGAAATGAAAGATTAATAGTGGTTTTTCAGCCTCATACTTTCACAAGAACGAAAACGTTGTTTAATCAATTTTTAAAATGTTTTGATATGTGCGATGAGGTTTGGCTTTTGCCAATTTATCCTGCACGCGAAAAACCGATAGAAGGTGTCACATCTGAGAATTTGTCACAAAAAATCGAAGAAAATGGTAAAAAAAGCCGATATTTTAATGATTTTTCCTCTTGTAAGCAAGAAATATTGAAAGAAATTGATAAAACTGCTGTGATTGCTATTCTAGGTGCAGGTGATATTGAAAAGCTTGCCTATCAATTGAAGGAACATTATGACGATAAATAAAAATAGATGGCTATTGACTAAATTTTTGATATATGATATAATTTTCTTATACATTAATGAGGAAATTATGAATAAATATTTTGAAAATATGAATATTGAGACTTTTGTTGGAATGAAGTTTGGAGAAAACAACAGGGATTATGATTATCAAGTAGCAGCTGCAAAAAAGGATATAGACAAATTATCTTTTATTATCATTGAAAACAGTGAAAGTTATAATCAAAATCAATTGCAAATTGTTGAGCAACTGCAAGATGAGACTTTAAAAGAAGATTATGATAAAGTTTTAAGAATGGTTTGTGATAGTAAAAATATAGATAATTCTTTGCGTTTTGTTGAAATTAAAATTAAAAATCCATTATTAAGAGCAAACAATAGCGATATTTACAGTGTTTCAACAAGATGTGATATTGCTGATGATCTTCTTTGTTTTAGAATAAAAGAAAATAATTTTTTTTCAAAAGATGATATAAAAAAAGAATTAACAAGCAAAAATTTTTTAAATGATTTAAGAAAACTTTTCTTTAAGGTTTTTGGTGATGAATACAAAAAAGAGCTAAATGATTATTATTGCACTTTAGCAAAAGATAATTGTGAAAAAAACAAATCACAAGATATTGAAGATGAAAAAGTTATATAAAAAATATTTATAAAATAAAAAAACTCCATTGTTTGAAATATGGAGTTTTTTAAAGTTATAAAGCATAACTATAAATTTGAAATTTTTATTAGTTTCTTTCAAACTCTTCTTGAAGATTTCTTCTCTTTTTCGTAAGTTCGCGATAAGATTTTTTGATTGGCTTATTCATATTTAGTTGTTGGCTAAATTTTTTATATAAATTGATATTGTCATTTTCAAGTTCTATAAAAGTTCCAAGATTTTCAACTTCATCAATTCTTAATATTTTACCATCTAAAAGGTAGGTGGTTCTTGTCTTTTCGACTATGTCAGAGGCTAAAAAGCCACCATTTTTAAAATATGACATCATTTTGTCACTTTGCCTATTTTCTTTTGAAAAAGAAGTTAAATCATAGCTTTCAATTTTTCTTGAAAAATTGCTATCTTGAAATTTGAATGTGAGTTTTGTGATTAGGTTGTCTATTTCTCTTAAAGAAATTGAAAGATTGAAAGGTGCTTCATTGTTTTTATTTTCTAAATAATAATCTTTTTGTTTGCAAACATCAATTTTTTTAGCTCCAAGTGAGTTTAAATTATTGTGAACAGCATTGGTAGAAGAAAATTTCACCTGTTTTTGAGAATTTTTAGCATTCACTTCTTTTTCTGTGAGGCTGGTGTTTAAAATATATTTTGCATTATTCAAGGTTGGCAGTATAAACTTGGCATAAGCAGGCATGATAACATCCAAAAATGATATCAATATTAATTCTGGGGTAAGCTTGCTTCTTTGCTGTAAGATATCACGATTAAGTCTGCGAGAGAGCAAAGTATTAGGGTCACAATCAATGGCGGCTGTGACATAATCGATGTCTTGCAACTTTGATAACAACTCATCTCTTAAAGCATATAGACCTTCGACGATAAGCAAATCATAATCTTTGCTATTGATTTCTATAGATTTATCGATTTCACTGCTGTGAAAACTATATTGAGGAAGGGTGGTTATCTCTTTATTTAATATAGATTTAATTTTGCTTGCAAGTAAATCAAAGTCGATTGCAAAAGGTTCATCAAAATTCATGTTTGCAAACTGATATAAAATCTCATCTATAAATTTATCTTGGTCTACGACAGGAATGTAAGGAGAAATTAATTTTTTAAAATTATCGATTTGTTCTCCTTTCAATTTTTCCTGCAAAGGGAAGCTTAATGTAATTTGTTTTAAAATAATAGAGATTTCATTTGTGAAATTTTTATATTTAATAAAAGGTTCTTTTTGAATAGTCTTTTCAACAGCAATCTTTGCAACACCTTTATAAAAATTATCAGCAGACACTAATAAAACACCATTGTTTTTTGATAAATATCCTGTAAGACGTTCGCTATTAAAACTTTTACCTGAACTGCTTGCACCAGCAATTAAAATTAAATTTTTTCCTTTTTGAACCTCTTTTTCAATCGCTTCCATCCATTTTTTCATGATAAACCTCTTAAATTAATTTATATAAAAATAATATTACAAAATTAGCAAAATGTCAAGATTAAAAAGAATAAGCAAAATTAAATAGGATAATTTCATTGAAATTATTAAATGATGTGATATAATAGGCTTATGAAATTAGTTTGGAAAAACTCATCTCTCCAAGAAAATAATTTGGTTATGGAATGGCTGTCAGCAGATGATAGACAAATGCTTTGCATGAAAGATAAAGATTGGAATGATACTGCAAAAGATATTGAAGAATGTTTGAGATATGCTGATTATGGTCAATTTAAAAATCTTATTGGATATCTTGATGCTAAGCCTGCAGTAGCTGTTATGCTTGGAGTTGAAAATTCTGGTGAGGTATTACATATTTACAACATTGCAGTAAATCCTTCTCAAAGAAAAAAGGGAATTGCATATAAGGCAGTAAAGGAAATATTGCAAAATCCCGAAAAATTTGATTTGAGAAAAACTTATCATATTATCAAGGCTTCAATATTGCCTGAAAATAAAGCAAGTTTAAAATTGTTCAACAAAGCAGGACTTTCAAATTTGATAAATGAGGATGAATATATTGTTGCAAGCAAAGATCTTCGCTTGCAGGAAAAATATGATTATGATGAATTTACTATTTGATTTAAAAAAAACTAAAAAACGCATCCGAAAATAATGGTGCTTTTTCTGTGAATAATCTCAATTTTAAAAAATAATTAATAAGAATTTTGTCAAAAGAGATTTAATATAAATGATATATGATATAATCAAATTAATGATTGGTGATAAAAAAAGAGAAAACTTAAAAAAGTTTTCTCCTTTTCCCGCCAATGCAGTAATGATTAGAATACATTTATTTGAACTCGTTATGTTATTCCATAGATAATATAACAGATTTTTACAAAGGAGTCAAGGGAAATGACAAAATTTTTTTTAGGTTTAGATATAGGGACAAATAGTTGCGGATGGGCTGTGACAGACGAAAATTATAATTTACTTCGTCGCAAAGGAAAAGATTTGTGGGGAGTGAGACTTTTTGAAGGCGCAAAAGCTGCACAAGAAAGACGTGAAATTAGGACTAATAGACGTCGCCATGATAGAAAAAAATTGGAATTATCTTGGGTGAGAGATATCTTTGCAGATGAGATTGCAAAAGTTGACAAAGATTTTCTCACAAGGGTGAAATATAGCAACTTGTGGTTGGAAGACAAAATGAAAATGTCAAGTTCTTTAAAAAGCAAGGACTCGCTTTTTCATGGAGAAATTGATGGCAAGATTTGGACTGATAGCGATTATTATGAAAAATATCCAACAATTTATCATCTCAGAAAAGAGTTAATAGAAAGTCCTGCAAAGGACATCAGATTGCTATATTTGGCAGTTCATAATATAATAAAACATCGTGGTCATTTTTTATATGGGGGCAATTTTGGAGAAAATATAAATTTTCTTTCCACTTTCAATGATCTGCTTAGTGATTATGCAAATTTTTTAGACCAAGAAGATGGATTAATCGAGACAAAATTCTTGTCAGAAAACGAAGTTGAAGAAATTTTAAAATGTATTAAAAGCAAGAGTGGTGTGAGAGCTACAAAACTCAAATTTAATGAAATTTTTGATGCGAAAACCAAGTCGGAAAAAGCTTTGGTTGGTGCATTTGTAGATGGAAATCTTAATCTTGAATATTTGTTTGATGAGGAAATAGAGGAAGGAAAATTAAATTTTAAAGATGAAGCTGTTGAAGATATATTGGAAGAACTTAGTGGCGTTTTGTCAGAGCAGCAATTATCATTGATATATAAAATACAAGAGATATATTCGACTATTCAGTTGAAAATAATTCTTTCTGACCATGATTATATCTGTCAAGCAATGGTCGAAAGTTATGAAGAACATGAAAGACAACTGCAAAAATTTAAAAAATTTATTAAAAAATATTATCAAGATGAATACAACAATATCTTTAGAAATCCTAGAGATGGAAAAGATTCAGATAAAAATGTAGGCTATACTCAATATGTAAACTGCAATTTGACAAATGGCAAAAAACAGGTGGTTGACTTAAACGTCCCAAGCAGAGCGAAGGAAGAGTTTTATAAATATGTGAAAAAAATACTTTCAAATACCCCAAAAAACTTGCAAGATGATCAAATGAAAGAGAAATTTGAAGGAGAAAAAGATTATTTTCTTTCACTGATTCAAGAAGATAGATTTTTGCCAAAACAAAGATCAAAAGCAAACAGTGTTTTTCCAAATAAGCTATATGAAAAAGAACTTAAAAAAATTCTTTCAATGAGTGCTGAAAAATTTACATTTTTAAATGAAATCGACACTTCTTGTGGTCTTTCAAATTCACAAAAGCTGATGCAGATTTTATCTTTCAGAGTGCCATATTTTGTGGGGCCAATAGGGCAAAATTTAGAAGGACAGTTGCATGGATGGGCAGAAAAAATTTCAAATATCGACTATAAACCATGGACATTAAGTAAAATTGTCGATTTTGATAATGCTGAAGATGCTTTTATTAGAAGAATGACAAACAAGTGTTCATATTTAAAAGATAAAGACGTTTTGCCAAAAAATTCAATTCTTTATTCAAAATTTAGAGTTTTAAACGAACTTAACAAACTTAGAATAAATGGCAATCAAATTTCTGTAGACCTCAAGAAAAAACTTTTTGAAGAACTTTTTTGTCTTTTGCCAAAGGTATCAACTAAAGACGTTAAAAAATTTTTGATACGAGAGGGATTATTTTCTATAAATGAAATCAATGATATCGAGCTTAGCGGCGTTGATAAAGAATTTGCAAATAATTTTTCAAGTTATACAAAACTTGCAAATCATTCAATTTTTGGCAATGAATTTGTAGATAAGCATATTCAAGAGCTAGAAAAAATTATCAAATATCATACAATAATTTCAGATAAAAACAGATTAGATAAAAGAATTAGAAGAGAATTTTCTGAAATTTTCACTGATGAGCAATTTAAATATCTAAAAGGTTTAAATTTCAAAGACTGGGGAGCATTATCATATGAATTTTTGTGTGGAATAAAGTTTGCAAATAGAGAAACAGGCGAAATTACTACAATTATAGATGAAATGTGGGAAACAAATCAAAATCTTCAAGAAATTTTAAACAATGGCAAGTATACAATCTCAGAAAAGTTATTTAAAAGCAATGAGAAGTCATTAAAAAATATAATTTATGATGATGTGGAAGCACTTTATTGTTCGCCTGCTGTAAAAAGAGGGGTGTGGCAAGCTATAAAACTTATAAAAGAAATAGTTTCAGTTATGGGGGACATGCCTGAAAAAGTGTTTGTTGAAGTGACACGTGAAAATGGAGAAAAAGGTGAGTTAGGACGCAAAAGTCCTCGAAAAAGCAAACTTGAAAATTTGTATAATTCTAAAACTTTTAAAAAGAATGTTTTCATTTCTTCACAAGAAATTGCAAGTTTGTTGGAAGAATTAAACAAAAAAGATGTCACAAATTTGAGAAGCGAAAAATTGTATCTCTATTTCTTACAAGCGGGTAAATGCATGTATTGTGGAGAACCTATTGACTTAAATGATATCTATAATGACAATCTATATGATGTCGATCATATAATTCCTCAAGCAATCATAAAGGATGACAGCATAGACAACAAAGTTCTTGTAAAAAGAAAACTCAATGCTGATAAATCTAAAATATATCCTTTGCCTTATGAAATTATTGCAAAACAAAAGAGTTTTTGGAAGACATTGCTTGATAATGGCTTTATTTCTAAAGAAAAATATGCGAGACTTATCAGAACTTCTCCGCTTACAGAGGATGACTTAGGTCAGTTTATTGCTCGTCAACTTGTTGAAACAAACCAAACTGCAAAAGCTGTAATTGACTTTTTGAAAGCATGTATGGATGACCCACGCAGGGTGATTTACAGCAAGGCTAAACTGGTGTCAAATTTTAGACAGATTTTTTCCATAATAAAATGTAGAGATATAAATAACCTTCACCATGCTCAAGATGCATATCTTAATATCGTCGTAGGAAATATTATAAATACAAAATTTACTGATGATCCTCGCAATTTTTATAAACAAAAAGAAAAACAAATTTCGTCATGCAATGAGAATATAGAAAGAAAAGAAGAAGGCTCAAATATTAAAAATATATTTACAGGCACTGTTTTTTCGCATTTGACACACAAACCTGTTTGGAGTGCGGCAAGAGATATAACAAAAGTTAAAAAAGTATGTATGAAAACCAGTCCGATAATTTCAAAAATGAGTTTTTCAAATCTTAATGGTGCTTTTTATAAAGAGACAGTTCATAAAAGCAACAAGAATAATCAAAAGACTGAGGCTTCTATTTCTCTAAAAAGTGATTTGAATAATCCATTGAAGGATACCCAAAAATATGGCGGATTTAATGACCTAAAAAATGCATATTTTATGCTTGTTGAAGGAAAAAACAAGAAGGGGCAAATTATTAGGACAATCGAAGCTGTTCCTATAATGGTTTATGTTAAATATGTTGGCAAGCCAAACTTTAAAGAGAATATTCTTGAATATATATCAAAGGCAGGAAACCTTAGTGAAACAAAAATTTTGATAGACAAAATAAATGTTCAATCCACTTTTTTGATTGGCAATGGAAGATATTTGTTGGGTGGAAAGTCTGATAACACTCTTACGTTACATAATGCAAATCAAATGTTTCTCGATGATGAAAGCTGTAAATACATTAAGACAATTTCGAAATATTTTAAACACATAGATGACAAAACAGATTCAGCTCTTGTCCAAAATGATGAAAAAATAATTGTCTCTCCTGCTTCAAAAGAGAAAAATAAAGAGATAACCTTGACAAAGAATGAAAACTTAAGACTTTATGAAAAGATTTTAGACCGATTGTCTAGCAAACAATATGAAAGTATGCAGCTTGGCTCAGTTTTTCTTCCTAAACTTAAAGCGAAAAAAGAAATGTTTATCTCATTAAAAGTTCAAGATCAAGTGCAGGTTCTTCATGAAATCATAAAACGCTGTTCGACTGGTCCATCTTATGCCGATTTATCAAAGTTGAATGATGGAAAAATGGTAGGAAAGATTGCCATCAATAAAAATGTTACAGGAAAAAATATAGTATTGATTAAAAATTCGGTTTCAGGCTTATTCGAACAAAGGATTAAATTATAATGAGTTTTAGGACGATTGTGATAAAGGAGCGAGCAAAATTGGATTTAAAACTAAATTATTTAGTTTGCAGAAATGACAAAGAGGTCAAGGTCTATATTCCTGAAATATCTCAACTTATCTTAGAATCGACAGGAATTTCTTTGACCTGTGCGCTTATAAGTGAACTAGTAAAAAACAATGTAAAAATAGTCTTTTGTGATCAAAAACACAATCCTGAAAGTGAAATATTGCCATATTATGGAAATTATCAAACTGCGAAAAGATTGAGAGATCAAATCGCATGGCCTTTAGAGGCTAAAGCAAATGCTTGGTCAGAAATAATTAAAAATAAAATTTATCAACAAGCTAAGTTATTAAAAGAACTTAAATTTACAAAAGAATGCGAGATGCTTGAAAAATATTATAATCAAGTTATGCTTAATGATTCCACAAATAGGGAGGGACATTCGGCAAAAGTATATTTTAATGCTTTATTTGGCATGGATTTCTCTCGAAGAGAGGGCGAAAAATTTAATGCTGCATTAAATTATGGTTATGCGATTATACTTTCTTGTTTTAATAGAGAAATTGTCAAAAGCGGATATCTTACTCAACTTGGAATTTGGCATAAAAATGAGTTTAATGATTTTAATCTTGCAAGTGATTTTATGGAACCTTTTAGAATCTTGATTGATAGAATTGTTGTGAATCTCAACGAAGAAGAGGATTTTAGAAGTCAAATTTTGGAAATTTTTAATATTCAAGTAAAAATCAAGGGAAAAAGTTATTATTTAGAAAAAGCAATCTCAGTTTATTGCAAAAGTCTCTTTGATCGCTTAAATAATAATGACAATGGTGAAATTTTGTTTTATGAGATGTAGAGTTATGAGAATGTTAGTGTTTTTTGATTTGCCCATGCTTACCAAAGCAAATTTAAGTGAGTATAGAAATTTTAGAAGTTTTTTACTTAAAAGTGGTTTTATTATGATGCAAAAGTCGGTATATTCAAAACTGGTTTTAAACAATAATTCAACCAAATTATTACGCACACAAGTAGTAAAAAATTTACCTAAATATGGTCTTGTTCAATTACTGACTGTTACTGAAAAACAGTTTGCAGAAATTGAATATCTTGTGGGGCAATCAAACAGCAAGGTTCTTTCAAGTATCGATAGGGTGGTGAAATTATGAAAATGGTGCATCCTAATGTGGATTATTGTTTTGATTTTCAAAAAAATTACTTTTATTCATTTGTTATAGAAAATGCCGATGAATATTTTAAACTGACTAAACAACTTATTTCTCAATCGGAAGGTGGTGATGGGGAATGGGTGTTGTCGGAAATTCTTCCTATTGACTTAACAAAAAATACATTGGTTTTATTTGATTTTTATAATATATCTTGTAATAATAAAAAGATGGAAAGCTTATTGAAAAATAGAATTTTGAATTTATCTTCCCAAATTGATATAAGTGAAATTCTTACAAGAATAAATAAAGATTTTATAGATTTGACAGAATTAATAATATCAAATTTAGATTTTAGTGTTGACGCAAATAATGAAATTACCTTTGAAATCTTATTAAAAATTATCAAATTTAATTTCAATGAAGAAAAAACTTTGCTTGAAAAGATTATTAGTTTTATTGGTGTTTATTGTCAGTTAGTTCCTATAAAACTGGTTGTTCTTATAGGTTTAGGTGCTGTTTTAAATGCGAAGGATATAGAAAAACTTATAAAAGAAATTGATTATAAAGATATAAAAATTATGTTTATTGACAGTTGTGATAATGAAATTTGTCATAAAGAAAATAAAATAATAATTGATAAAGATTTGTGTTTAATATAAAAATATGTTACAATATTTTTGAAAGGTGATGTTTAGAATAAATGCGGTGGCATGACATATTTTCAAAATTGAGGTTTGAGAGTTATGTTATTCTAGACATCACTAAAATAATCTCCTTTTATTTACAAGTATAGTATAAGTTTGAGAGTTATGTTATTCTAGACATCACTAAAATATTATTCTTGTTTCAAAAGGCTATGCTGATGTTTGAGAGTTATGTTATTCTAGACATCACTAAAATGTCAGTGAAGGTCATTGATGATGTTCCGCTGTTTGAGAGTTATGTTATTCTAGACATCACTAAAATCAGCTTTGACGAATAAATGTATAACACATTGTTTGAGAGTTATGTTATTCTAGACATCACTAAAATATGTTCGTTTGATAATATTCTTATTATTCTGTTTGAGAGTTATGTTATTCTAGACATCACTAAAACGCAAACAGTGGCTATAGGCGACTATGCAAAGTTTGAGAGTTATGTTATTCTAGACATCACTAAAACTTCTCTGCGTCAATTAATAGTTGTTGAGCCGTTTGAGAGTTATGTTATTCTAGACATCACTAAAACAATTGCTCTTTATTTAAAACAAATGGCTTGGTTTGAGAGTTATGTTATTCTAGACATCACTAAAACTTGATAAATTGTGTGGTTTATTAAACGAAAGTTTGAGAGTTATGTTATTCTAGACATCACTAAAACTTGTTCCGAAAGATTTAACTAAATTCATAAGTTTGAGAGTTATGTTATTCTAGACATCACTAAAACAAAACATTCATTTCATTCGTGTTATTCTTGGTTTGAGAGTTATGTTATTCTAGACATCACTAAAACTACAATTCCATAAGTTGAACATCTGCATCAGTTTGAGAGTTATGTTATTCTAGACATCACTAAAACTGATATTGGCGCAATCAATAGCCATCCTATGTTTGAGAGTTATGTTATTCTAGACATCACTAAAACTGTTTGCATAAAGATATTAGCATTACAAGTGTTTGAGAGTTATGTTATTTTAAATATTATTAAAATAAATGTCAATATCATCGCGTCCGTGTTGTTGTTTGAAAGTTATGTTTTTCTGAACTTCACTTGATCTTACTAGATTGATTTGCATACCGTTTCTCTTGCTTGAGTGTTATTTTATTCTTTATTATAATAAGACATGTCAATTACAAAGTCTTTAATGGTTGATTTGAAAGTTTTGTTATTCTTAATAAATCATTGATATTTTGATAATTTTTTGTTATTTTATAATTAAAAATAATTAGTATATAAAAAAGACCAAAATATTTTTACTTTCGGTCTTTTTTATTTTACATGCTTGCTAAAAGACATGATAAATGCCATTGGCAAATCTCTACAAGTGTGGTCTCATCGTTGAAGCCAATGATTTTCATTAAATGGACAAAAGAATTGTTTAAATCTTTTAATTTAATATTTTGTCCTAATGATTTATAAAACTCTAAGTTTAGCTTCCAAAGTTTTATAGACAAACTTTTTTGATTGTTTGTATGGATGCTTGCTCTGGTTGATAAATTTACATATGGCAGCATGTAAGGAGCACGTGAGATTGATTTATCAGGAAGAAGTGTAACCAGTCCGCCATTATTTGCACCTACAATAAAGTCTCGCAAATCTACAACATCAAAGTATTTTTCTTTTAAAAGGCTAGAAAATAGAAATATATTATTAATTTTTACATTTTTGGGTAAAAGAGCTTTTACATTTTTTATAGTTGAACCACTTACACTGTCATCGTCAACAAGGGTATATTCTCCATCTTTTATGACTTTTAGTTGTTCTTCAAGGGACGGCAGGCCAGACCTTGATAACATACGATTATAATGGAGTTGAGGTGAAGAAATATCAAATTCTCGACTAATAGATAGATTATATGTGCCAATGAAATAGCCGTCTAAGCTGATTGTTTCTTGAGCTTGTAAAAGGTTGAATGCAATTTTTAATTGCTTGGAAACTTCGTGAGAAATAATTTTGACATTTTTCCCAAATTCTTTTTGATAAAGTTTTATTAATTTATTTTTGAATGTCTGTCTTGCCCTTTCAAGAACATCTTTATTGGCTATTTTCAAAAGGTTATCAAATGGCAGGAGACCTTCATCTCTAATCAAAAAGTTGCCCTCAAAATTTTGATCGGGTTTGGCATTCTTAGCATTGTTTCTTATAAACCTTGACGATAATTTAAAAGTTTCATCATAATTTTCGATAAAAATGCAATTTTTACTTAAAATTTTTGACTTTGCAGCATAAAAATCCTCACTTTTAGTATTTCTGTTAACACAAATTCCAATGCCGTCATCTTCAAAGCAGTAGTTGAAATATGCATTATCAGCACCAAAAACATAAGCAACTTTTATCCTTTTATCAACGTGTAATTGTAAATATTTTTCAAGTCTATCAATAACGCTTGTAAAATTTATATAGCTTTTTACATACATACTTTCCCATGTGTCAATCATAAGCCAATCAGAATTATCGACTGCTTTTTGACAATCAAAAATTCTTTGTCCTAAAGATGTTGAATAATATGGCTTAGTAGACACATAATCATCATGCGAAGGGGAAAAATATCCACCAATAACACTATATCCTAAATCTTGCAGATGTTTTTTTGCAAGTTCCATCATTGACAAATGTCCTTCATGAATTGGCAAAAAACCTCCAGTTGAAAGAAGAACAACTGGATTTTTGGCGTTTTCAATATCTTTTAAAAGTTTGCCCACAGGAGTGGTCAACAGATTGAGATTATAAAATTCTTTTGCTTCAATTGTGCTTTCTATAAAGCCTGCATCAATCAAAAGATTTAGATCTTTATATTTATTATAGACCTTGCTGTAAAATCTATCATCTTTGATTTTTTTTAATAAATTTTCGTTAAATTTCATTTTATTTCTTATATTTCCTATTATTTTTAGAATTTTTTTTATTTTTTAACTATTTTTTCATTATTTCAGTTATTATTTTATGATAATCTTCCCAACCGCCTTTGGCAGAAGAATCCCATAAATCGAGATGAATTGCAGGTGATTTTGACATGTATTTATGCAAATTATATCGATGTAAATTTTCAAGGTTTGAGGCATAAAGCTCAAATTGCTGTCTTGCTTCTTGTGAAAGTGATGACAAAATTTTTTCTTTCTTACTTTCATCATAGTTGATATAATTTAAGTAATATTCCACGAAATCATAAGGTGCACCAAACACCATTTCATCGCTTCGATTATCATACATGTCTCCACTTGGAGTTACATCAATTATACTCTTTGGCACTTGAAGTTCTTTTGCAATCTTATATACTTCAGATTTGTGAATGTCAGATATCAATTGAAGGTCGACCATTCCGTCAGAGGCCTTTCCTATATAACCAAGATATGTTCCTTCATCACGGTTTGTTGTCCCGCAAATTACAGCATTAAGTCCTTCTTGGCAAAGTAGGCTGGTTGTGTAATATAGCACAGGAGTTCGACTATAAGGACCAAGTTGACCAATAGCCCATGCCTGCCCAGTAATATCAATTTCACTTTCAAGAGTATTTCTGATAAGTTGATTTATTTCTGATAAGTCAATGATATAAGGATTTAGCCCAAGCACCTGGCAGAGTTCTTTGCCACGATTTGTTGCATCGTCTTGATTGGTCACACCAATAGATTTTCTTATTGGAAGAAGTAGAGGGAGGATTTTTTTAATAGGTGAGTTTTCTTGTTTTGATGCGAAATTGACGAGTGCAAGCACAACTGCAGAATCTATTCCTCCACTTACTGCGACTACACAAGATTTTAGATTGAATTTGTTCATATAAGAATTTAATAAAGCGGCTTTTTCTACTATATAATCTTTTGCAATAAAGTTTTTTTCTTGTCGCAAATTTTTTACGAGATTTTCAATTTCATCGCAAATTGGTTTTGAGCTTTGTTTATTGTATACTTTCATAAAAGTATTCCTCCTTCTTTTTCCCATTCATATCGGATATGTCCGTCTGGG
This sequence comes from uncultured Clostridia bacterium, assembly GCA_947062475.1. Taxonomy (GTDB): domain Bacteria; phylum Bacillota; class Clostridia; order Christensenellales; family UBA1242; genus Caccovivens. The sequence continues at coordinate 63,619 of CAMSQA010000006.1, forward strand.
AAGAATATAAGTTGTCTGCCATTTTCAGGATTTTCATCCCTTGTATTGATGTTGAGTGGAAGTGAATACATGACATTTTGTCCGTAAACATCATAAACAGTTCCTATACGATTGTAAACTAAAAGTTTTGTGCCGACATTGTCAAGATATGCTCGGATTTCTTCCTTCTTTTCATCACTAAGTTTATTTTCGATAATCCAATCGTGTGCTGACTGGCGTCTAAACTCATCATTTACTGGTCTAAGTGTGACCTGTTCAACTTTGTTTTCTTTTGCAAAATTGATAAAGTTTTGTATCTCTTCTGTTGTATCCATCATTCCTTTACACATTACACAGGTTAGTCTAAGAGAAAAGCCTATTTGATGAAGATAAGAAATCAACTCTGGAAGATCAATATATTCGCTATTTGGTTGATAGACTTTCTGATTAATTTCTTTTCTATGACTTACGACCGATATAGTAATTGTGGTCAGCCCAAGATCATACCATTTTCTTAGATAACTATCATATTTCTCCTTATTTTTTGCAACAAGTATACAGTTTGTTTGAAGTTCGATAAATGGAAAGTTGAATTTGTTAAGTTCGTTGAGATAGTCTGTGAGTTGGTCTGGGAATAATAATGGTTCGCCTCTTCCTGTAAGCATCACAGTATCGATACCACATCTATTTGCATAATTGCAAGCAATGCGGAAATTTCTAAAATTAACTTTTGGACTAACCATATTTTCTTTTGTAGGTTTGCAACCTGATACGCAGAAAGGGCAGGAAGCAATGCATGCTTCATTACCTACGACTACACTAAATAATTTAAATTTCATAATGTCTCCTTTTTATTTCTTAATTTCATATTTTATTTGCAAATCATCACCATGCGGAATGTAAAATTCCTCAAAATATGCACCTGCATTTTTTATGATTATTTCTTGATTTTTTGAAAAGCAATTTGAATTCTCTTTTTCTATATAATATTTGCCTAAATAATCGGCTGAGTCGCCTGAACCTCCATATACATAAACTTTAGTTTTTCCTAGTTTTATTCTTGGGGAGAGTTGGATTGTTTTACCATCAACAACTAGACTTATATCAAATTTTTTATTATACAGCACTCGGTCAAGCATTCCACTAAAAATTCCGTTTTTAATAATCAACAATTTTCTTTTTCCATTTTTAAATCGAACTATAGATGTTTTAAGATCGATTGCATCATGAAGCATATACTCGCCAGGCTCTAAAAATACATTTTTCAAATGAAGTGATTTTTTAATATTTTTTATTAATTCTTCGTCTATTGATGAAGCCTTTTTAATACCTGAAATATTTAAATAACTTATGTTTTCTTTAGAAAAATTCTTTATTATAAACTTAAGCATCTTTTTTAAAGAATTATTTTTATTATTTATTTCTTTAGGCAAATAGAAACTTATCCCAAAATCTTCGTTGTAAATTTTTATAAACTGTATCATTTTTTTGATTTCATTTGAAGTTGCACCAATGTGTGCGTGAAGATGAAAAACTTCATTTACCGATAATCTAAATAAAAGTTTACAAGTGTTTAAATCGGCATATTGTGAAAAATTAATAAGGGCTGATAAATTGTCAAAGGTGAAAAATCGAACATTATTTTGATATAGTTTTTTTATCGCTTCATCTCTGATTATGGTGTTTATCAATATCACCTTGCTTGGATCAACTCCTAAACTGCATAGCTTTTCAAAATGTTTCATGTTGCTGATTGAAAAATAATTTTCTGCTTTCTCAACCTGATTTTTAATAATTTTAAGGACGGGTGGGGTGGAATTTGTTTTCAGAGGATAGCAAACATTTCCAAGTCGGGAATACTTTTCAAAGTTTTCTTGTATAACTTTTTCTTTTATCATGAAAATATTAGTTTGTAGTTCCATAGTTCTCCTTATTGATATTACTAATATGACAATATCATAGTATTACAAAATTGTCAAGCATTAATTTTATTTTTTATCAATTTTAAAATCTAAAAACAAAATTTGATTTTTTAATATGTGATAATTGTATTTTAGAAGGGTGAAAGAAAAAGAAACTTTTATTGTATTATGATGTATAAAAAATAGATTTATGCTCTTAGAAAAGAAAGCTTAATAGAATTAAATTTGATAAAAGGTGAGTGAGGGATGGTGAGTGAAAAAATACTAAACTATTGTCTGCTATTAAAATAAAAAAGTGTATAAAAATTTATATACTTTTGTTTAGTCAATGAAAATAAAATTGAAAGATTTTTTAAATGATTTATTTTTTTGAAAGCTATCATGAAATTAAATTCTGATTTGCGCGAATTTAGTATTGAATATCTTTCAAGTCCATCGTATTCATCTAAATATTAGTAAGCTCTTTTCCTGTTTCTAGATTCTTTGGTGATTTTTTTTTTTTTTCGTTATACCATCGCTTAATATGAGATTTTTTTTAATATTTGAATAAATTAAAAATATATATAAATCAATTAATATGTGTTATTCTGATTAATTTATTTCGGTATTATCTATATTTATATCAACTGACAACAAAGTCTTTTTTTTGATTTCTCTGTATGATTAGTGTAATGTTCTGTCCATAAATAAATGGTTTTAATCGTATCCATATTTCTTCTTCCCCCCCCCTCATTTTTATAGTATAACACACTTTTTATTTCGGTGGTCAGTTTTGATTTTTAAAGTTTTGATAAGAATCCCATATTTTGCGACAACTAATTTTTTGATAAAAACCAAAATTTTGGGCAAAAAATCAAAAAAAGACATTCGTGGCGATCGCCTTCGGCTCGGCAGCAAAATTTTACATTTTGAAAAAAGACTTGAAATTGCCAAATTTCAAATCTCAAAAAATATCATATCTGTATGCAGTGATAAAACATTGAAAAAACAATGTATATTGTGATTTTTACAATGAAAAAAGCCTTTCTAAAAAAAGACTTTTTATTGCATATATTTGTGTCAACTGACAACAAAGTCTTTTTTTGATTTTTTAGTTTTGATTTTGCGATAGCAATTTTTTGATTAAAAAATCAAAAATAATCAAAAATTAAATCAAATTTTGATTTTAAGACGAAGTTTTGATTTTGCGAAAATCAAAAATTATCTTTCGAGTCCATCAATTTCTCCATCAAATGCTGCCCAACGCTTTCCATTATCAAGATTTTCTCTTGCTTCTTTTTCAATTTGATATAAACAATATAATCCATTATTAAACATAATGCCGTTTATCATTTTTGCTCCACGAGATACAAAATAATCTTCAATTTCTTGTTGAGTTTTGCCTTGTAGATACTCATACAATTCCTCTCCTGTTTCAAGTTTCATTGGATCTTTCTTTTTTTTCATAAATTTTCTCCTTTTTATTTTTAGAATAACATTTTTAAATTATTTTGATTTTTTAGTAAATCAAAATTTTCACAATTCAGAAAAGACACAATTTTCTCATTTCTATCAAATTTTCTACGTTGCCTTTTGCTTAATCCTGTATACAGCGCTAAAATCAATCAACTGCTACTGCATATAGTATGCCAAAGCCTTTTCAAAAAAAGACTTTTTAGTTAGTATATTTGGAGCTTACGACGAGATTCGAACTCGTGACCTCAGCCTTACCAAGGCTGTGCGCTACCTGCTGCGCCACGTAAGCATGCGTAATTTTGAGTGATTTTTGCTTGTTTTTATGAGGTTTCGGCGTCCTCAAAATAGGGGCCTTTTATATTAGCAAGGTGGTGTTCTACCCCTGAACCACATCAGCACAAGCCCTTTTTAGGGCAGTAATATAAATTATTTATTATTAAAGCTAGTAGAATGAGATTATCGATTAAACAATTTCATTTGTTAAATGTCTGAAACTATTATTTAATTTTAAAAAAATAGAAAAGTCTAAAATTTTAAATTCTTTCTTTTTCTGATTTTTGATATTCTTCAAGATCTGCAGCATAATTTTTAAAAAATCTTACCATGCTATTTTGAAATTTTCTTTGATCATAATTTGAAGGCACAGAATTATAGATTTTTTGAATTTCATAATCTGTATAGATGCTTTCAATATTTTCGCCGTTCTCTGTTTTTCCATGAACTACGCGAAGTTTTCCTGCAAATTTTATATACTTAAGCTTTTTAATATCTTCATTTTTGCTTATTCTCATTTCAGTCAAAAGATCTTCAATTTCAAGTGTCGATAATTTATCAATATATTTCATTTTTACCTCACGAAATTTATTATAACAAATAAGCAAATCTTTGTCAATATTTTTTTATTTATAGAAGCCTATTTTATTAATTTTAAGATTCTTATTTTATTTTCTCTTCTGCAACCTGTTTATATTTGTAAAATAAAATTTAATAAAGATAAAAAAGTTTATAAAATTTAAAAAAAATATTGAAAACCTTTTTTAAATATGATAAACTAAAAATAGTTAAGAGGGAAATTCGCATGGCAAAGAAGAATACTTTCGATAAAAATCTTATAAAAACTCGTGAAAAAATTTACAAGGAAATTACAAAATCTCCAAAAGATTTGTCAGCTTTGAAGTCGCTTATGCTTTCTCAGAAAGTTGTTGAATCTGAAAATAAATTTGACAGAGCATTTGAAATGCTCAAAAGCAGCAAGCGTATCATCGTAAATGGTGGTTACGTTATGGCAAGATCATCGGACATAAAACAAGGTGTTTTTTATGCACGCGGTGATAATAGATATGTTGTATTGAAAGGCGAGAATAGGCGATATGCAATTTCGCTTGAAGATAGTGATGGATATTTTTCAAATGAGAGTGTCAACATAGCTTTCTCAGATGATGGATTTTTGTTTAGCCCTTTTATTGTTTCAAAGCTAGAAAGCAGTGAGCCTAGTATTTTGCAGGACGTGCCAAAGCTTGATGATAATACCGTTTATGGAAGGGTAATTAAAGTAAGTCATGACAAGCTTATCTTCATATCAAAAAACAAAAAATATTCAACAGGCATTGAAATTTTAAATCCTAAAAATACCTTAAGTCAATTTCAAGATAAAATTTGTGTTATGAGACTTGAAGGCGAAGATAAAAATGGTCAACCTTGTGGATTTATCACAGAAATAAAAGGTGATGCTGGAAATCCAATTCATGAATTTGAGGCAATTGCTGAATCACATGGTGCAATTATGTCATGGAGTGATGATAAAGTTTTGAGAGAAATCAAAAAATTGCCTAATGAAGTTGACCTGTCAGGCAAGAAACTTGTTGACGAAAATGGAAATATTTTGCAGGAAGGAAAAGAAAAGATTGTTGATTTAAGAGGTCTTGGTTTTACCACTGTTGATCCTGCAAATTGCAGAGATATGGACGATGCTATTTATTCTACTTTTGATGAAAATGGTAGAATTATTGCATATACTGCCGTGGCTAATGTAAGCAAATATGTTGATTTAAACAGTGAAATAGGAAAAAGATATATTAAAGGTGGTTTTACTGTTTATTCACCAAATCGAGCCTATAACATCTTGCCACCAGAACTTTCAACAGGAATATGTTCTCTTAATCCAAATGAAGATCGCCTCGCTTTAGTTATAAAATCAGTTATTGATGAAGAAACGGGACTGCCAATTTCATCGACTATATTGGATGCTGTGATAAACAGTAAGCAAAAATATAGTTATCAGCAGGCTCAAGAGATTTGTGATAAAAATCAAATTTCTTTCAAGCAACTTAAAGACAAGAGTGAAAATGGTCATCTTACACTTGATGAACAGGTTGTTTTGAATGAAAAAGTTTCACAAATTTTGTGGAAAGGTTTTAATAAAAGAAATTTTATCAACTTTGAAACCAAAAATGAATACGATGTGATTTTCAATAATGATATGAGCGAGATTGAAGATATCGAGCAGCAGGAAAATTGTGCTTATCATAAGGTAATTGAAGCTTTTATGTTGACGGCAAATGAGGTAAGTGCAAGGTTTGCAAAAGCACATAATCTTCCAAACATATATCGTGTGCATGATAAACCAAATGAGGATAAAGTCGCGCAAACTTTTGAATTTTTTGAAATATTGGGAGTGCCATTTGACGGTGATTTATCGCCTTTGGGGATAACCAAGATTGTTGAATCAGTAAAAGGGACAAACAAGGAAAAAGCTGTAAACAACTTTTTAGTAAGACTTCAAAGTCGAGCTAAGTATTCAATATCAACGTTGCCAAATAGTGCAGAATTATTAAAACTTGAAGGTTCTAAACAACATAAAAACAAAGCTGTTGCAGGGAAAAAGAAACATCAGTCATCAAATCAAAACAATGTAAGTGAAGGTGATATGATAAGCCATTTTGGTCTTCAAAGCAAAGCTTATAGTCATACCACTTCTCCAATTCGCAGAATAAGTGACTTTGTGACACACAAAAATATTTTGGCATATCTTCACAATGAAAAATATTTAAATGAACGATTGGTTGCTGAAATCGCTGGTTGGGCAAATCAAAGACAAAATATAGTAAAAAAAGCTGAGCGTGAGTTTAATGAAGTAAGTTCTGTTATTTATTGTGAAAAGCATGTTGGCGATATTATGACAGGTTATGTAAGCGGTTTCAAAAAAACAGTTGTGTTTGATGAAAATGATCGTAGAATTGAAACTTTCTGTGTGATAGTTGAGAATGAGGACAAAGGATTAAAGGTTTTAATTCCAGCAAGTGAATTGTTGCCACAAGGAATAAAGAATATCGCTCTTTCAAAATACCGAAGTGCAATTATAAATAAAAACTCACATGCTCCACTTATAAAGTTGTGTGAAGATGTCACTTTCAAATTGATGTCAGCAGATAGAGTTACAAGAATTGTGACTGCAAGCACTGATCTTGAAAAGAAGCTTGAAATGCAGGAAGAACAAGAAAAAGAATAAAATTTATTGAAAATTAGTTAAAAATTTAATAAAATAAATATAATTTGTTAATTTTTAAATAAAAACTACATATTTTTAAATAAAATACTAATTATCCTTGTTTGCTGAGCATTTTTGAAAAAACGATCATCTTTGGTCGTTTTTTTATTTAAAATGTAATTATAGAAAAATCGAATAAAAAGCTAAAATCGCTTATTTTGTTTGACAATATAAAAGGCAAAAGTTATTATAATATTTGATAAATGTTTTTATATTAGAGGAGTAAAGTGAGCAAATTATATTTTAAATATGGTGCAATGGGCAGTTCAAAAACTGCTCAGGCACTTATGTGTAAATTTAATTATGAGCAAAAAGGTTTTAATGTTTTTTTATTTAAACCGCTTGCTGATAATAGGTGCGTTGAAGATGGTTTTGCATATGTAAGCAGCAGAATAGGTCTTAAGAGTGAATGTATTGAATTTTCAAAAGATGACAGTTTTTTTAAACTTTGCACTTTTTATGACATAATAAAAGATTTATCAGTCATTATAATAGATGAAGCTCAGTTTTTGACCTCTAGGCAGGTGAACGAACTTAAAGAAATTTCCTTCAAAATTCCTGTACTTTGTTATGGTCTATTGACAAACTTTAAAACAGAGCTTTTTGAGGGGAGTAAAAGACTTGTTGAAATTGCAGATTCACTTGCTGAAATAAAATCAGTTTGCAAATGTGGGCGAAAGGCAATCATTAATGCGAGGATTGTTGATGGCAAAGTCGCTACTGAAGGTGAAGAAGTTTATATAGGTGATCAGTGCTATGAAGGCATGTGTTTTGAATGTTTTATAAAAAGAAAATCATAGTGAAAATAGAATTTTAATTACTCAATATATTTATTATATAGAATTTTAAAATGTATTTAAAAGGAGAAAATATGAAAAACAATTTCTTGGATAAAAATTATTTGGAAAAGCTAGATCAATATTTTAGAGCGTGCAACTATCTATCCGTTGCACAATTGTATCTTTTGGATAATCCTTTATTAAAAGAACCATTAAAAAAAGAGCATGTTAAGAAAAAAATTGTTGGACATTGGGGGACTGTGCCTGGACAAAACTTTGTGTATACTCATTTAAACAGAGTAATCACAAAATATGATTTAAATATGATGCTAATCTCAGGGCCAGGACATGGTGGAAATTTTTTTACTTCCAATTCCTATCTTGAAGGTGTTTATAGCGAGGTTTATCCAAAATGCAGTCAGGATAAAGAGGGCTTGACAAGATTTTGCAAACAGTTTTCATTTGCTTGTGGAGTTTCTTCACATGTTGCACCTGAAACACCTGGTTCTATTCATGAAGGAGGAGAGCTTGGATATTCATTACTTCATGGCTTTGGTTCTGTTTTTGACAATAAAGATTTGATTACAGCGGTCATCATAGGTGACGGTGAAGCTGAAACTGGTTCGCTTGCAACATCTTGGCAGTCAAATAAATTTTTAAATCCAAAATCTGATGGTGCAGTTTTGCCTATTCTTCATTTAAATGGTTATAAAATTTCAAATCCAACAGTGCTTTCAAGAATATCAAAAAAAGAACTTACAAATTTTCTTTCTGGTTGTGGTTGGAAACCATATTTTGTTGAGGGCTCTTCTCCAAAAGAAATGCATTTAAAAATGGCAAAAACTATGGATAAATGCATTGAGACCATTAAAGCAATTCAAAAGAAATTTAGAGAAAATGAAGGTGGTGAGCGCCCTATTTGGCCTATGATAGTTTTAAGAACACCAAAGGGCTGGACTGGACCAAAGGAAGTTGATGGAAAAACAATTGAAGGTTCTTTCAGAGCTCATCAAGTGCCAATTCCAATGACAAATCCACAGCACCTTGAAATGCTTGAAAATTGGCTTAGAAGTTATCATCCAGAAGAACTTTTTGATGAAAACTATAAGTTAAGAGAGGATATAACAGCAATTTTGCCAAAAGGAAACAAACGAATTTCTGCTTGTCCTTATACCAATATTGGTGCAAGTGAGTTGAAACTGCCAAAATTAACAGATTTTGGTGTTGAAATTGAAGGGCATGGAAAAGTTAAGAAACAAGATATGATGGAGCTTGGCAGGTATATTGGTGAGATTTTTAAGCTTAACAAGGACGACAGAAATTATCGTATTTTCAGTCCAGACGAGGCATTGTCAAATAGACTAAATCATGTTTTTGAAGTTGAAAATCGTGATTTTAATGCAAGTATTCGTGAAAGTGATGAATTTTTGGCAAAAGATGGCCGTGTGATGGATAGTTTTTTAAGCGAAAATGCCTGTGAAGGCTGGCTTGAAGGCTATATCTTGACTGGCAGACATGGACTTTTTGCAAGTTATGAAGCTTTTATTCGCGTTGTTGACAGTATGGTTTCTCAACATGCAAAATGGCTTAAAGTAATAAGAGAAATCTCTTGGCGTAAACCAATCTCTTCTTTAAATCTACTTTTGACTTCAAATGTTTGGCAACAAGACCATAATGGATATACTCATCAAGAGCCAGGATTTTTAGATCATGTGGCAAGCAAAAAGTCAGAGGTTTCAAGAATATATCTTCCACCAGATGCAAACTCTTTGATTTGCTGTTATGACCATTGCCAATTAGCAAAAAATCATATCAACGTGATCGTCGCTTCAAAACATCCAAGATGGCAATGGCTTAGCATGGATGAAGCTGTAAATCATTTTAATAAGGGGGCTGATGAATGGAAATGGGCAAGCACTTGCGGAAAAGGAAATCCTGATATAGTGCTTGCTTGTGCTGGTGGAACGCCAACTCTTGAAGCTCTTGCGACTGTTACTCTTGTGAAAAAATACCTTCCAAAAGTCAAGGTGAAGTTTGTCAATATTGTTGACCTTATGAAACTTGAAAAGGGGCATCCACATGGACTTACTGACAAAGAATATGATAAATTATTCACAATTGACAGGCCAATAATCTTTAACTTTCATGGATATCCAAAACTTATTCATCAGCTTACCCATGCAAGAAAAAATAAGGATATTTCAGTGCATGGTTATCAAGAAGAAGGGACGATAACTACAGCATTTGATATGCGTGTTCAAAACGAGATAGATAGATATCATCTTTTGCTTGAAATTATTGAAAAATTAAATATCAATGATGAAAAACTTGTCAAAGAGATAAAAGAAAAACTTATTCAGCATAAAAAATATATTGCAGAATTTGGTGTTGATATGCCTGAGATTGAGGAATGGAAATGGGAATAATATATTTGTTTAATTAATTTATTTTCAATATTTAATTATAAAAAAATCCACAATTTTTTGTGGATTTTTTCAATATTTTTAGAAAATTTAAATAAATAATTTAAATAGGTTTTTGATTTCATTTTAATTCAATGAATTATAAATTGCTTCACTGACCTTTATTCCATCTTGTGCACTTGTAATTATTCCGCCTGCATAGCCAGCACCTTCTCCAACTGGAAATATGCCCTTTATGCTACTTTGGAAGTTTTCATCTCTTACTATAGTAATTGGACAACTGCTTCGAGATTCAATAGCAATCAATATATTTTCTTCAGAAGCAAAACCTTTGAGTTTGTTGTCAAGAAGAGGCAGGGCAACTTTTAAACTTTCTGTGACAAATGAAGGAAGGCATTTTGAAATGTCAGTTATTTTTATGTCTGGTCTGTAAGTGGTAGATAAAGTTTTAATTTCATTAATTCTCTTGCCCTTTAAAAATGAACCGACTGATTGAGCTGGTGCTACAAAATTTCCTCCACCTAAATTGAAAGCGAGTTTTTCATATTTTGACTGAAACTCAATTCCGGCAAGAGGATGGTTTGAACCAAAATCATCTGTTGTGACATTCACAAGCAAAGCGGCATTGGCATTTTTTCCATCACGTGCGTAAAAACTCATTCCGTTTGTTACAATTTCTTCTTCAGCTGAAGATGATGCAACAACATGCCCACCAGGACACATGCAAAAACTAAATACATTTCTGTTGTTTGGAAGATGAACCACGAGTTTGTAGTCAGCATTAGGGAGACGTTTGTCGTAATTTTTGCCATATTGGGCATCATTTATCTTTTTCTGAGATTGTTCTATTCTTACGCCAATGGCAAAAGGTTTCTGTTTTATTAAAATATTGTGGGTAAAAAGCATTTTAAAAGTATCTCTTGCACTATGTCCCAAACAAAGAAGAAGATGGTTTGTCGATAAAGTAAATTTTTCATTGTTACAAAGATTTAATACTATAATTTCTGATAATTTATTATTTTTGACAGAAATTTCTGTCATTTTGCAAGAAAAAAGCACTTTTCCGCCTAATTTTATTATTTCTTCTCGAATATTTTTTACAATTTTTTGAAGATTGTCACTTCCTATATGTGGTTTTGCTGTGTATAAAATTTCTTTGGGACCGCCCATGTTATAAAGCTCATTAATTACCTTACGAGTAAAATTGTTGCTTGTATTACTATTGAGTTTTCCATCACTGAAAGTTCCTGCTCCGCCTTCACCAAATTGAACATTACTAAATCTATTTAGCTTTCCCTCTTTCCAAAATTTTTCAACATCTTTTATTCGTTCATCGACTGGTTTGCCTTGCTCTATTATGATAGGTTTAAGTCCCATTCGTGCAAGGGCAAGCCCGCTAAACATTCCGCTTGGGCCAAAACCAACAATTATAGGAGATTTTTCAATAGTCTTTTGTTTATATTCTAGACCTGCTCTGTCAATTTTAAATTCAATATGTTTAAATTTTGATTGCAATTTTTCATCTATTTCTATCGCAACGCTTGCTATATATTTGATATTGTTTTTTCTGCGTGCATCAAGAGAAAGTTTGATAATTTCTATGTTTTTAATGTTTTTTGATGAAATTTTCAACTTTTTTGCACAATTTTCTTTAATTTCTTTTTCTGTGAAGCCAATAGGTAAACTGATTTCATCTACTTTTATCATAAAGCATCTCCTACAATAAGTCCGCTTGTCCATGCCCATTGAAGGTTGTATCCTCCGCATTTTCCATCCACATCGCAAACTTCACCACAGAAATATAAATTTTTTTGCTCTTTGCTTTCAAGGTTTTTTGAAAGACTACTTAGTAAAACACCGCCACTATAAACTTGATTGTTTGAATAACATGATTTTACTTCAAAAGTAAGATTTTTTATTGTTTTTGCGATTAACTTTATTTCATTGTCAGACAGTTTATCTGTTGTGCGATCTTCGTCAAGTTTGCAAATGTTTAAAATCAAATAGCCGACTGCTGGCAAAAAAATTCCGTCAAACATTTTATTTATTGGCAGTGAAAGTGATTTTCTTCTTTTTAAAATTTCAAAAATTTCTTTTTCTGAGAAATTTGGTAAAATATCAATATTTATTATTCCATCAAACTTTCCAGCCCGAGCAAAAAATGATGATATATTGAAAGCTACTATTCCGCTTATTCCGCTGTCTTTAAAGAGAACTTCACCACTTTCTTCAATATTTTGTCCTTTTACTTTTAATTTTATTGTTGCTGGATTTATACGAATATTTTCTACGGTGCGTGTTGATTGGGTTTTTAATGAAACAAGACTTGGAGTGAAAGGTTTGGTTTGGATGCCAAACTTTTTTGCAACATTATCAGCAGTTTTTCCGCCGCTTGCTATGACAAGTTTTTCGCAAAAGAAATTGCCTTTGTTTGTTTTTACCTCATATTTTTCGTTGATATATTCCACAGCCTCAAATTCAGTATCAAGTGCAAGAGTAATATTGTTATATTTTAATAACTGATTGTTTAATATATCAATTACAGATTTTGCACTGTTTGAGATGGGATATACTCTATTTTCATTGTCTGCATAACAAATAAGACCCATTTTTTTAAAATATTCTAGGATTAAAGAAGGTGAGTATCTTTTGATATATTCATCTATATTTTGATTGAAATATTTTTCTGAAGGAAAAATGTTTAAATTTGTCAAATTGCATCTTCCATTTCCTGTGACCATAAGTTTTTTGCCTGCAGTTTTTAATTTGTCAATCAGCAAAATTTTTTTGTTGTTTTTTGACGATTGCAAAGCACATAAACAGCCTGAAGCTCCAGCTCCAACAATAATGATATCATAATTTTTCATATCATGATTATAACACATTTTACTAAAACACAAAAGATAAATTTAATAATTATAAAAAAAGTTTTGTATCGCAGGACTTGTTGTGTTATAATCAGTATAGAAATTTTGATTTTTGTAAGATTATTTAATGATTACAAATGGAGAGTTTATGAATCTGATTCTAGCAAGCAGTTTAGAATGCTCTTTTAAAAATGAGCAGGGTGAGAGAGTAGCAAAAAAGTTTGAAAATAAAAATGGCATTTATAAGTTTTTAGAAAAGTTGACTCCAAAATTTGATAACTTTGTTTTTGTGGCAAGCAGCGAAAATGATTTTGAAGTTACAGACAGTTATTCAAATGTGATTTTTAAATCTTTTGATATGACTTTTCCTTTCAAAAATTATATAGTCTTGGATGGCAGGACAAAAGATAGAACAAATGAGATAATCAAAAGTGCTGATTTTATTTACCTGTCTGGTGGTCATGTGCCAACTCAAAATAAATTTTTTCAAAATATTAATTTAAAGACGATGATTAAAAATACCAGTGCATTGATTGTTGGGGCAAGTGCAGGCAGTATGAATGCTGCGGATATAGTTTATTCCCAGCCAGAACTTGAAGGGGAGGCAATCGACCCCAAATTTGCAAGATATATCTTTGGACTTGGTCTTACAAAGGTTAGCATACTTCCTCATTTTGAGAAAGGAGAGGAATTTTTTTTGGATAATAAGAATATATTAAAGGAAATTTCCTTACCTGACAGTAAAAATAGACCATTTTTTGCTTAGATCGGAAGAGCACACGTCTGAACTCCAGTCACCGGACAACATC
>CAMSQA010000007.1 GCA_947062475.1 uncultured Clostridia bacterium
AGATGTTGTCCGGTGACTGGAGTTCAGACGTGTGCTCTTCCGATCTGTGATAGGGGGTAATGGCTGTTATACTGGTTATGCAGGTGGTATATCAAAAAAGATTGAACTATTGAAATTGGAGGGTGTCGATATAAGCAAATTTTATCTTCCTAAAAATTAATTTTTCCATTGAAAAACTATGATTTAATAGTTTTAAAGCATAAAAATTTATTGAAAAATTAAAAAAAATAGTTGACATTTGACAATCTATAAAGTATAATTAATATGCAATCTAAAGGAAACTCCCTCTTTATTTATATCTTTTAGATTGGTCACACTATTTCTAATAAATCTTATTAGAAAAGTCCGTGACATATTATAGAGATGTAGCTCAGCTGGTTAGAGCACCACCCTGATAAGGTGGGGGTCGGTGGTTCGAGTCCACTCATCTCTACCAGAAAGACCGTTTGGTCTTTTTTTTTAATCCCCACCTTATTCTTGCCTTCGGCAAGTGCAAGTTTCACTTGCTCAGTGTGGACCACCCTTAACGCCTCTTCGCTTTGCTCTCAAAGGTGGGGGTCGGTGGTTCGAGTCCACTCATCTCTACCATGAAACAGCCCATAACGAGCTGGTTTTTTTGTTTGGAGAATCTTAATTCGATTTTGCTCTCTATTTTTCATGTGCAGTATCTTTTCCATATACTTTATCTAAAATATTCTTTAATTCTTTTATTGACATATTTTTATAACTCATTCGTCGTCAGTCTTTGACTATAATCCAGCTAGATCCGTTACTTTGTTTGACTTTTAAAGGCTGCATTGGTTTAACTTCTGCAAGCCCAATAAGAGTGCAATATTTTTTATTTTTATAAGCCTCCCAATTTTCGAACATATCTATTCCAATTTCTTTATTCCACTTTGCTTTAATTCTTTCGGCAATGTATGGTGTTAATTCAAAGTATTTTACTGCCTTAACTTTTGCAGTGGCTGTCACATCACGGCTTGTCTGTTTTCACAAAAGTTCATCACCAATCTTAACTTTACCATATGGAGCAACTTTTTTCATTGACCATCTGCTTTCAATAGTTTTTTCTCCCGACAAAATCATATCAAAAAATGGCTGTCTAAATATTGCTATATGTTGCATGATAAATCCTAAAAATCATTAAAATTATGCTCGTCAATAAGCGCAATAATATCTATTGCTGCTTACATCACAATAAAATTATATCATAATTTTAATTGTATAGTTTTTTTATTAATAATTTGGTTATATTATTACGCAACAAGAATCTATTTCAAAGAGATATGAAAAATGAAGGGGAGTATTGTCCTACTTCCTGATATTTCTTACATAAAAAGAGTAAATTTTTCTTGTTTTTTGCAAAAAGAAGATCGAATCTAAGTTTTTTCAAAATAATTTCGATTTTGCTTGACTTTTTTTTCCCCCCCCCTTAGTATAATGAAAAATGAAAGGAGGGATTTAGAAATGTGGTGGAAAGAAGTAATTGGAATTGTCGCAACATTAATGATTTTGGCATCGATGTTGTTTCCAACACTTTCATACAAAGGAAGCGTTTGCATGAGAAGTTTAAACCTTGTAGGTTCGGCTGTATTTGTAGTTTATGGAAGTATTCTTCCTGCAATTAGCACAGCAGTATTAAATGGAGCTTTAATAATTGTAAACACCTATCATCTTATTGTGTTAATTAAAAATCACAAAAAAGAAGCTGTTAAAGAAAATTTAGTTTTAAGTAATGAAAATGATGAAGAAGTTTTAAATAAAACAGAAATTGAAGGAAATAAATAAAATATAATAAAAAAGACCAAATTATTTGGTCTTTTTTTATTTGTATCAAGCATTTATTATTTATCCTCATCACAGTTGCAATGTTTGCCGCAATGACAACTATGGCCTTCTTCACCACATTGGCAATCATCACCACAGTCACAATCATCACCACAATCGCAATTGTCGTTTTCGCAATGGCAATGATGTTCATGTTCACCACATTTGCAGGCTTCTTCAAAAATATCCACGTATTCAAGATATTCATCAAGGTTGTGAGATTTATAAATATTTTCTGGCATTTGGTCGGTTGTAGTATAGCCAGGTTCAGCACAAAGCACCTCTACAATTCTGTTTATTACTGAGGCACATGTGAGTTCTGCTGTTGCAGGTCTTTCAATGACAACTCTTGTTGAAGGTTCGCCTTCAATAGTCCAGTCGTTGCAATCAAATTCATCTGCTCTATAAACTTTTCCAATGCACTCAGAGATAATAGTTGTCCCTTCTTCAGTTTCTGTTGTCACGATTGCGCTCATTCCTGTGCAGTCGCCTTTTTTAATAGTCATATCTAAGGTTGAGCTATAAATATCCTCTGTTGCGATTTGAGGAGTTGTTTTTTGTGTTTGTCTCTTTACATGCAAGCCAAGTTTAGAGCAAAGCCAACCATTTACATTCCACATATAACTTGGGGCATAATTTCCTTCTTGTATGAGTTTTGCACGTTCTTCATCAGAAATTTCGTCAACAGCTGCGATTTCTTTTTCAAATTGCTTAACAGTAAGTCCAGCACCATGAACTTTTGCAAGGGAAATGCCATAGTCTTCAACGTTATAACTTGATTTACCTCTTATAGTTTTGATTTTATGTGTTGCACCAGCAAGCACGCTTATAAGGTTTCCCCAGAATACGTCTTGATATCCGCTTCCGCAAATTGTGCAACCATTTTCTTTTGCAAGTTCATCCAGTTTTTTAGCAAGAGTAGGGTTTGAATTTTGGGCATAAAATGCCTCTTCGCAAGTTGAAATGACATTTACGCCATATTTTGCAAAGATTTCATAGATAGGATAGTTTTCACTAAACAGGCTGGTAGTAGTGACGATTGCCACATCAACTTCATTTTCTTCAAGAAAACTTTCAAGAGTATTGGCATCTTGAATTTTCACTCCTATATTTTTATTGTTTTCAAGCACAATAGAAACATCTTTGCCAAACTTGCTTTCATCAATATCAAAAGCACCGACAAGTTCTACACCTTTTTCAAGAGCATAGCCGATTGTGAATTTGCTCATTTTGCCACAACCATATTGAACCATTTTAATTTTTTCCATTTAAAATCCTCCTAAAATTAAGTATATCAATAAATGAAAATTTTACCAAATTTTTTTTGCTTTTTTTGACAGAATGTTGGCATAAATGGTTGAAAAATTAAGTTATTCTTCAATTGTATGCTTAATTGGGTTGTTTATAAAATAATTATGAATTGTTACTGCCAATGAATGGCTTATCTCAGGAAGTGTTTCAAGCATTTCTACATCAAGTTTTGCAATAACTTCACTACTGCCAAAAGTCTTGATTAATGCATCTCGTTTTTTAGGTCCAACTCCAGGAATATTATCAAGTTCTGATTTTACCATCTTGCTGTTGCGTAGATTTCTATGGTAGGTTATGGCAAATCTATGTGCTTCATCACGAATACGTTGCAAAAGTTTTAATTCAGCAGAGCCTGGTTTTAAAAGTGTAGGTTTGCTTGAAAGAGGATGAAATACCTCTTCGATTCTTTTTGCAAGACTTATAATTTGAAGCTCGTTTTCAAGTTTGAAACTGGTAAGAATATCATAACAAGAAGAAAGTTGACCTTTTCCACCATCGATAATTATAAGATTTGGTTTTTCTTTAAAACTTTCACCATTTTGTTCATTGTATCTTTTCAATCTGCGTTTAAGAGCCTCTTCAAGAGAAGCAAAATCGTTTGCACCTTTGACCGTTTTGATTTTGAATTTTCGATAATCTTTTTTACTAGGTTCACCATTTTTAAATACTACCATTGAGCAAACTTTATTTGTTCCGCTTATGTTTGAAATATCATAACATTCCATTCTCAGAGGAAGCTCTTTGAGATTTAATTTTTCTTTCAATGCTTTCACAGCTCCAAGTGTGTTGTTGTATTTCAGTCTGTCTTTTTCAAGATGCTTTTCAAGATATTCTTTGGCATTTTCAAGAGCCATATCTAGAAGAGATTTGTTGACTCCATGCGGTTTTGAGATGAAGTTTATTTTCTTGCCTAAAAACTGGCAGAGGGTGTCAGTTGAAGCGATTTCGTGAGACAGAATAATTTCGTTTGGGATTATCATGTTGTGATAATATTGTGAAACAAAGTTGAAAAGAGTCTGACCTTCTTCAAGTTCTGCATCTATGCAAGGATAGGAGATTATACCAAGAATTTTTCCACCACGCACAACCATATAAGTGATTACGCCGCTTAACCCATCTGTAACATATGCGAAAACGTCTTTTGATACATCTTTTGGCAGGTTGGCAACGATTCTGTTTTTAAGTTTTGTAATCATTTTCAATCGTTCTCTCAGAAGAATTGCACTTTCAAAATTCTCATTATTTGAGGCATTCAACATTTTTTGCGTCAAAATTTCTTCAATTTCACTATCATTTCCATTTAAAAAGTTGATTGCTCTGTCAATTTCATTTAAATATTCCATTCGTGAAATCTTTTTAGTGCAGGGTGCTGAACATAAACATAGTGAATAGTTTAAACATTCTCGTTTTGCAATAGAAGTTTCTGTGATTTTATTTGAGCATGTGCGAATTTTAAAAGCTGCATTGATAGTTTTTAAAATTTCTCTAGCATCCAGTCCTGCAAAATAAGGTCCAAAATATTTTGCACCATCTTTTTTGACGCGTCTTACAATTTCAAATTTTGGGAAAGGATCTTTTAAATTTATTTTAATATAAGGAAATTGCTTGCCATCTTTTAAAAGAATATTATAAAAAGGTTGATACTTTTTTATCAAATTGCTTTCAAGAGCAAGTGCATCCATCTCTGACATTGTGATAAAATAATCAAAATCAGCCACATTTTCAACCATAGCTTGCACTTTGCTGGGTTTTGGAGAATTTCGAAAATATGGACTTACTCTATTTTTAAGATTTTTTGCTTTTCCGACATAAATAACCACTCCGTCAATGTCTCGCATGATATAAACACCAGGTTTTGTGGTCAAAGTTTTCAGTTTATCTTTAATAATATTGTTCATATTTAAATTATAGCCAAATTTTTGGAATTTTTCAAGTTTATGACTAAATTATATTTATGCTAAACAAAAAAGACAATTTTCTCAATTGTCTTTTTTAAAACTGATTAATGAAATTATTGAAAGGAATGTTTTTTGATAATATTTAAACATTCTTCTTTTGAAATATTATATTGCTGACCTGTGAGCATGTTTTTCAAAGCAAAAAGACCACTTTTTATTTCATTTTCGCCAACAATCAAAACAAATGGAATTTGACGTTTGTTGGCTTCTTTCATCTTTGCTTTGAAAGAGCGTTCGTCATAATTTAATTCGCAAACAATTTCATTTTTAAAATAAGCTTGAAGTTTGATACATTCATGCAAAGTTTCACCCATAGGAATGATCTGAAGATCGATGTTTGAAGGCTTAATTTCAGGAAGCATATTGTTTTTGTCAAGAAGGTCGAATAGTCTTGTCAGACCAATACTAATCCCAACACCAGGCAGATGTTTATCAGTGTAATAGCCTGCAAGATTGTCATATCTTCCGCCTCCACAAACAGAGCCAAATTCTGGGTGCTTTGGCATATAAGCTTCAAAAACTGTGCCAGTATAGTAGTTATGTCCTCTGATAATGCCTATATCAAGTGTGAAGCTGGCTTTATTTAGACCATAACTAGAAAGATAGGAATAGAGTTCTTTAAGTTCGGCAATTCCTTTTTTATAGGTTTCATTGTCAGAGAGATTTTCAATTTGTGCAAGCACAGTTTCAAAATTTCCTTGTGCTAGAGTGAGAGAAATTAATTTATTTGCTTTGTCATCATTTATTCCTAATTTTTCAAGTTCTCCTATTGCATTGTCTTTGCCAATCTTACCAATCTTATCAAGGATGATAAGGATGTCAATAGTAAGATTTTGTAAACCCAAATATTCAGCATATCCAAACAATATATTTCTGTTTGAAATGTGCATGATGATGTCAAGATCAAGTGCTTTAAAAACATCACATGCCATATTTACGCATTCTGCATCTGCAATTAGAGGCAGTTTATCATTTCCAACAATATCTGCATCGCATTGCACAAATTCTCTAAATCGTCCCTTTTGTGCACGTTCACCACGATACGCTTTTCCAAACTGATAACGCTTGAATGGGAAGGTGAGGTTAGGATGATTCATAGCGACAAATCTTGCAAGAGGGACAGTTAAGTCATAACGCATACAAACAGCAGTGTCACCTTTGGTGAAAGCATAAAGTTCTTTATCTATTTCTCCACCAGATTTGGCCAGCAAAATTTCACTTAGCTCTAAAACAGGTGTGTCAAGGGGCATAAAAGCATAATTTTTGTATACTGCTTTTATCTTGTCAATCATGTCGTCAAATATTACCTGTTTAGCAGGCTCAAGTTCCATAAAACCTGACAATTTTCGAGGTGTAATGAGTTTTTTTGCGTTCATAAATTCTCCTTATTATGATTAAGATATGATTGTATAACTAATATGCTGTTTTAAAATGCAATAGATGAATTGTTGCAAATTTTATTACAAAAATGGAAAAGTTGTCCACTTAAAGTTATCCACATATCCACAAATAAATATTTATACATTTGAGCTAATTTTTATGCATAAACTTGTATTTTTGTGGATAACCACCATAGTTATCCACATATCCACATGAAAATTTAATAGATTTTCATATTTTTTGACGTTATTTTTTAATAAATAAGATAAAAATGATTAAAATAAAGTTGTTTTTTTGAAAATATTTTATAAATTTTAAAATTAAATTTTGCAAGATTGCGTAAAATTATTGTCAAAATGTATAAAAATTCGCAGTAGCAAAATCGGGTAAAAATTCTTTACAAAATTTAAAGAATTTTTTTATTTGATTAATTGTAATTTTTGTAAAATAAAAGTATTAATAAAATTGATTTTTTACAATAATATCTCTTCTAAATCAGATATAAAATTAGATTTTTCTTGAGTGAAGGTGAAAAACAATTTATGAAGTGCTCTAGTGCTTGAAACATAGATAATATTCTTGTCAACAGCATTTTTATAAGATGTTTTTTCACAGTTTGGTATTATTACTGCATCAAATTCAATGCCTTTTGCAGTTGCACAAGAAGTGATAAGCACGCGAGAATCATAATCCTCAGGATTGACTAGCAGTTTGCAATCAATGATGTTTTTAAGCTCTTTATAAAGGTTGTTTGCTTCCTTTTGACATTTGCACACGATTGCAATATGTTCGAGACTATCACATTCTTTTTCAATGATTGTTTTAATTGCTTTGGCAGGGGATGATGTTTTATAAGCAATTGGCTCTTTTCCACTTCTATTGACAAATTCTATATTGTCAAGTCCAACCAAATGATTTGCAAACTTAGCTATTTCTTTTGTTGAACGATAAGTTTTGTTAAGCTTTGTAAGTTTGCAACCTAAAAAATCAGCTGTAATTGAAAGGTATTCATCCGTCACATTCTTTTCAATACATTGATTTACATCACCAACCATAATTTTAGGGCAAGCCCAAATCTTTTTAAACATATAAAAGTCAACAGGTGTGAAATCTTGCATTTCGTCAATTATGAGATATTTTGCTGAGAAGTCATGATCCATTCCATAGACAAAATGTTTGATTGCAAGCCAAGTGCCTTTGTCCATATAGTTGATTTTTTTATTGCGAGAAGTTTTATATCCCTCTCTAGCCATAAAAATTTCAAAAATTTTATCGACATCACGCACAGGTAAGAATTGATATAGAATAGTTTTAAATCTATCTCTAAGTCCTCTATTTTGCTCTTTTGAATAATGTCTTCTTTCTGTGAAAAACATTGCATATTGCCAAGCAATTTTGTTGATACGTTCATAGAAATCAAAGCCTTTAAAGGTTTTAAAGAAAAGTTCTTTGGTTTGTTCGGCAGAAAATTCAATAGTTTCTTTTTCGCCGTCCATATTTTCATTCACGACAAAAGTAAGGTTTTGAGGGGAATAAGTTTCAAGAAAAGGTCCTTTTAAGAAACGAAGAAGGTCATCAAGATATTCATAAGAAGATTTGTAAGATACCTCATTTAAAAGTTCTTGAGTAGGTGAGGTTGCAATCTCGTCAAGCATTTCTTCTCTTGTTTGAATTGGCTTTTTAAGCTCTGCTCTTGCAAGACTGGCAAAGGTTGTCTCAACCAAATTATCCTCACCAAGTTGTGGCAAAACATCAGATATATAGCTTGAAAAGATGTTGTTTGGTGAAAGAATAGTTATGTCACTGCTTTTGATTTGTTTTCTGTGTTTATATAAAAGATATGCTGCACGATGCAAAGCAATAGAGGTTTTTCCAGAGCCTGCTATTCCTTGAACTAACATATTTTCATTTGTGTCACAACGCACAATTGCATTTTGTTCTTTCTGAATAGAAGAGACAATTTGCTTCATTTTGATAGATACATTTTTTGATAAAATTTCCTGCAAAATGTCATCATTAATTGTCAAGTCTGTATCAAAGAAAGAAATAAGCTTTCCTTCATCGATTTTATATTGTCTTTTAAGTTGAATATTGCCATAGTAAATTTCATCATCAATAGAAAATGATGCATCACCAAGACTGTAATCATAATACATGCTTGAGATAGGTGCACGCCAATCTGCGACGTAAATTTTTTTATCGTCGAGGACATTTCCTATTCCAATATAAATTTTTTGAGCATTTTTCTTATTTTTGGGTTTGAAATCTATTCTTGCAAAGTATGGATTGTCTTTTTGGAGCTTTAATTTTTTTTCTTCTTTTTCATTGAGTTGCTCTTCTGCCTGCATAAGCCCAAGAGTTGTAAAAGAATTTGATAGGTCGCCTCCGCGTGAAATTTCGCTGTATTCTTCACCTAAATTTTTAATTCCTTCTTTAAAGCGTTCTTTGTTTTTTTTAAGTTTTTCTTTGCAAGAATTGATTTTTTTGTCTAAAATTTTTAATGTTTTTGCGAGATATTCTCTTTCCTCAGTTGTCTCCAAATTAGACCTCCTTTAAAACTTGCAGTCAAAGCTTAATTTTGAAGCTTTGACATTAAGTTTAATCAAAGAGAAGGTTATTCTTCACTTTCTCCCTCATTTTTATGATTATCAAGAATAGCAGTATTTTGCATATTTGTCAAATCATTTGCTATAATGTTTTCATTTTCAGAAACATTTTCTTGTTTATTTTCAGTTTGGCTGTTGCTTTCAGCATTTTCGCCATTTTCATCGTCTTCTTCTTTTTTGACAAGAGCTGCTGTTACGATGAGATTGTCTTCTTTAAGACGCATTATTTTCACACCTTGACTTACTCTTGAGAGCTGACTTATTCCTGTCAAAGGTGTTCTGATAATTACACCATTGTCGGCGATAAGCAAGATATCATTGTCATCAAAGGTTTGTTTTAAAGCAACCAAATGACCAGTTTTTTCATTGAATACTCCCGCTTTAACACCCATTCCGCCACGACTTTGAACTCTATAGTCATTTACGCTTGAACGTTTGCCATAGCCCTTTGATGAAATGGTGATAATTTGAGAGTTTTGCTTGATTACTGCAAGGTCTACGATGTAGTCATCGCTTGAAAGCTTCATGCTTCTTACACCTTGACTGTCACGTCCCATATTTCTGACATCTTTTTCACTGAAGCGGATTGCTTTTCCATTGTGTGATGCAATCAGGATATCATCCTCACCAGAAGAAACTTCAACCCCGATAAGTTCATCATTTTCAAGAAGGTGAATAGCAATCTTTCCAACCTTTCTTATAGAAACAAATTCAGTAAGATTTGTCTTTTTGATAAGACCATTTCTTGTTGCCATAATGAGATTTCCAACAGCATCATCCTTTCTTGGGATAATTGTTGTTACTTTTTCATCAGGTGAAAGCATCAACAGGTTTATAATAGCTCTTCCTTTTGCAGTTCTTTGAGCTTCTGGGACCTCATATGCTTTAATACAATACACACGTCCTTTGTTTGTGAAGAACAACAAGTCGTCATGCGTTGAGGTCACAAACATATTTTCAACATAGTCCTCATCTTTTGTCTTGTGTGCAGTTATGCCAACACCACCACGATTTTGTGCTTTATATTCACTTGTTGACATACGTTTGATATAGCCCTGATGAGTCATTGAAATGATGACATCTTCCTTTTCAATAAGGTCTGCAATATCAATGCCACCTGCATCAAGACTGATTTCAGTTTTACGTTTGTCTCCAAAGTTGTTTTTAATTTCTTCAAAATTGTCTCTCAAAATTTGGAGAACGCGGGCAGGGGTGGCAAGAATATCTTCAAGATCAAGGATAAGCTCTTCAAGAGCACGAAGTTCGTCTTTCAATTTTTCTACTTCCAAAGAGGTAAGCTTGCTGAGTTTCATCTCAAGAATTGCATTTGCTTGAATTTCATCAAGTTCAAAGTTTTGAGTGAGTTTTAAGCATGCGTCCGCTTTATCATCAGCAGATTTGATGATTTTAATTACTTCATCAATGTTTGCAAGTGCGATTACAATTCCCTTGACGATATGTTCTCTCTCCTTTGCCTTTTTAAGATCAAACTGTGTCTTTCTGACGAGGACTTCCTTTTGATGCTCTAAATAATAGGTGAGCATTTCTTTAAGATTGAGTATTCTTGGTTGACCATCAGCAAGAGCAAGGAAGATAATTCCAGAGCCTTTTTGAAGTTGTGTAAGTTTATAAAGTGAGTTTAAAACGACTTGAGCATTATAATCTCTCTTGACATCTATGACAATTCTCATTCCATTTCTGTCTGATTCTTCGTTTATGTTTGAAATTCCTTCAATTCTCTTGTTTTTGACAAGATCGGCAATTTGAATGATAAGCTGGGCTTTGTTTACCTGATAAGGCAGCTCAGTTATGATAATTCTTGTCTTGCCATTTTCATGTTCTTCAATTTCAGCTCTTCCACGCACGATAATACCGCCACGTCCTGTTTTGTAGGCATGCTTGACAGCTGTTCTGCCCATGATTATACCGCCTGTTGGAAAATCTGGAGCAGGTATAATTTTGATGAGCTCATCAATGTCAATTTCTGGATTATCGATAAGAGCTTGAAGTCCACTTAAAACCTCAGTGAGGTTGTGAGGTGGAATGTTGGTTGCCATACCAACAGCAATACCGTCAGAACCATTTATAAGAAGGTTTGGGATTTTTGATGGCAATACCTTTGGTTCAAGATTTTGATTGTCAAAGTTTGGCATAAAGTCAACAGTCTCTTTGTCGATATCGTCAAGCATAAGAGCTGCTATCTTTGCAAGGCGTGCTTCTGTATAACGCATTGCCGCAGGAGGGTCACCATCAACAGAACCAAAGTTTCCCTGTCCGTCTACAAGAGGGTAGCGGATAGAGAAATCTTGTGCAAGCCTGACAAGAGCATCATAGATAGAGCTGTCACCATGAGGGTGATATTTACCCATTACATCACCGACAATTCTTGCACATTTTTTTGTTGGTTTGTCAAAAAAGTTGTTCATTTCGCCCATAGCAAAAAGTATTCTTCTATGAACAGGTTTAAGTCCGTCACGCACATCAGGTATGGCACGGGATACATTTACTGCCATAGCATAAGAAATGAAAGACTTTTTAAGGTTGTCCACTGTGTCGACCTTTTCAATTTTAGTATTTTTAAAAATTTCGTTAAGTGGTTTTTTATTTTCAAATTTGCTCATTTTCTAGCTCCTCGTTGGAATTTTTGTTTTTATTAAGGCTGTCGATTAAATCAAGTTCTTGTTTCATCAATTTTTCCATTTCTTTTTCAATTTCTTTATCGCCAAACATCTTTTTATATGTCAAAACAGTTAGGGCGACTTCAGCAATTTTTTCAATTAATAATCGTTTGATTTCTTCTTCATTGGGGTTGTATTCATTGCATTCTATTAATTCATTAAGTTCTTTGAATATGTCGTTACCTAAAGAGATTGTATGAATTGAGTTCTTTTCCCAAAAATTTGTGTATTTCTCTACAAATTTGGTAAATTTATCCTGAAATTTCATTTTCACTCCTTTCAAGCCTGCTTTCAATGACGTCTTTTAACAAAAATTTAAGATTTTCCTTGTTTTTTTTGACTTTTTCATCGTTTTCAAAGCCATATTCAGCTATTTCTATCCCTAAATTCATTTCTAGCCAGCCTGCAACCAAAAATCTGTGGCAAAATTCGGTTGGTTTTTCAAAGCATAATAGCACAGCGTTTTCGCCCAGTTCATCATAGATTTCTTGAGGGGCAAGTTTTGAAAGCACATTGTCATAAAACTTTTCTATATAAGACCTTTGATTTTCGCTTTTCAGTTTTAAATATAAATTTTCTGACATTATTTTATGTTTAAAATCTAGATTGAGAGCTTCTTCAGTTTCCTTCCATTTTTTAAAAAACGTGAAAGGAGAAAGTTTCTTCATAGCTCTACCATCAAAGCCTACAAGCTTTCCTTCATCTCTAGAAATAGCAACTGGTTGAAATTTAGAAAGGTCAATTTTGTTTAATTTTGCATAATATGAAGTTTTCAATTTTTTCTCCAATTTTATTTTAAATTTATTGTTTTTTTGCGAATTTGTATTATTTATTAAAAATTTTATTTAAAACTAAATATCAAGGTCGGTTACAAGTTTTGCATTTTCTTCGATAAATTGACGTCTAAGTTCGCTATCTTCACCCATGAGATCATTGAAATATTTCTCCGCTTCAATTGCATCTTCCATCGTAAGCTGTATGAGTATTCGGTGTTCTGGGTCAAGGGTGGTTTCCCACAGCTGTTCTGCGTTCATTTCACCAAGACCTTTATAGCGTTGTTGAGCACATCCAATTCTGCCATTTTCTGCATACCATGCTTCAAGTTCTTCATCAGAATAAAAGTAATAGTCATTTTTATTTTTAGTGACTTTATAGAGAGGTGGTTTTGCAGCATATACGTGTCCATGTTCAATAAGCGGTCTCATAAAACGGAAGAAGAAGGTAAGAAGAAGGATTCTAATATGTGCCCCATCAACATCGGCATCGGTCATGCAGATTATTTTGTCATAACGGAGTTTGTCTTCATTAAACTCTTCTCCAATTCCGCATCCAAATGCTGTAATCATAGATTTAATTTCTGCATTTTCAAGCACGCGATTAAGTCTTGCCTTTTCTACGTTTAAAATTTTGCCTCTTAAAGGCAAGATAGCTTGAAATCGTCTATCTCTGCCAGTCTTGGCTGTTCCGCCCGCTGAATCGCCTTCTACGATGTAAATTTCACAGAAAGTTCTGTCACGCTCGCTGCAGTCGGCAAGTTTTCCAGGCAGAGTGGTGTTTTCAAGCACGCTTTTTCTTCTTGTAAGTTCTCTTGCATTTCTTGCCGCCTCTCTTGCACGCTGAGCCATAACACTTTTCAATATTAAGTTTTTAGCTTCTACTGGGTGCTGGTCAAGATAATCCCCAAATTCACTTGTCATTGCTTTGTAAACAATGCTTCTCATTTCACTGTTGCCAAGCTTGGTTTTTGTTTGTCCCTCAAATTGAGGCTCTTTGAGTTTAACGCTGATAACAGCTGTGATACCTTCGCGACAATCGTCGCCAGTAAGTTTTTCATTGTCTTTGATGATTTTATTTGCAAGGGCATAGTCATTTAAAACCTTTGTAAGGCCTGCCTTGAAGCCGTCTAAGTGAGTGCCACCTTCTTCTGTGTTGATATTGTTTGCATAAGCATTTATCACTTCGCTGTAGCCTTCGTTGAATTGAAAGCAAACTTCAACTTCATTGTCAATTTCTCCACTTTCATTTCGGTTGAACTTGTTGAAGTAGACAGGTGAAGAAAGGATGGTGTCACGGTTTTTGTTTAAAAAGTCAACAAATTCAATAATCCCGCCCTTAAATTCAAATACCTCTTTTCGCTCTTGTCCTTCACGTTTGTCCTCAAGTGAAATTACAAGTCCTTTGTTTAAGAAAGCAATTTCTCTAAAACGATTTTTCATAGTTTCAAAGTTGAAAACCACAGTTTCAAAAATTTCATCGTCTGGAAGGAAGGTGATAGTCGTCCCACGTTTGTCAGTAGATCCAACGATTTCCAAAGGGCTGATGACATGACCGCGACTAAACTCAATTTTGTGATGTTTCCCGTTTTGATAAACATCTGCAACCATATGCTTTGAAAGTGCGTTTACGCAAGAAACGCCCACACCATGAAGTCCGCCTGAAATCTTGTATCCTTCACCGCCAAATTTTCCACCAGCATGAAGTTTTGTCAAAACTACTTCCACAGCACTTTTGCCCTCTTTTGCGATAATACCAGTAGGGATACCACGACCATTATCAGAAACAGAACAAGAGCCATCAGCATTGATTGTCACTTCAATATGAGTGCAATAGCCAGCAAGAGCCTCGTCAATAGAGTTGTCAACCACTTCTGTCACAAGGTGATGCAGGCCATGTTCATCAGTAGAGCCAATATACATTCCTGGTCTTTTACGTACAGGCTCAAGCCCTTCAAGCACCTGAATGTCACTTGCATCATATTTGACAGAATGGCCAATTTCCTGTTCTTGATTATTTTCCAAGTTGTTTTCAATATTTTCCATATTCTCTCCTATATATTACTTATATATTAAATATATATAATATATTATATATATAATACTATATAAAGGCAAGCCTTTTTTTAAATTTATGTTGATTAAATTGTCAAAAGTTTTAAAAAATTGTTGCAAAAACAAAAAAGTTATGCTAATATTTATCTCATGAAAAATCAAGAGAAAAAAGTAGATGAAGAAGTAGAGGTTTCTTCACAACAAAACAATAATGAAATAAACGAAAATGCTGATAATATTTCAGTTGAAGTTTCCGAAAATCGCGTGGAAGAAAAAATAAATCGTAAAAAAGAATTTATCGAATTTTTAAAATTTTTATGTTTTTCTTTGTCTGCTGGGGCAATTCAACTTGGCTCTTTTACAATTATGTATGAGCTTATCGGCTGGAAAGAGTGGTGGGCATGTCATCTCATCAGCTTGACATTGTCGGTTGTTTGGAATTTTACTTTTAATAGAAAATTCACTTTCAAATCAGCAAGCAATGTCCCTCTTGCGATGAGCTTTGCTTTTCTGTTTTATGTAGGTTTTACTCCTGCCTCTATCTTTGGCGGAAATGCATTGAAAGCAATAGGTTGGAATGGAACGCTGGTGGAAGTTTTGATGATGGTCATAAACTTTGTTTTAGAGTTTGTTTGGGATAAATTTATTGTTTTCAATGATAAACTTATGTCAAAAATCAGTTCAAAACTAAAAATAAAGAAAAAAGAAACAAATAAGGAAAATTAATCATAGCAGAAATTGCTATGATTTTTTTGTGTCTATAAAGGTGAAATTGTCATTTTTGATGTTGACAAAATAATTTTTTTGAATTTTGAGTTCTCCTTTGTGAAATATTTTTGCCTCTTTTTCTCTTCCGTCAGAAACCACTTTGTATTTGACGTCATAGAAATTATATCCCAAAATATTAAGAAGGGGATTGATATAGAATAGCGAGTTTTTGATATAAACTATTCCTATGAATATCATTATAAAAACAAATATGCAATATCCGCTGACAAGCGACAGATTGAGTTGAAGTGCAAAAAGCACAAAAAGAGAAAAATAGCCAAGAAAATGTTTGTCAGTTATGTTTTCTCTAGAAATGATTTCAATTTCAATAGCCTTTCCAGCATTTTTTATATTCCAAATAAGTCCACTTATCCCGCAAATGATAAGAAATATCAATGTGGAAAAATTAAGAGAGTTTAACACGTTAAATGATAGGTTGTTGTTGAGCATATCAATGACAAGCTTGATAAAAATCAAAATAAACATCGGCACAAACGCCGAAAGAAATAAAGTAAGGTCTTTTAAGAGAATTTTAATTTTATTCATAACTTTATTTTGAATAAAAAGCAAAAAAATATTAAATTTTGTTTTGTTTTATTGAAAATTTCGGTTACAATATAGTTATGATACATGTTCCATTTATTATTTTGAGTATTTTGTGTCTTGGTATGGGTGCTTTAGATACAATATTTCATAAAAAACAGGGATGGCAGGGCATTCTTTTAAAAGGTCTTACTATCTTTTCTATTTTGGTGCTTGCCATAGTCAGTGCCAATGCAAGAGAACTTAACAATGCTCTTCCAATGTTTGTAATGATCGCTCTAGGACTTACAATCTTGACTGAAACCTTGCTTGCCTCAAACAATATTGATGAAAAGGCAAGACTTATCACTTTCAGCCTATTAAATTTTGTCTCTGTGATGTTTTTTTCTGTAAGTTCGATTACTTTATCAGAATTTAATGTTTTAGCCCTTGTAGGCGGTATTTTGCTGGGTTTAGGACTTGGTCTTGTAGTTTGTGGCTTTAAAAGGAATTGGGCGTTATATCCAATTTTGATGGAAATTTTGGTTTGCCTGTCACTTGGACTTCTGTTCGGCTTTGCTTTGACTGCCACTGTTGTGTCAAAACATTTTGTAAGCAGCTTGTTGATGCTGTTTGGTGCAATACTTATGCTTGTCAAACATATACTTGAAAGTTTTTTCAGTAAATACAAAATTATAGGATATTTATCAACTGCAATTTTTGTTATTTCAATGATATTGATGACAATGACAATCTATTTCTTTTAAAAAAAACAATAAATTGCAAAAAAAGTATTGACAATCCCTGTGATAATGCATATAATAGTAATGTGTTATCGCGGGATAGAGCAGCTCGGAAGCTCGTCGGGCTCATAACCCGAAGGTCGTTGGTTCAAATCCAACTCCCGCAACCAAAGTGAAAGTAAGTTGAAGAACTTGCTTTTTTTTATGCAAAAGGGTTATGTGCCCGACGAGCAAGCGAGGAGGAAAGCTCGAAGCCGAGCGAATGAAATTCGCGAACGCCACGAAGCAACGCGTAGTCTAACCCGAAGGTCGTTGGTTCAAATCCAACTCCCGCAACCAGAATAAAAAATAGAACTCATGTGAGTTCTATTTTTTTATTCAGTTATAAAATTATTGAGTGATAAACGATATAATTTTATCTTCACTTACTTTTTTACTCGTTTACTCAATAAAACATATGTTGATTTAATTTTATCATTTAATAATATCAAACTACGGTAAACCGTAAGACTTTTTTTTAAAATTTGCTTAAAATTTTAAAGGAGGTTGATATGATAAGTGAAGAAAGAAAGTTGATAAGATTGAGAATTGGTGAAAGTTTAAAAAAAGTAAGGCTAGAAAATAATATCTCTATTAAGAAGTTATCATCGATATTAAATGTTAATCAAAAGACTATAATTAATTGGGAAAAGGGAAAAACTGCTCTAAACTCAAAATTTTTGTTAAAATTTTCAACTTTTTATAATATGAAAATTGATGATTTGCTTGGTTTAGATAAAATAAAAAGACCTAAAAAATAGGTCCTTTTTTTAATCTTTTATACTTAAAAATGCTTTATAGCATCTGTATGCGTCATAAATATCAGTCTTTGAAGAAATTTCCCAAGGTGCATGCATATTAAGAAGTGGACAGCCGCAATCAATCACATTCATGCCATAATTTGCAGTGATATAGGCAATTGTTCCGCCGCCTCCTTGATCAATTTTACCCATTTCGGTGAGCTGGTAATTTATCTCATTTTTGTCTAAGATTTCTCTGATTTTTGCAATATACTCTGGGCTTGCATCATTTGCACCACTTTTGCCGCGTGAGCCAGTATATTTATTGAAAGAAATCCCTTTGCCAAGAAAGGCATCATTATTTGCGTCAAAGGCACTTGCGTAGTTTGGGTCAAAGCCAGCAGTAACATCACTGGAAAGCATAAAAGAATTTCTCAACGCTCTTCTCACAGAAAGAGGTGAGGTCTCGCCCATCAGATTTGCTATTTCTGCAACCATATCTTCAAAGAAGAGACTTTGCATTCCGCTTGCACCTTGTGAGCCAACTTCTTCTTTATCAACAAACATCCCAGCAAGAGTAAACTGGTTTTCATCGCTATCAAACATAGCTTTTAAAGAGGTGTAAGCACAAATTCTGTCATCTTGACCGTAACCCAAAATAAAACTGCGATCAAGCCCCATATCGCGAGCCTTGCCTGCTGGGACAACTTCTATTTCGGCAGAGATGAAATCATCTTCCTCGATATTTTTTGTTTTTAAGATGTTGAGAATTGCTTTTTTGACTGGTTTTTCAGTTTTTTCATCCACAGGAATGCCGCCAACTATCACATTGAGGTTTTCTCCATTGATTTTGTTTTCTGCCGCTCTTGAATTGTCTCTATCAAGATGTGGCAACAGGTCTGTTATACAAAATACAGGATCTTGTGCCTCTTCGCCAATATTGATATTGATTGTTGAGCCATCTTTTTTGCAAACAATGCCATGAATGGCAAGAGGAAGTGCAGTCCATTGATATTTTTTAATGCCACCATAATAATGGGTGTCGAAAAGTGCAATTTTTGAGGGTCCATCTTCATAGAGTGGATTTGGTTTGAGGTCAAGTCTTGGGCTGTCAATATGTGCACCCAAAATTCTCATGCCGTCAGAAATAGGACGTGAACCAATTTTGAAAAGAAAAATGCATTTGTCAAGATTGGTTGCATAAACCTTGTCACCAGCTTTGAGAGGGGTGGCTGAATTGATGATTTCTTTCAAATCTTTATAGCCTTCTTTCTTAGCCATTTCTCTAATTGAAATGACACATTCGCGTTCGGTCTTATTTTGTGAGATAAAATCCTTATATTCTTCACAAAATTCAAATATTTGGTCGTGATTTTTATTGTTCCAAAGTTTTTTCATTTATTACTCCTTCTTAATTATATTATATCAAGATTGAAACAATAAATAAAACAAAATCGAAGATTTTTCTTCGATTTTGAGTTTTTTTTAATTATTAATTTCATTCTTTTTTGCAAGTTCATCAAGCTGAGATTGATGCCTTTTGAAAAAGTCCTCTCTTTCTTTGATGAAAATAAGTTTTCTTTCTCTTTTGTCGTCAAGCAGATCGTAGAACTTTCCAAAAATATTTTCCCAGCTGAAACATTTATCTTTGTCAAAGCCAATATAATCAGCAACTTTTTCTGTCCCTTTTGTCATCGGGTGGAGAAGAAGATTTGCCACAAAAATATATTGCAAGGTGTTTGCGGTCAGTTTTGCATATCCGTCTTTATCAAGATTATTTTTGATTTCTTTCACCCAATATTTGTTGATATTTCTGACAAATACATCAACAGTATTGTATGTTTGGTGGAATTTTCTTTCATACATAAATCTTTCATAATTAAGGATTGCCTTACTGCATTCTTCCATGACGCTTTCATCAATTTCTGCAACAGGAATAATTCCGTCAAACATGCTTTGTGTTGAATAGAAAACAGTTCTGAGTATGCGATTATAAACATTTGTGAGCAAGTTGCCTTCAACGGTGACTTGGTCGATATCATCTTCTTTTGCATTTGGATTGAAAGGTTTAGGGTTGAAAGAAACTGTGTTGTTTCCAAGATTCATTGCAAGGAAATGAAGCCTAAATTGGTCTGGCGTATAATAGTTTAAAAGTTCTTTTGCAAGAGGAGGCTTTATTTGACCTGATGATGAGGCAACACTGTTCATATAAAGTAAAAATTTGATTGGCACGAGTGTTGTTGTTTGTAAATTTCCATCTTGTGCAGGAAATTGTGGATTTTTACCTTGCATATAAAGCCAAATTGCTTGCTGTGCTGGACCGTAGAAATAGATATTATCTTCGCCCATAAACTGAAATACTTTTGCATTTTGATTGCACCAATATTTTTTCCATTCATCTTCATCGCATCCTATGCTTTCAAGATATGTTTTGGTGAAAGAAATTGGTGCCCAAAGGCTTTCAGGCCATACATAAAAAGTTTGATTTTTCACACCTTTAATTTCAGGGCAAGGCACGC
This sequence comes from uncultured Clostridia bacterium, assembly GCA_947062475.1. GTDB lineage: Bacteria > Bacillota > Clostridia > Christensenellales > UBA1242 > Caccovivens. Next base: position 19,920 of record CAMSQA010000007.1, read on the forward strand.
CCCAAGAAATATCACCAGACAGTCTGAAAGGTGTGAGCGTTTTTCCTGTCCTATAATGTATCCCATTTTCGGCAAGCTTTTCGCAAGCATTCTCTCTGTCTGAAAGATTGTCAAATACAATTGTCATGCTTGGATTATTTGGTTTTCTTTCAAGCTCTTCAAAAGAAGGAAGATAAGAACGAACTTCGTTGAATTTTTCAAAGTAGTCTTTTTTAATAAAGATTTCAGGTTTCTTGAAAAACTCACGAATGTCTTTGACAAGGAAGGAAGGAGTTGAGCTGTCTTTGGAAATGTTGTCAATCCATTCTTCCAAAATGCTTCCACATTTTTCAAGATTGAAATATAGATTTTCAATTTTGACAAGTTTTGGTCTCTTTCCACTTAATGTGCTGACAGGGTCAATGAGATCCTGTGGAAGATATTGATGACCAAGATCACATTCGTCAGCATATCCCTTTTCACTTCGGCATCCATCAATAGGACATTTGCCGATGACCTGCCTGCCATTTAAAAGACAGTCATGCTCTTCGTCAAAAAATTGCCAAGAAGAGTGAGTTGAAATCATGCCATTTTTATCAAGTTGTTCAATAAAGTCCTTGCTGACTTGATTGTGAATTTCACTTGCTCTGCCGATTGCTGATGCACCAAAAAGGTTGAAGTTGACACCAAAGTCATTAAAAGTTTTTTTGTGACTGAGATGATTTCTTTCAACAAAGTCCTTTACAGATTTGTCATTTATTTCACCTGACGTCGATTTAGCTCTGAAATATTCAAGAGCAGGTGAGCCATAACAATCTGTTCCTGAAACGAAAACTACATTTTCTTTACCTATGCGGTCTCGCATAAATTGAGCAAAAGTGTCCGCTCTAAGTGCAAGTCCAACATGTGCAAAATGCAATTCTTTGTTGCCATAAGGCATGCCACAAGTGATGACTGCTTTTTTGGGAAAGGTTGGTCTTGGTCTTACAAATTTTTCCATTTATTCCTCCGTAAAAATACTGTTTTTATTAATTATTTGCCTTTTTCAAAAAAGACAACTTGTTTTTGATGCGCGTAAGTGCATTATCAATGCTTTTTTTGTTGATGTTTGCCATTTGAGAAATTTCATTATAATTATAGCCTTCAAGGTAAAGATTTAAAATTTTCTTTTCAAGCGAAGAAAGTTTTTCTTGAACATGAAATAAAATTTCTTCAAGTTTTTCTTTTTCAACAATTCTATCTTCAATTGAACTGAAATCAGTAAAAGTTTCAAATCCAAGTTTTTCTTCTTCATCAAATGACGGATCCTCAGCAATTGATAATGCTGAAGATAAAACACGGTTTTTTTCAGAAGAAGCAACCTTGATTGCATTTTGAATTTGATTTTTTATGCAAATGCTTGCGAATGTTTTAAAAGAAGCATTCTTTTGTGGAGAAAAGTGGGTTATCGCTTTATATAAACCAATCATCCCTTCTTGAACAATATCCTCTATATCTCCGCCCATGAGGAAATAACTTCGAGAAATTTTATTGACCAAATTTTTATATTTATTTAAAAGGGTGTTGATTGCATCTTCATCAAATGCTTGAGCCTTTATTGCAAGTTTTTCATCTTCATTCATTGCAACCTCTGTCTTAATGCTTCAAACAAAACAACAGCACAAGCCACGCTGGCATTAAGTGAATTGACCTTGCCCATGAGTGGGAGGGTGATAATTTCATCGCACGCTTGCAAAACAGTTTTGTGAATACCTTTTCCTTCAGAGCCGATCACGATTGCAAGAGGAAGTGCTAAATTTTGTTTGTAAATATTGTTACCCCCAATTTCAGCTCCAAAGACCCATATGTCATTCTCTTTCAATATCTCGATTGCACGTTTGATGTTGACTACTTTAGCAATTGGTATTTCACTGATAGCTCCTGTGCTTGTGCGGACTACAGTTTCATTTATCTGACAAGCGCGGTCTTGAGGAATAATAATTCCATGTACGCCTGCACATTCACATGTCCGAATAATTGCACCCAGATTGTGTGGGTCTTCAATTCCGTCAAGAATGACAATAAAAGGCATCTGATTGCTGCTTTTTGCTTTTTGAATAATCTCTTCGACAGAAGAATATTTAAAGTCAACCGTCTGGGCAATATAGCCTTGATGATGCTCTGTCTTTGATTTTTTATCAAGCAGGTTTTTAGGTAAAAATTCAAGTTTGATTTTATTTTCTTTTGCAAGTGATATTATTTCATCCTTTCTTGTCAAAAAGTTTTTATCAACATAAATTTTAGTGATTGTTGTGCCGCCATAAAGAGCCTGTCTTATCGCATTTTTACCTTCTATTTGCATAAATTTCTCCAATTTTAATTTTAGCATAACTTAAATAAAATATCAACTTTTTTTTAATCTATATTGACAAATTTAAAATGTATGATATAATTTAAGTATAAAGAGTTTTAATTTTGGGAGGTAATGAGGTAATATGAAAAATAGCAAAAATGGTATTATAAAGAAAATTATTCCAACTGTTATGGCTGGCGTAGCGGTTGTTGTGACTGCTTTTAGTATGACTGGATGTTCTTATAGAGCAAAAGGTGTAACAAAATTTGTATTTGTCGATAACGAATATATAATATACAATGGTGTGCTTCATAAAGGAGATGTTATGTCTGAAGAAGCATTTTGGGGTGATACTACCGCACCAACTCCAAAAATAAAATGTGACTGTGGTCTTGAAAGAGGAACTAGCATGTATGTAAGTTCAAAAGAAAAACCACATGAAGATGAATATGACTCAATCTGTGATGTTTGCTTTTAATAAAAAAACACCGAAACTTCGGTGTTTTTTTTAACTTTCATGGTGTTTAATTTAAATTTTCATGACAATTATTGACTGATAAATTTAGGATTTTTTCAAGTCTGCCTCTGTCACCAATTATATATAAATATCCTATTAAAGCTTCAAAGGCGGTTGCATAAGAATAATCAGCTGTGTTTGAATTTTTTGCATGATGTTTCGGCTTTGCATTTCTCGCACGCCTGACGATGTTTGCTTCCTCTTCACTTAAAAGGGGGAGGATGCTTTTAAGAGCTTTTGCTTGGGCAGATGCCTTACAAAATGAAGAAGCTTTGAGGTGATAATTTTCAAGTTTTAAATTGCTTTCACTAAGGCAAAAGTTTCTTACAAATAGTGTATGAACGCTGTCACCAATAAATGCTAGAGGAAGAAGGTTGGTATTTAATAATTCATTAATTTTCTCTTTTTTCATGATTTTTCCTTATTTTTAATCAATTTTAATGTCAATTATCATATATTATTAATTTTTAAACATTAAATCTAAATAATATCACATCGCCATCTTGGACGATATATTCTTTGCCTTCTATTCTCACTTTACCTTTTTCTTTGGCCTTTATATAGCTTCCTGAATCTATTAAATCAGTGTAAGAAACAATCTCTGCTTTTATAAATCCCTTTTCAAAATCGGTGTGAATTTTGCCTGCTGCTGCTGGTGCTTTCGTGCCTTTTTTTATTGTCCATGCTCTCACTTCTTTTTCACCTGCAGTGAGAAAACTCATAAGTCCCAAAATGTCATAACTTGCTTTGACAAGCTTTTCAAGTCCGCTTTCTTTAATGCCAAGTTCTTCCTTAAACATTGCCTTTTCATCTTTATCGAGTCCTGCAAGTTCTTCTTCTATTTTTGCTGAAAGACTGATGACCTTTGCTCCTTCCTTGCTTGCAAAATCCCTTACTTTCAAGACAAACTCATTTTCAGGTTTGTTTAAATCATTTTCGCCAATGTTTGCCACATATATTACAGGCTTTGCTGAAAGAAGCTGAAGATTTTTCAAAAGTTTTTCTTCCTCTTCGCCATCAATTTCAACAGAGCGTGCAGGAAGGTTGTTTTCAAGTGCGTCTTTGATTTTTTGCATTAGAGCAACGCCTGCAATCAAACTTTTGTCACCAGTTTTGACAAGCTTAGCATCTTTTTCAAGTTTTTTTGAAACTTGCTCTAAGTCTGATAGTGCAAGTTCAAGATTGATTATTTCAATGTCGCGAATTGGGTCAATAGATCCATTTACATGAATGATTTTGTCATTTTCAAAACATCTGACAACATGCACAATTGCATCGACTTCACGTATGTGGCTTAAAAATTTATTGCCAAGCCCTTCGCCTTTGCTTGCACCAGCAACAAGACCTGCGATGTCAACAAATTCTATTGATGCTGGCGTAATTTTTTGTGTTGAGTAAAATTTGCCCAAAACATCAAGCCTTTCATCAGGGACATCAACCACACCAACATTAGGTTCGATTGTGCAGAAAGGATAATTCGCACTTTCAGCTCCAGCATTTGTGATAGCGTTAAATAAAGTGCTTTTGCCTACATTTGGCAATCCAACAACTCCTATTTTCATAAGTTTTCCTTTTAAAATTATAGATTTTTTTATAAAGATTTATACCTTTAAAGATGATTAAATAATAGGTATATTCGCTTTAAAAAGTTTAACTCGAATTTGAGTTAAACTTTTTAAAGCATTATTTGTAAAATAATAATCAAGAATATTTAAAAGATATTTATTTAAATTATTATAAAGCAAGTTTGAAATGAAATATTAGGTTAATATTTACAGTTCCTTTTCGTCAAGTTCAGGTTGATTATTTTCCTTTTCAGTTACATTACTTTTATCTTTCTCTTTATCTTTTACAATTCCAGTATACTGTTCATGCTCATTCTTAATACTATTTGATTTAAGCCAGTCTTTTTCATTATTATTCGATTTATTTTTAGCTTTATTAAACAAATTTGCAAGCTTTTTAAACATGCTGTTTCGCTCTTTTGGCTTATGTTCTTCAAAAGGTGTCTTTTTCTTGCTTTCAAGAGCCTTTTTGTGTGCTTTTGACAAATCTTCCTTTTGTTCTTGTTGTCTATTTTGAATGTTTTGATTTATCTTACGAAGCATATCTCTTTTTTTCTTATTTTTTGAATCAGCAAGGTCTTTTGCAGAAATTTTTAGACGTTTTAATAAAATAGGATCTGTTTCTTCAAATAGTATTCCTTCATCTTCACATAATTTAAGAAGGGGAAGAACATTTGTTTTGCCGTCAACTTCAATAGACACATTTTGTTGTTCAAAGAATTTTGTATTGCCTTTTGCAAACGCTTCAATGGCATTATCGATTACATTTTCTGACACACCTTTTTCTGCAAGAGAGTTGAAGAAAGAAATTTTCTTTTGATATACTTCAACATCTTTATTAAATTCATCTAATTGGTTTAATTGATCAAGTAGTTGTTTATCAGAGTCACTTAAAATGTCTTTTTTAATTTCAATATTTGAGATTTCATTTTGTTTGTCTGTCAAAGATGCCTCAATTTGTTTGTCAATTGCACCATTTTTATCCAATTTATTAATTGTTTGTTTGATGCCTTTTTTGTCGTCACTGTTTAATAAACTTTCAAGCTTTTTCAAATTAAGACCAAGTGTTGACGCCAAATCATTGATAATATTAGCCTGCTTGATTGATTTTTTAGAAGATTTTGTTTTCTTTACTTTTGACTGAGCAATTAAAGCTTTTAAGTTTTGATAGTTTTCTTGTTTTAAAGCCATTTCCCAAGCTAGCTTAAAGTCATCCGCAATTTCTTGATATTCTTTAAAGTCCTTTCTCTTAAGCCAAAGTTCTTTTTGTGTATCAATTGAATTATCAATATTTGAAATTTCTTTAAGAGCAGTTTTAAATTGTTTTTTGTTTATTCCAAACTCTTTTGCAATTTTTTGTGGTGTGATTTTAGGATTGTTTAGAATAAGATTTTCAAGCTCATCTTCTTTCTTTTTGGATAAATCTAAAATCATATCATAAACATTGTCATATTTGCTTTCAACTTGTTTGTTTTTGTTATGTTTAGATTTTTGTCTTTTAAGTTCTTTTGTTACAGCTTTTTTTCCAAGAATGGTGTCATAACAATGACTTTCAATTTGTGAATGGTGATTGTATTTTTCTATTTGATTATTTATAAACTTTTCAACCTTTTTGATGTCATATCCCGCATCGGTTATGCCTGATTTATAAATGTCATCAAATGTAATAGAACCATATTTATTTGTGATTTTTTTATTTTTAAGCGATTGTGAAATAACTTTTGAAATATCTTCATTATTAAGTAAAGATTTTATTTTTTCTATCATTTCTTGTCTTTCACTGTTTTGTCCATCTTCATGCTCTGTTGAAAGATTAAGATCATCAATAAGGTTGATCGTATTATGATAGCCTTTTATAGATTGTCTTGCCAGATCTGCTTGTTCTTGCAACGAATTGATAGAAAGATCATTTTTATCAACATCGATATTCAATTTATCTTTAGAATAATTGCAGCAAGCATCAACTAAGGCTTTTTCAAAGCAAAAATCAAAGAAATTTCCATTCAACACATTTTCAAGAAGGGTGGTTGTTGATTTATAATTTTCTTGTCTTATTTTTGATTGTTCAACTTGTTGCGAGCTTGCAATAGTTGATGAAGGTAAATTATCTATTTCAACTGCTTTATCCGCAAGTAAAATTGTTCTTGCAATATTTTTAAGAGTTTTTTCAGAAATTCTTTCATCAATATTGAAATTCGTTTGCAATTCCATCATTTTATTTTTGACAGTTTCGCTATCAAGTTTGAAAGAATCAAGTTTTGATGAAAAAGTGTTTGCAATATCTTGAATAATCTTTGTGCATAAAACTTCAGTTTTCGCATCGATGTTTGCATAAATTTTGTTATGGATTTGTTGGTATGCGTCAGAAAGTTCTTCAGCTTTTTCTGACATTGAATTATTTTTCTGATTATAGAATAATGAGATTAAATCTTCAATAGTCCCTTGTTTTAAATTTAAAGCTTTGCCTTTAAGTTCTGGCATGATAAGTCCAGAAGGTACTTTGCTGTCAAGAGGGGCATTGATGACATCACCAAAATCATTGAATATCTGATTGATGAGGTTTTGACAATCTTCAGTGTAAGATTTGTCAAATAATTCGTTTAAAACATAATTTTGTGATGCATTATTTATATCAATGTTTAAATTGTCCTTATTAATTTTATCGATTATAGAATAAATCGTCTTGTTTAATATAAGACTTTTTACAGAATTTGATGCCTGATTATAGGTTGTAAACTTTGTATGCTGTGTGTCTTGAAGTAAATCATTCATTGCTTTTGCATATTTAGATGCCTGTTGCAAGTTTGCAATACTTTCGCGATTTTCTTTTGCAATATTTTCAATTTTCTCAAAAGCAGAATTGATGTTTTCATTTGCATTTATAAGTTTATCAAAAATATCTGCCTTTTCTTCATTTGGGACATCCTTAAATATGAGGTCGAGTTTGGTTTCATTCATATTTTTATCAGTTGAAAGTCTTCTTACAAAAGAGTGTTCATAGCGTTTAAAAATATTTTCACGAATAGTTGAATTTACTTTTTGAGAATTCATTATCTTAGAAAGTTGGCGATCAGAAGAAACAGCAATTCTTTCTTCTTGTTTATTTGTCAATGCTTTATATTTTGTTTCTATTTCATCTGCAATAGCCATTCTTTGGATAAACTCATTTAAATAATCACTATTATTTTCTCCAAACATATCTTTTGCACATCCATCTTTTTTACTTTGAGGGATGTCATTGAAGAATGTTGTAAAGAAGTTGTTTATCTTTTCATTTCTTGCATTAGTCATGGTTTCTTGCTGAATTTGTTGCAACATAGGAAGCATTTGATGTCTGATTTCATAACCATCAATGCTCATAAGTCTATCAAATCTAGAAATAGAATTTTCGTCACCTAAATCTTGAGAGAAGCCAAGTCCATAATTGTCAAAAATATTGTCAAAACTATTTGCGTTGTCAGAAGACAGAGTGATAAAATTGCTAAGTTCATTTTCCCTTGAAAGCATGTTTTCGTTTGCATTATCAATTTCTTTTTCAGTTGCTAAGAAGTTTTCAGCAAATTTACTATCTTCATCTTCCTGTGCCTCAAGCTCTGAAACCCTTTTGTAAGCAATATCAAAAGATTTTATTTCAAACTTATCTTTAAAAGCTATTATGTTTGTTCCTACAAGTGCAATTCCCATTCCGACAAAGGCAAGTATAGCACCAACACCAGTTATCAGAGCCCCAATGCCAATAAAGAATCCTAAAACTGCAATCGCCATTCCAAAGTTCTCAGCAGTTTTTTTAAAGTCGTAGGATTTTGTGGATTTGGTTAATGTTTCTTTTTTAGAATCTTCATCATCTTCTTTTTCTTCATTATCTGGATTTTCTGGGTCGTTTGACAGTTTTGGATCTTCTGTTCCGTTTCCATTATCAACATTACCATTGTCAATGTCAGGATTATTGGGTGCAATAATATTATTATTTCCATCATCAGGATTATTGGGTGAAACAAAATTATTATTTCCATTATCATAGTTTGGGTCGCCATTATCTGAGTCGTCATCAATTACCATATTGTAATTGTCGGGATTGAGTTTATAAGCATAATCTGCATAATCTCTGTCATCTTTTTTATCAAATACAAAACCACCAATGATAATATCTGTTGCATTTGCTTCTGATGATGCTTTGTTTTGATAGCCAGTGATATTAGATAAAAGCTCTATTGCTTTAAGAGACTCATCAATAAAGTTTCCGTTTTCATCTAGTTGCAAATCAAAAGCATAAGTTCTTCTGTTTGGTGTGTTTGCTCCAGCTTTTTGAGGCACTACTTGTATCACAATTCTTGGAATTACAACACCATTGACAGTTTCATATTGAAGATACATACTTTCAAGCTTTTCATATTTGCCGTTGATTAAGAAATAATTGTCTTTTTTAGAACTATCTTTTGAATTTGTTTTTGAAATAAAGCTGTAAGGATATTTTGCTTCGGCATCGTTTTTGTTTCTTTTGATAGGACCAATAGTGATAAAAGTATAATCTCCGACATCCTTTGAATTGTTCCCACGAAAAGTTCTTGCATAAAGTGCAAGATTTTTCAATGGGAAATCATTTAATTCTTTTGGAGCAGGGTGACTTTTGCCTGAAGAATTGTTTAAAGTTTGAAAGATTGTATTGTTTTTATCAAAGAATGCGTCCACAGCATCAGTATTCATTGAAGCATCAATACCAATACCATTTTGATAATCAGAAGTAAATGAGAATTCATCACCATTTTCATTTGTGATTTTTACAGATGTTGCATCAGTGCTGATAGTATAGGTTTTTCCATTTGACGCAGTGATTTTAAAACATGTTGCCCCATGCTCTTTTGATATAGTTATGCCACCTTGATCAGGAGTAATTTCAAGAGCACCTTCAATTCCAAGTTCATCAGCAAGAGATTTTACATCAGATGTTGTGAAAAGAGAAAGGTTTGGGAAATTTAAGGTATAAACTTCTTCTCCTTCTTTTTTATCAATTGTGAGAAGGTCTCTTTTTTTAAGTGAACCACGTTCATCCATTGTCTTATCAGCAAATTTAAAGAAGTGAGAAGATGAAGGATCTATAGCAAGCGTTTGGTCAACAATAATATTATTTCCATCTTTATCGGTAAGAGGTATATTATTTTTGTCTACCAGAGTAATTTTATTACTTAAAGACTCCATTTCGTTTTTAGTTGCCATTAAATTCTCCTTATTATATTAATTTAATTATATTATAAAACTTTATATAGTAAAAGTCAAGTTTTCGACAAGGTTTAGGCTTAAATATTTAAAAAGTGGAAATAAAACTTAAAGAAAGATATTTTTTGACAAAGTTTTAAAAAAATCTACTTTGAAAATTCTGTTTAATAGCAAATTTACTTTGACATTTTGCGATTTTTTGTTAAAATGAACTATTGAAAGTAATTAAAGGAGAAGAAATGGGACTTTTTGGAAATGAGAATAATTCACAGGTGAGAAAACTTAAAAAAATTGCTGATAAGGTTATCCTTCTTGAAGATAAATTTAAAGAATATTCAAATGAGCAACTAAAGGCTTGCACAGATGAATTTCGTGATAGATACAAAGCAGGGGCGTCGTTAAACGACTTGCTTCCTGAGGCTTTTGCAGTAATAAGAGAAGCTTCTTCTAGAGTTTTGAATATGCGTCACTTTTATTCACAAATTATTGGTGGAATTGCAATTCATCAAGGTAGAATTGCTGAAATGGCAACAGGTGAAGGTAAAACTTTGGTGGCGACACTGCCTGTGTATCTTAATGCTATCACAGGCAAAGGTGTCCATGTAGTCACAGTCAATGATTATCTTGCAAAGCGTGACGCCGAATGGATGGGAAAGGTATATAAATTTTTGGGTCTTAGTGTTGGCATTTCAATTTCAGGTCAAAATGACAAGCAAAAGAGAGATGCATATAGGTGCGATATTACCTATGCCACAAACAATGAACTTGGCTTTGATTATCTTCGTGATAATATGGCAGCGAATAAAAATTCAAGAGTGCTGAGAGGACTTAATTTTGCCGTTGTCGATGAAGTTGATAGTATCTTAATTGATGAAGCAAGAACACCACTTATTATCAGTGGAATGAGTGGAAAATCTTCAGATGGATATATTCAGGCACAAAAATTTGTAAAAACGCTTAAAAAAGATGCTGACGTCGAAATAGATGTAAAAACAAAACAAATAAATATGACCGAAAGTGGAATTAGCAAAGCAGAAGCATTTTTTAAGATTGAAAATCTTTCAGATATTGAGAATTTGGAACTGAATCATTATATCAATAATGCGTTGAAGGCAAACTTTATCATGCATCGTGATGCAAATTATGTTGTCAAAGATGGTGAGGTAATTATAGTTGATGAATTTACTGGTCGTCTTTCTATTGGCAGACGTTTCAGTTCTGGTCTGCATCAAGCAATTGAAGCAAAAGAAGGGGTTGATATAAGAGATGAAAATCAAACCTTTGCAACGATCACTTTCCAAAATTTCTTCAGACTTTACAGCAAGCTTTCTGGTATGACAGGAACTGCCAAAACGGAAGAAGGTGAGTTTAGGACTATTTACAATCTTGACGTTGTTGTCATTCCGCCAAACAAGCCAAAGCAGAGAATTGATTATCCAGATATCATGTATGCTTCTGAAAAAGGCAAAATAAAAGCAATAATTGAAGAAATCAAAGATTGCGAAAAGAAGGGGCAACCTGTCCTTGTGGGCACAATAAATATTGATAAATCAGAACTAATTTCACAAGCACTAAAATCAGCAGGTATAAAACACCAAGTATTGAATGCAAAAAACAATGAAAAAGAAAGTGAAATCGTCGCCCAAGCGGGAAGAAAGGGTGCGGTGACTATAGCAACCAACATGGCAGGTCGTGGAACTGATATTTTGCTTGGCGGAAATCCTGAGTTTATGGCGACAAAAGAAATGCATAACAAAGGATTTAGCGAAGAAGAAATCCTCTATGCAACTGCTTTCAATTATGTGGAAGATGAAAAATTAAACAATGCAAGAGACACCTATCGCGGGCTTTATGAAAAATATAAAAAAATCACCGATAATGAGAAGGAAGAAGTAAAAAAACTTGGTGGACTTCACATTGTAGGCACAGAACGTCATGAATCAAGACGTATTGACAATCAGCTTCGTGGACGTGCAGGACGTCAAGGTGATCCTGGTTCAAGTGTGTTTTTCCTTTCGCCAGAAGATGATCTATTTATACGTTTTGCTGATGATAGATTTAAAAGAATTTTTCAGTTCTTCAAGGTTGATGAAAATATGCCTTTCCAAGTGAAAATGCTTGCAAAACATGTTGAAAGAGCTCAAAGAAAGATAGAACTTCAAAATTTTGGAATTAGAAAATCAGTTCTTCAATTTGACGATGTTATGAACAAACAAAGAGAAATCATCTACAATGAAAGAAACAAAGTGCTTGATGGCGAACCAGTCCATGATCAAATTATGAACATGTTTCCAGAAGTTGTTGCAAAGAGTGTTTACAAAGTCATCAGCGATGATAAACCATATTATGAATGGGATTTGGAAGCACTTAAAAAAGAGCTTGAAAAAGGTCTAATTGAAAAAGACAGAAATCTTATCACAGAGGAATTTGTTGAAGAATGCGACGTAGATGATATTGTCGAAAAGATTATTAAAGATATTGAGAGAAGATATAAAAAGCGTCAGCAAGACTTGGCACAAATTGGTGTAGATTTTGAAGATATCGAAAGAAATGTTCTTCTTAGAATGGTAGATATTAATTGGATGAGCCAAATTGAAGATATGCAGATTATGAAAGATGAAATAATTGCCCGTCAATATGGTCAACAAGATCCAGTGCTTGCCTATAAGAAAGAAGGCTTTGATATGTTTGATAAGATGGTTGAAAAAATCAGAGAAAACACCTGCAAAATTCTTCTCAATGCTCAAATTCAACAAGCACCAGAAGAACCAAAACCACAACCAGTTAAGATTACTTTCACAGGCAAAGAGCTTACTCCAGAAGAAAGAGCTGCAAAAAAGGCAAAGGAAAAACTCAAAATTCAAAAGACTGTCTACAATGATAAACCAAAGGTTGGAAGAAATGACCCTTGCCCTTGTGGAAGTGGAATGAAATATAAAAATTGCTGTGGAAGAGCTATAAATTAATCAAAATTGTGGAAATTTTGATTAAATTTTGTGATATTTTTGTCATTTTGATTAAATTATCGATTATTTTTATAAATGTCCATCATAATTGGTGGGCTTTTTATATTGCAAGTGAAATTGAATTTTGTTCTTTACTTTTATGCTTTTTTATGCTAAAATATTTGAAAGGAGTTTTTAAATGCCAACTGCTAAGAAAGATTGGACAAAAATTATCAAGCCTGTAAAAAACACATTTGAAATAATTGATGAGAATGGAAAGAATAAAACTTATCAAACAACCGATTTTATTAGCATTCCTTTTATTTATTTTGGGCAAAAAACAGAGGACAGAATAAAGCGAAGAAAATCTTTGACAGATTTTGCATTATTAAACAACGCAAAAGGATTGGATAGTTTAATTCGAACAGAGCGAAATAAAGATACAGGTTATTATTGGGCAATGAGGCCTGAAAATATGACATTAATCGTTATGAATATAATGCTCAAATAATTTATCCTTGTGGTGAAATAGTATCCCAAAACGATATTGCCATTTGTGCAAAAATGACCCTTCCTTTACCATCTAAAATGTCAATTTCTGCCATTTCAGAAGAGATTGGCAAGATAAAAAATGTAAAAAATAAAAATAATGAAATTTTATATTATACCATTGAAATTGGCGAGTATCCCAAAAATACAGTTTCAAGCAATTTAGAGGAAAAACTTGAAGAGTTGTATAATGATGGAAATTTAAAAAGGGCTTAACATGCACAGGCAGATTGTGGACAACCAATGGGAAAGAATTTGAAAATAAAAATTTTTTATCTAAACAAAGTCCTGAATTTGAATATAATGGTAAAAAATATGTCCGTTCAATTGCTATGAACTCAGGTTTTGGAGATCTCTGGTTTCATGATTTAAAAAAAGTTCCTTATGTTGGTAATTATAAATGGATTAAAGTTGAACCTGTGACTTTTAAGATTGAAAATGAAGAAGAACTTTTAAGTGGCAACGCTGCAGAGCTAAAACTGGAAACTGAAGAGGCGATTATATCTGGAATACCTTTTTATCCAGTGAATGAAGATATGTCTTGTTGGCAAAATTCTCTTATAAGGGCATTTTTAAACAGCGCAAATTCAAACGAATTAGATGGGGAAGAAGACCTTAAAACTAATCTAACTTGGGATTTTAGAAAAAGTGGTTTTTTTTTACCAAGCATTTGATATGACAAGAGGTGCTACTAAAATTTACACTATACCTGAGGGTGAAAAGAAAATCGCCGATCATGCTTTCTGTGGTTGTGTTGGTCTCGAAAAAATTATAATTCCGTCTCACGTTCAAGATCTAGGTTATAATGTATTCGATGGTTGCGTCAATACGCAAATTTTGTTTAAATCTACAACCAACATGTTCTTTTATGGAGATAATTCATTTAAAGGAACAAACTTCAAATATATCTATCTTTCAAAGGATGGTGAAGATATTCTTCTTTCACCTTATAAAGATGAATCATTAAAAGATGACTATATTTGCAGTGATTTTAATATGGACAAATTAGTCAAGTATTTTTCTTGTAAGGGAAATTATAGAAAAAATTTTGTTCAGACGTATTTATGGAAAAAGGAAGGAAAAATTAAATTCATTCCTCCAGATTTTACTTTGCAAGTTTTTCCTGCCTCTCAATTGAAAAATTACTTTATAAACAATAATAATAAACGTTGGGCTATGCTTGTAAAAGAATTTGGATCTGACACCTTGACAGAATATGAAAAAAACAATTCATTTTCTGAGCTTATGAAAATTTATTATGCTCTTGGTGGCTTTTCAGAAAACACGGCAGAACGAGAAAAAGCTTATGATTATGTTTTAAATTATGTTCCTTATAAAAGAAGTGCTGATAATACGCCATTTATAGTTTGCGATGATATTCATTCTAAATTTTCAAAAATTGAATTAAAAGGTGCTTACAATCCCACATTTTCAAAATTTTTCATGAAATATTATCATAAAAATCCAATGTTTATGTATTTTTCTGTAAATGAAAGTGCCTATTATAAAAGGGATTATATTTGTGAAGCTCATAACAGTTTTGATAGAATTTTAAAGAGTTTTCCAAATAGAGTGGTTTATGGCAATGAAGAAAGGGCATTATTGTCCCCAGAATTTGTTGCCGAACATTGCTTGATGGTTGAGTATAACAGTGTCGATAAAGGAAATGAAACTCTTGCGGAAATTGTTGGCAGGTATGGTTATAGTCAAGATCAGTTTAATCAGATTCAATATGTTTACAATGAGGCGAAGAGAATAAAAAGCAATTATGTCATTTGTGCGGATAAGGCTATAGAGAAAAATGGCATCTCTTTTAGGATTCTTGAAAAGGATGATCCACTCGGATTTGTGCTTGGAGATATCACCAATTGCTGCCAGCATATTGGTGGAGTTGCTGAAAAATGTGTTTTTGATGGATATAAAAATAAAAATGCAGGATTTTTGGTGTTTGAAGAGAGTTATTATGATGAAAACGGCGACCCAGCAAAGGAAAAACGAATTTTAGGTCAGGCATATATTTGGTATGATCCAGAGACAAAGACAGTCTGCTATGATAATATAGAAATCCCAACCGCAGTTTTAAAAGATCTTAAAAAGGGTGAAAAACACAATGATAAATTTTCTACAAATTCATTTTTGGATGCCATTGTTGATTCTGCCGATGCAATTATGAAAGCAATGAACAATCGTGGAGTGAAAGTTGAAAGAGTCACTACAGGTAAAGGTTATAATGATTTGGCTGAACAGTTGCAAAAAAGGTTTGGAAGACCAGAAGAAAATCCGAAAGCTAGACATAGGGGATATTATGGATATACTGATGCAGACAAGGCTCAATTCGTCATTCGCACTTATGATGAAGTGACAAAAAATTATTCTGATACAATTCGTGAAACAGCAAAAATAATCAGAGAAGATTTGAATGAGTTGGATGCAAGTCAAAATGACTTTGAAATGTAGAGGTGAGCGATGGTAGAAATTGATGAAATAATAAAACTTGCAAACCTAAGTTTGAATGATAAATTAAATCAACTTGAAGTTTTAGAAGAAGAGAAAATACAGATACTATTAAGATATCAAAAGTCAAGCCTTCAAGAAAGGAAATTGATTGAAAAAGAGATGAAAGAGAGTGAAGAAAGGTTTAAAAAACTTTCTGAAGAAGTTTCTGCTCTTTCAGAAAAGGTGAAAAAACTTAAAAATTTAAAACAATAAAAAAGTCCACCATATTGGGTGGATTTTTTAAAGCTCATTAATATTGAATTTCATCAACATTGTTTTCATTAAAAAATTTTGTAGCTGAATCTATTCCGTTTCGATCTATCTGTTTGTTTAAGCAGGTTTTCATATCATCATAAACAGAATCTATCCAGTCTCCTTGTTTTTTCCATTCTTCAAAATTGTCATTGATAGTTTTTTGCATCATATTATAAATTTTTGCTTTATATTTTCTATTCTCTTCAGTGTTTGGCATTTGCATGAGTTTATGTTGGACAGTTTGCATAGCATAATCCAATACTGTTTCTCTTGGGTTTCCGTCTGACACAAAATTTCCATTAAAAAAATATCTAGGTGGAATATCTGCAAATTTCTCAGGATTTTCATGAATTTCCATAATTAATTTCATCTCTTCTGTATATAATCCGTGCCACATTATTGCATCTTTCAATCTTTCTGAAGCATAATTGCTTGCATCAAAATTTTGTGACATTGCTACATAAACAGCTTCAATGTCATCATTGAAATTTTCAACATATCTTAATGCCAAACCATCTTTTTCTAAAGCTTTTAAAATAATTTTTTTATCATTTTTAAGCCTGTCTGATACATCTTCAATTGCGTTTGGGTTTTGTTGTATTGCAGCTTCTGCAATAATTTCATTATCTCGCAATCTATCAGAAAGGCATGAAATTGCACAACCATCACGCTTTACGGCTTCAAGTCCTAAATCAAAATCATCTTGTAATTTTTTTGTCCCATACATAATGTTTAAGCCATTATTAGATTTTTTTAAGTATTTCATCATAGATCTTTTAGTATAAATCATATCATTCTCCTAACATTTAAGATTAATAATCTATATATTTTTATTATAGTCGGGAGGGGGGATTTTGTCAAGTATTGTTTTTAAATGGCATTTTATCATTTTGTAAAAACCATATTTTATGATACAATAAAAAACATTATGGATGATAGAAGCATATATTGAATAGGTGAGGTGAATTATGGAACTTGTGGTTTTGGCGGGAGGAATAGGCAGCAGATTTGGCGGACTTAAACAACTTTCACCTGTGGACGGAGAGGGTAATTTTATTTTGGATTTTTCTATATTTGATGCCATAAAAGCGGGATTTAATAAAGTTGTTTTTGTAATAAAAGAAGAAAACTATAAAATTTTCAAAGAGACAATAGGAAATCGCATAGAAAAATATATTAAAACGGCATATGTTTTTCAAAATAATGATAATATTCCTGAAAGCTTTAATGTTCCTAAAGAAAGAAGCAAGCCTTTTGGGACGGCTCATGCTCTTCTTGCCGCGGAGAAGGATATTGATGAAAACTTTTTGGTAATCAATGCTGACGACTTTTATGGCAGAGAGGCATTTTTTGATGGTGCAAATTTTTTAAAAAATAAACTAAGCGAAAATGAAAGTTTAATGATATGCTATAAACTCAAGGAGACACTTTCTGATAGTGGCAATGTCAAAAGAGGAATTTGTAGTGAGGAAAAAGGAATATTGCAAAAAATTGAAGAACATGAAATAAGTTTAATTGATAAAAATTTAGTTGCTCGAAGTCTAGAAAAAGAACCTTCACAATGGAAAAATATAATCGGAAACGAGCTTGTTTCAATGAATATGATAGGCTTTAATAAAGACATTTTTAAATATATCAGCAAGGGCTTTGAAGAATTTTTGGAGGAAAATAAGGAGGAATTGTCGACTGCTGAATATTTTCTTCCAAGCATGATAAATAAACTTATTAGTGAAAAAAAATTGTTTATGAAAGTGATAAAAACTGACTCAAAATGGCAGGGTATAACCTTCAAAGAAGATTTAGAAAATTTTAAAAATTTTATAAAAAATGAAAAAATATCGCAAAAATACCCAAAAAAATTGTGGAATTAAAGCAAATTTGATTAATTTATTGTTAAATTCAATAAAATATCAAAAAATTGCAGTATTTTTGTGAAGTATAAATATCTAAAAATATTCATATATTAAAAATAGAAAAAATAAACCAAAATTATCTTTTTTTGAAAAAAATCAAAAAAATGTCGATAATTGTTTTGTTTTTAAAGGAAGTTATGCTAAAATACCTTTAAGGAGCTTTTAATGAAAAGTTTTGTTTACCCAGCTATTTTCATCAAAGATAAAGAAGATGAAATGTATCGCGTTCTTATTCCTGATTTAGAACTTACAACAGATGGTGCTTTTATGGAAGAAGCATATCTTTATGCGAAAGCTATGCTTAAAGCATATTTTTCTTATATTGATAAATATGAACTTGACTTTAATTTACCAACTGACTTTGAGACTGTCAAAAAGTCTTGTGATAAAGATGATATAGTTATGCTTCTTGATACCGAAATTGAAGTAAATGACAAAGCTTTATAAGTCAAATTTTGACATAAAAATATTAAATAAAAATAGATTTAAATTAAAAAAACAGTTGACATTTCTGCTTTTATATGATAGAATATGACTAACATCTCTTGTGGGGTGTTAGTTTTTTTGTTAGGAGAAGAATTATGGCATTACCAAAACGCAAAAATATTATCTTGGCTTGCACAGAATGTCAAGAAAGAAATTATGCTACAAGCAAAAATACATCAGCAAATCCTGAAAGAATTGAGATTACAAAATTTTGTTCAAGATGCGGAAAAAGAACTGTTCATAAAGAAACAAAATAATCGGAGGTTTTATGTCTAAAAAGAAAAACAACAACCAGACCAAATTCAATGAACAGGCTGGCTTGCAAACAAAAGACAGCGAAAAAACCGAAAAAGTCAAACAAAGCGAGATCAAAAACTCTAAGTCTCAAAAAAATGCAAAAAAAGCCAAAAAAGAAAAAAAAGACAAGGGTAGCCTTAAAAGAAAGGCAAGAGAAACAGTGGCTGAACTTAAAAATGTCACTTGGCCTACTTTTGGTGAAGTTTGCAAAAGAACGGGCGTTGTTTTAGTAGTAGTGCTCGTTTTTGCAGTGATTATTTTTGGCATGGATTATGGTTTAGGAGCACTTATGACGCTCCTAACTAAGAGGGGATAAAGGTGGCTTATATGGAAGAAAAAGATTTAATTGCACCTGAAATGGCAGGTGAAACTGAATTAGAAAACAATCAATCAACCGCTTTGTCAGAAGAAAAAGAACTTAGTGATGACGAAATCGCTTATAAAGAGTTTGTTGACAGCTTAGAGGCAAAATGGTATGTTCTTCACACTTTTTCTGGTTATGAAAATGTTGCGAAAGAAAATCTTGAAACAGTTATTGAAAAATTTAATCTTAAAGATAGAATTTTTGAAATCGTCATTCCAATGGAAGATGTTGTTGAAGAAAAGAATGGCAAGAAAAAACTTGTTCAACGCAAAGCAATGCCTTGTTATATCCTCGTAAAAATGAAATATGCTGATGATCTTTGGCATAATGTAATTTACACTCGTGGTATCACAGGCTTTGTTGGTCCAAAGGGACGACCTCTTGCTCTTACTGAAGAAGAAGTGATAAAGCTTAGACTTGAAAAAATCAAAGTTGAAGTTGATATCATGCCAGGAGATAATGTTGAAATTATTGAAGGTGCACTCAACAGCATGATTGGAAAGGTTCAATCTGTCAATGTTGAAGAAGGTGTTGCTTCTGTAAGTGTTGAGATGTTTGGACGCGATACTATCGTTGATGTTCAATTATCACAGATTCATAAAATCAATGCTTAAATATAATTTTTAAAAATTTTTAAATCTGTGCCCCAAATCAGCAGAAAGTAGGGCACAAAATGAAAACAGAGTTTTCATAAATAAGTGGGAGAACGGCATTCTGCACTCGTTCACATCACCACAAAAGGAGGAAAAAATGGCAGAAAAGAAAATTACAGCAGTTGTAAAATTACAACTCGAAGCTGGTAAAGCCACTCCTGGACCTCCAGTTGGTTCAACTCTTGGACCTCATGGAATCAATCTAGGTGCGTTTACCAAAGAATTTAATGAGAAGACAGCTTCTCAAGCAGGACTTATCATTCCTGTAGTAGTGACTATCTATGCAGATAGAAGTTTCTCATTCGTGCTCAAAACCCCACCAGCAGCCATTCTTATTAAGAAGGCAATTGGACTTGACAAGGGTTCTGCAGTGCCACACAAAACAAAAGTCGGACAAATCACTAAAGCTCAAATCAGACAAATCGCTGAAACTAAGATGCCAGATCTCAACTGCACATCTATTGAAGCTGCAATGTCTATGATAGCTGGTGCCGCTCGTAGTATGGGCGTTACTGTAATAGACTAAGGAGGCGATTTATGAAGAAAGTAGCAAAAAAATATGCTCAAGCTGTAAGCATGGTTGAACAAAAAGCCTATGATATCAACAGTGGACTTGACACTCTATTGTCACTTCCAAAAGCTAAGTTTGATGAAAGTGTAGAACTTCACGTTAGACTTGGTGTTGATGGTAAGAATGCTGACCAACAAGTTCGTGGTGTGTGCGTTCTTCCTCATGGAACTGGTAAAAATGTTCGTATTCTTGTTATCGCAAAGGGTGACAAGGCTGACGAGGCTGTAAAAGCAGGTGCTGACTATGTTGGTGCTGAAGAAATCGTTGCAAAGATTCAAGGCGGATGGCTTGATTTTGATGTTTGTATCACAACTCCTGATATGATGGGTGTGGTTGGAAGAGTGGCAAGAGTTTTAGGACCAAAAGGTCTTATGCCAAACCCAAAGAGTGGAACTGTAACTATGGATGTAGTGAAAGCAATCACTGATGCGAAAGCCGGTAAGGTTGAATACAGACTTGATAAAACAAACAACGTTCACGTAATATTAGGAAAGGTTAGCTTTGGCAAAGAAAAACTTATTGACAACTTCAATACAGTCATCGAAGCACTTATCAAAGCTAAGCCAGCAGCAGCAAAAGGTCAATATTTCAAAAATGTGACTATTGCTTCAACTATGGGACCAGGACTTAAGATAAACGTAACAATGTAATAAGCAAAAACACACCATATGATGGTGTGTTTTTTTATAAACTAAAATAAAAGGAGCAAAACGAAAGTTTTTTATTCTTCATCAAAGATTTTCAGTGATTAAAAAAACATCTCTTTAATAGAGATGCTTTTTTAATATTTGAATTATTACAAGTTTTATTTTACCTTTTGACGCTTTCTGAGAGCAATTGTTATACCTATGACAGCTGCAACTGCGATAACACCAATTACGATTGCAATGATTGCAAAAACGTTGAGTGGTTCAGATCTTACAACTTTATAAGAGTATAACAGATGACCGCTTGCAGTGTAAAGTTGGATATAATAAGTTCCTGAAAGGGTAATGGTAATTTTTTCATTTTCTCCATAACTTGAAAGGTTTTCTGATGTGTAATCTCTTCTCAAATTTGAAATGAGCAGATAGCAATCACCAACAGTATCATACAAGTTTTGGACATTGAATGAAACTATTATATCTTTGGTAGTTTTATCTCCTTCAGCAAGTGAAACACTGATAGGAGGGTTTGCAGTATTAATCCAAAATTCAAATTCAAAAGATGAGCCAAGTGTGTTTATCATTTCTTTGTCGTTGATATTTATTTTAATTTTATATCTTCCACTTCCTGTTTTTTCATCAAGATAATTGATGGTCAGAGCAGATAAGTATTCTTTCCCATCAATGTTTATTGTTGGGAAATTGGAGATTTCAATAAGTGAGTCTGTGATATCATGTCCATTCTTTTCAATTCTTTCAATAAAATATTGACTATATCCAGAAAATTCATAAGCATATCTTGATTCATTCTTATTTAGAATAGTAAAGCTATATTCTTCTGTTCTGACTGGCACACCTGTAATTGAAGTAGCATTGAATGTAATTGTATAGAATCCTGCTTCCTCAAAAGTATAGATATTATTTGAAGATGTGAAACCGCTATAATCTTTTCCATTTCTCTTGACGCTGATTGTTGGCATCCTAGAAGGTTGATAATAGGATGAAAGATTTGTTGGTCTTATTATGACAGTGCTGTTGTATACTGCCTTTTGGATAGGCTCGGTAATTACATTTTCGCCTGCTTCATTTAAACTTGATACTGTGAATGGAACATGGCTAAGGAAAATTACATCAATATAACTGCTTGTTTTAAACATTTGCACATTTGCAGGTGAACATGAGTCGAAAATTTTGATTTTATAAGTGCCAGGTTCATTTAAATAAACATAAGAATCAATTTTATCTTCATAAATCAAACTATTGATTGTTACATATTCGCCATTAAATAATTTAGTAATTTCTATATTTATTTTGTTTGCCTCAATTCCATAATAGCTTGAGAAATTAAGTTTAAGTTTATTAAAGCTTGTATCGGTATCTTTATTTGCTACAATCACAACAGATCTTTCATCTTTAATTGAAGAAGTTGTGCCAGTTGGTGTTTCATAGTTGAATGTGCTTATTATATTGTTGGTTTGTGCAATATAGATGATGGTAAAGTTGCCTGTTGATTCGCTGCAGCTGTAATAATAAATTTCAACAGTGACATTGCTTCCTGTGCTTTCAACAGTTGGTTGTGAAAGTTGAACATTTGCTTTTTCATTTGTTGTAATTTTGATACGATTATTTTTATCAGCATAATCAACGCTTACTATATAATTTGTTTCAATGGTTTTATTATCAAGGGTAGTGTATTTTACATCACTCTTTTCAACATTTAAACCATCTACAGTAATGTAATAATAAGAGTTTGAGCTATCAAGGATTGAAATCTTGTAAATCTTGCAAAGATCTGTGAATACATCTTCGCTGTCATATTTGATAAATATCGTGTAGTCACCAATACCAGAAATAGTGTAACCGCTTGTTTCAGATGTCAAGCTGTTGATGTTGACCCAAGTTTGTTCATTATCGTTTGAGATATAAACGCTATAACCATAACCAGTTTCGTAATTAAACTTAGAATTAAAGTTGAGGTTTTGACCATTAAAGAAACGAACAGTCACATTTTCAGAATAAGTTGTTATATTTTCTGATGTTGCATAATAATTTTTTCCATTGAAGTTTATATGTGTATTTGGAACAATACCAATACTTGATTCTTCAATAGGTTGCTGATTTTTATCATTAAAGATAATTCCACCAGAAAATACTTCATTTGCATAGGATGTTCTGAAAGGAAGTTTATTATAAATTCTTAAATGAGAAGATTTAATTATGTTTTCGCTTTCCACATCTCTGACTTCAATTCTATAATAATCATCATAGAAATTTTCTTGAGTAGGGTCAAATCTAAATGTGCAAAGATTTGTAGAAGAATTAATATTTGAGGTAATCTCACTTGTCACATCAATTCCATCCCTATTAAGCACTTTTATACTATAAAGAAGTGTGTTAAAAGTGTAATTGATAGTATGTGATGAAAGATATGTGATTGTTCCATCATTTTCATAGAGTTCATAAACTGTATTAGTTCCAGTTACTTCACGATAACTTACTTCATTTGCAAGTTGAATGATAGTGGTTGTATTTCCAAAGTTATCAATTATGTCATAACGAACTTTTTGTGCCGAATTTGCACCTAAATTTATTGCAACTTGAAGGGTAGTGCCTCCAGTCAATGTTTTAAATGATACATAAGACATTGCTGAAATAAATTCTTCATCTGGGGTCCAAGTTCCATAGATATTTTGATTTGCCTGCATTATTATATTCCACTTATTTTCTGCTGTTGAGCTGCTATTAAATTGTGAAATAGTAATTTTTGTAGGATAAACATATCCTGTTGTTTCACTTGCCGCCTGAGCTGTGGTAGGCACGCTTATATTAAGTATCGCTGAAGTTTTTGTAGGATCTTCAACTTTTTGTGTATTTAAAGTCGCATCCATGACAGTTATGAATATTTGTGAAAACTGTCCAGTTATTCTATCTGAAAGAACCATTTTATGCTTGTTTGGAGATGAAACTACGTTTTCAAATAATGAAGAAAGTGTTTTAATAGTGAAATTTACACCGCTTGAAGTAAATGAAATTTGATAAACTTGATTCTCGTCAAGCCAAGGCGATTTCATATAACGAACTAAGCCTTCACCAGGATGGGTAAGCGTAAAATATTCCCAATTATCAGAATTATAGTTTATTTCGTTGATTGTAAATCCACTGTTTGAGAAGATGTTGAATCCATTTTCTATTTTGCCATTTTCAATGTTGATTTCATCTTTCATTATTTCATTTGTATAAGAAATAGCACTGTTTGTTTCTTCTATATCATTTAAACCAGCAGAAAGTTGCACAATATAAACGGTCATATTTCTTGCATAGTCTAGTTCTACAATTTCGTAATAACCATAATTAAGACCGCTAATTTCTTCATCTGTAGGGATAAATCTATAAACTCTTTCAGAGAATGAATTTTTGTCAACTTGAGTATAATTTTTCAAGTTGTCAATTTCGCGATAGTAAATTGCTTGAGTTTCATAAGGATTGTTTGAAGAATTTAATAGAGTTGAAACAAGAGTTTCAGTGAAGAAGTCTTTTGAGACGTTGAAACTAAAGTATTTGAAATAACCATTGTCAACATTGTATGAATAACTTGCTTCTTGTATAGTAGAAGTGGTCACATTTTCAATTTCTTCATTTTTGTAATCATAATATTTACGCATTGTCATCAACTGATAATTGGATGTAAACGCACTGTCAGTTGCATTTTCTGTCATAAACATCAAATTTTGCAAATTTTGAGAAGGCGAAACTTTATCAAAATAAATTCTTTTTGTTATAGAAGAATAATATTCTCGATTGAAACCTTCAAACTGCATAGTAATTTCAAGATAAAGATCTTTTATGTTGCTTTTAATGAAATTTTCAGTATTGATTGTAAATGATTTTGAATTTCCATCAGATGAAATATTATTTCGTGTGTCAGTAAATGATATTTGAGAATTGCTTGACTTTATTGTTATTTTATTTTCATCTATTTTTGCCTCATATTCACTCTCTGGTATTTGCCATTGAATTGTAAGCAAGTCTGAATTTGTATAATAGGTTGTTGCTGATTCTTTTGTGCTATTTAAAAGATAACCATCAGACCCTTTGATTTCAAAATCAGGAGTTTGTGAAGTGATTTCAAAACCGAATTTATAAAGGCTGAAAAACTCACTTGTGTTGCCAATATTAGAAGCCTGATAAATTGTGACAATATAATTTCCTTTTTTATAGAAATTGTTTACAGGAGATGTTTTATCAATGTTTCCATTTTTTCCACTGGAAGGGTAGAACAAGAGATATCCATTTTCTTGTGAGCCATCAGAGTAGTAATACTTTTCAACCTCTCTGTTGTTTTCAACAACTCTTGCATAGATTTCAGCAAATATTTGATATTCTTCAATGGCGGTTGAATTGATATAATTTAATGCGTCAATTTCTTTATTAAAACTTTCAATAAGTGCACCTTCGACATAAACATCATAAGTTCTGCTTTGAGAATTGTATTTGTAATAAGCATTACCATAGTATGAAAGGTTATCATTTTTGTTTAAATTATAATCTTTGACTCCGTTGGCATTGACTGAATCTACACTAGAAATGGTATATTTATATTTTGGAATATAAAGTGAAATTGGAAGCTTATTTCCGCTTATCGCCACACTTTGAATGCTGTCATTTTCTTTATAGTTTTCTTTTGAATAGAATGACCCTGAATTTAATCCATTTTGATTATATTTAGGGAAAGAAATTTCTATTGAAGAATTGTTTCCGCTGTAAAAACTTAATAATATATCGCCGCCAACTAAACTTTCAAGTGAAGAAATGATGTTTCCATTTTCATCTCTTAAAGCTTCGCCATTTTCATCAACGGCAGTCACAGGTTCAAGTTTGCTTATCAGCCCCTTATTATCAATTATGATTGAAATAGTGCGTCTAAAGAAATCATTTTTTGAATTGGCTTCATTTTGAGAATTTTCTTTATAAGTTCTTTCAAATACATATTTTCCAGCTAGAGGAGTGGTGCTTGATCCAAGTGCCAAACTAAATTCTTCTGTTTCTCCAGTTTCATATTTTCTATCTGAAGAAGTAAAAACATTCATTGTTTGAGAAGGTTTATCTTGAAGGTCATAATAGTAATAATAGTTGTTGTTGTTTGGATATTTCTTCAATTTAGGGACAAAAGGATAGTAAGTTAAAACAATACTTTGAAGTTCTGAGCCATTGTCTGCAACAGGAATGTATGAAAGCTTTAATTCTTGTTTTGCAGTTGTAGGAGAGTAATATGAAAATTTGTATTTATATTCGCTTCTAAAATTTTCTTCTCCTTCTATGTGTGAGTATGTGATATTTCCATTTTCATCTCTTAAACCGAATAGATCTCCCACTAAACTGAAACTTGAGAAGTCAAGGACTTCATTTTTGGAATTTTTAAGCATCATTTGAGATGCATCAGCTGTCACATTGAAAGAAACATAACCGCTTGGATAGTTTTTGTAAAGGATTTCTTCATTGTCGGCGAAATAGGTGTTTGATGCGTCACGAATGAGAATTTTAAAGGTTTTATTATCAGCAATTACATTTCCTTTATCGTCATAGAATTTGATATCATATCTATATTTATCATGGTCTTGAATAGGAAGGACAGGTTTGAAATTTGAGCTGTCTCCATCCTTAAGATAGTATTTTTCATTTATATCAATTACAAGATAATAACCGTTGAAAGTATCAATTCCAGTCTCATTATTTGGTAACACAGTGATTTCTCTTAGATTTGTAATATTTTTATTGTTGGTTTTCTTGAAAAATTCAGCTACTTTTTCGTTAAGTTTCTCTTTTGCATTTGCCACATCAACGCCATATTGATATGGTTTGATATTTAAAATATCGTCAATATTTTCAAGATATAAAGCTTTTTGCTTTGACCATACAATTGACATAAAGGTATCTATTGGTGGCACTGGTAAGCACTCATTATTTTTAAATATGCTTCTTATAATATTGCCGTTATCCACTTCTTGTATAAATACAGGAGTAGAGGAGTCAATTAGATAGATCATAAATGATGAGTTGCCAGCTTGGTCATACACTTCAAGTATATAGAAACCATCATTTGATTTAACATAAGTTGAAGGAATAGTTGTATTAAAAGTAGAGGAATTTGCATATTCCGACCATTGTGTGCGATTATTTAAGTCTATTTTATAAGAAATAGGAAGAATTTCCTTATTAAGCAAATAGTTTATAAGTCTAGTTTGGTCTGTTATGCCAAGCGAAGAATAATAATTGATTTGCTCTGTTGGAATATAAGTTATATATCCATATGTTTTTGCACCACTTGCCTTTTCATCCCATGACAATACAAAAGGTTGATTTGTGTTGAAAGATGAAAATTCATCTTTTATTTGATAAGAAGTAGAAGAGACAAGCGAAACATTTCTTGATGTGATATTTTTTATTTGGTTTGTGTCTATAGTAAACGTTCTTGAACTTGGTTTTGAAGAGTTTGCAGAAGTGATTTTGATTGTAAAGAAAGCATTAGCATTTGGGTTTTGGGTTTCAATCAAGATACCATTTTTATTTGCAATCTTTTCATTAAAGATTTTACCAAAAGAATTATCCTCTTCTGTTTCTTGGAAGGTTTGATAACTCATTCCATATTGAGCCAAGTCTTGAAGTTTTACATCTTTAAAGAAATAAGTTTTATTTTGATAGTTTTGTGCTGAAAGTGTGATTTCAACTTTTGCGTCATATATGTTGTTTTCAGAATTATTTAAGATATAAACATTTTTATTTGTAAAACCATTTGTATAAATTTCATTAATGTTTCCGTCATAAACGTCTACTGTTGGGGTGGTGTTTGTAATTGTGAAATAGAAAATTTGATAATGATATTTTGCGCTTTGAAGGGTCCCGCTTGTAGACATAAATGAGTCATATTTGTATTGAATAATATAAAGATATCTTCCTGCTGCATTTTGATTGTCGCCTAAGAAAATTTCACCATTTTCACTGCCTATTATGTTGTTGTTGCTGTCAAGTTTATATATTTTGCTGACATCACTTTCATTTCTTGCATTGGTTGAAAATTTGATAGGTGTTTGATTGGTTGAAGCTGGTATAATTTTTGAATCAGGGTTGTTTATAGCAGATAAAGCATAATTCTTCAATTTTTCAATAGTGAAATAAGTATCACTTGTTGGATTTATATTATTTAAACTTTCTGTAATGTTATTAGTATCAGTTATATTAGTTTTAATATAATTATTTACTTGACTAGTTATATCTGCAGATAAGTAATAGCCATCCTTGTCGTCATATGATTTTATGTCTTTACTCTTTGGTTGGTTTGTGTTTGCATTAATATCTGAATAATCAGAATACATGGCTTGATAACCATATATATACAATCTTTGACTTTTGTTTTTAAAAATTGAATTGTTGCTAAGATTTTCTAGATCCAAATTATATATTTTTGTTTCTGAATTTCTTACAATAGTATAAAGATATGAGAATGAAATGTTATAACTTCCTAAGTCAGAAAAAACTATTGTTGCTGAAATCTGTCCATTTTCTTCTGTCAGATAATATCTTAAAAACCCACTTTCTTTTGTAATTTCATTGCCAACAATATCAAGAGCGACAAGTTTTCCATTTTGATATTCTATTTTTGTTTGACTTACCGAGTTATCAATGTCAGTATATTGGACTGTTAATGAAAATCTATTTGGATTGAAACTAATCGAAGGAAGCTTATTTTTAGTTTCAGCATAGGCAAAGTTGTAGAAATAATAGCTTGAATAATCGTTTGAAGATGTAAGATTTGAAATTTGCAAGTTTTCTGAAGGTGAAATTTGAGGTTTGCCACTTGCTGTATCGAAATATGTATTAGCATTGAATATCATGAAATTGTAATATAAATTGCGAGACTCAAATTGAAAGGTTATACCTCCATTTGTTGTTTGATATTCAATGATTGGCACGACTAATGTGTAAATGCCTTCTTTATTTAAAACTACTTGATTTTTGTTTTCTCCTGTTCCAAATTCAATTTCTGAATTTTTTGTATTAAGCATAAGTTTCATATTAAATTGTTTTGGAAGAAGTGAAGTATTTGAAGGTGTAAATGAATGCTCATGTGCTGTGAAATAATTTTCTGGTGATGAATGATTGCTAAGAAGATTTTGTTTGTCACCAGTGTTTCCTGAGGCAACATCTTCTGCAGTAAGGTCATAATATAGTGACAGAGCAGTCTCAGAGAAATCAAAATAATAGTAAATCTGACCATTGTTGTTTGTTTGTGGAAGATAATAAAAATTTTCCTCTGTATAAGTATTTCCGTCAGAATCATTTACTTCATTTCTTTTAATGGTGTCTGTGGCAATGCTAATTAAGTTGAAACTTCCATTTTGAAATAAATAAACAGTATCTCCAACATTTGAAACTTCAATTCCGTTTGAATTGGAAGGGGAAATGTTAAAATAATCTGGCAAACTGTTTGAAATTTGCGATTGCATTGCAAAATCGGCAGATGAAAATTTTTCGCTGCCATTGCCGAATAAATTTAATGTAAGAAACCCGCCAAAACTCAAGCTAAAAATTAAGGCCAAAGGCAAGGAAAGTTTTTTAAATAAATTTGATAATTTTTTCATAAAACACCTCATAAACATTTTATCACAAGCATAAAAAAAATCAAAATAAATTAATGCAATATTATTTAATATTATTATAAATATTAATATATTATTAAATCTATTGTATACATAAAATAAATTTTTAACCATATTCAAGTGTAAAATTAATTTTAATTAAAAAAAATGTCATAAAGGCTGAATTTGACATAAATAAGTAAAGAGGTAAATATGAAAAAACTATCTTTATGTATGATTGTCAAAGACGAAGAGGATTCACTTGATAGGGCACTTGAAAATGCCAAAATCTTTGCGGATGAAATAATTATTGTTGACACAGGTTCGACTGACAAAACTAAAGAAATTGCAAAAAAATACAGCGATAAAATCTTTGATTATACTTGGGTAGGCGATTTTTCAAAGGCAAGAAACTTTTCTTTTGACCAGGCAACTTTGCCATATATTATGTGGCTTGATGCTGATGATATCATTCCAAAAAGCTCTGCAGAAAGCATCAAAAAATGGAAAGATAGTGAAGGAGAGGAAGATGTGGTGATGTGCCCTTATGTTGCTAATTATGATGAAAACTTCAATCCTATATTTGAATATTTGAGGGAGAGAATTGTCAAAAATACAAAGGCATTACGATGGCATGATAGGGTGCATGAAGTGATTGTTCCGAGTGGCAAAATTATACATAATTATGAAATTAAAATCTTTCATGGAAAAAATGAAAAAAAATATTCTTCACGCAATCTTATCATTTATAAACAAATGCTTGACGAAGGACAACAACTTAGTCCAAGAAGTTTATTTTATTACGCACGGGAATTATATTTCAACAATTTTATTGATGAGGCAATTCATGAATTTTCTCGTTTTATTTCAAGTGGTTTAGGGTGGAAGGAGAATAATATTGAAGCTTGTTTAAATCTTGCAAAATGTTATTGCATTCAAGAAAAATATACAAATGCTTTGACATCTCTTTTTGGGACATTCATATATGACTTGCCAAGAAGTGAGGTGCTTTATGAAATAGGAAACATATATTCACAAAAGGAAGATTTCAGCAGAGCAATATATTGGTATAAACTGGCACTTGGAAATAAAATAGACCTCGATAGTGGCGGATTTGTTAATGTTGAAACCTCAACATTTTTGCCAGCTTTAGCACTTTGTGTGTGTTATGATAAGCTCGGTGACACTGTCAATTCTTATCATTATCATGAGGTAGCAAAAGCTTATAAACCACAAGATAAATCGGTATTACATAATCAAGAATATTTTGATAATTTAAAGAAAAACAATCAAAAATAATAAAAAAACCGCAATTTTGCGGTTTTTTAATAAAATTAATATAATTTTGCCTTTATTTTATTGATTTATTTTAAATCAAAATTATCAAAATATTTTAGTCTCTCAGAGAGTAATTGTAAAAATCTTTCTCTATTGACGGCGGATGTAAATTCATGCTTTCCATTTTTATCAAATACAACATCCATTTTTCCAGGCATGTCGGTTGTGTTTACATCAAGGTCAACTTTTTCAACGGTAAAGATCTCAGGATGCACCAAATACATATAGGCACAAGTATCGTTTGTAGCAATACGTTTGTCAGTATATCCAGGTTCCCAATAAGTGGTATACATCTGATAAATGAAATCACCAACTTTGTTTACTCCTTTGATTTTTGTCATGACAAATTCTTCATCAAGATGTGCCTTGAGTCTGCCCATGTCTGATGGAATCATCGCTAGAGGAATGTTGCTGTTAAGCACAATTTTAAAAGCTTCAGGGTCGGTTGAAATATTAAAGGAAATATGGTTTGGATAGCCATTCACTCCATAAGGAGAACCACCCATAAAAACTATTTTAGGGATTTTCTTTATTATATCAGGATGCTTTTGCAAAAGAGTCCCGATATTTGTTTGAGGCCCTAAAACTAATAAGATTATATCGCCATCGCCTTCGTTTAACACCTTATACATTGCTTCAATTGCATCGTCCTTTAGAAGTGGTCTTGAAACTGTTTTAGGAGGAGTATAACCTCCAAGACCTTCCACAGAATGAATATTCTCAGCATATGGACTATTTCTTTCCATTGCTTTTGCACAGCCCTTTGCAACAGGGACATCTAAATTTAATCTATCAATAATATGAAGAATATTTCGAGTAGTTGTTTCAACGCCAACATTTCCTGAAACTGAAGTAATAAGTTTGACATCAAGTTTTTCGTCAACTAAAGCATAAATAAGGCATGCTGCGTCATCTACGCCAGCATCAGAGTCAATAATTACCTTTATTTTTTCATTTTTCATAATTTTTTTCCTTTTAAGCAATAAAAATGCAGAAGTTAAGACCTAAGAAGTATTTGCCATTTGATTGATTTTAAGATGTTGCTTTGCTTCTGCAATATATCCTTAATTATTATATACAGTTTAATAGAAAAAAGCAATTGTTTTATTATTTTTCTTGCTTTAATTATTAAATTATGCTAATATGAAAACATGGAGACGTACCGAAGAGGTCGCAACGGGACGCACTCGAAATGCGTTTGTCGGGAAACTGGCACATGGGTTCGAATCCCATCGTCTCCGCCAAATATATTGTATAAAAAGTCTTTTTTTGAAAAGGCTTTGACACACCATATGCAGTCGTGTATGAATGATTTTGACACTGTATACAGATTTAAAACTTGGTTGTAAAAAGTAAAAGTGAAAGAAATTGGAAATAAGTGTCTTTTTAAGATATTGAAAGTTTTGATTATTTGATAAAATTTTGATTTTTTAATCAAAATAATCCGTCGCGAAATTAATTTCGCGAAATCAAAATTTAGGTATGAAGAAATTAATAATAATCAAAATAAATCAAAAAAAGTTGGGAGTAAAAGCAAAAATGAAAAGATCTGAATTTGTAAATACTGTTTTTAAAAAGTTGGAACAAAATCATATATTTCTTTATCATGATATTTCAAAAGAAGAATTCGAAAAACATAAGCAAAAATTTTTATATAATATTGACGAGTTAGACGAAACTCATTTTGAAGCAGGGATGCTTAAACTTTTTGCTTTGTTTAAAGATGCACATACTCAATATTGTGGTGTTAAATTTAATTATGTAAAGGCTTCTATCACACTAATTGATAAAGATTTTTATATTAAGCATGACGGACATTTAAAAAAGATAGAAAAGATTAATGGAAATCCAATTGAAGAAGTTGTTGAAAAATTGAAAGAGTTAATCCCTTATGAAGTTGAAACCTGGGCTTATAATAGAGCTCTTCAAATGATGTATTGTCCCAAGGCCATGAAAATGATTGACTGTGGAGATGCTTATGATAAAATAAAATATTATTGCGAAAACGGTGAAGAGATTGTTGCAAAATTACCAACGCCTGAAGAATCCAAAGTTCAGTTTGTGCAAAAACCATTTTATGAAAGCGAAAAGCTTAATGATGATGAAATTTTGTATATTCGTTATCGTGTTTGTGCAGATATGAAAGATTATTCTTTTGCAAAATTTGTTGAGGATATTGCAAAGAGTTACAAGAAATTGCCTAAAGCTTGCTTAGTTGATGTGAGATATAATACAGGTGGAAGTGATGTTGTGATACACCCACTTGTCAATTGGCTAAAAGAAAAAAATATAAAATCTTATGTGCTGATGAACGGCTCAACCTTTTCAAGTGGTACATTTGCACTTGGTGTTTTTAAAAAGAAGTTAAACGCAACGTTAATTGGCACCGAAGCAGGTCAGCCAACTTGCAATTATGGAAATATTCGTTATGAAGATGTAGATGATAAAAAATTTACCTATTGCACAAGATATTTTGAACTTACATCATATCACAATAAAAATGCACCTGTTGAATATTTTAAAGGTAGCAACTTAGAGTATTTTGATTATACTGGTATTATTAGACCAGATGTAAGAATTGAAAATAAAATTAAAGATCTCGATAAAGGCATTGATACTCAACTAGAAGAGAGTATAAAAATAATTAAGTATGAAATTGTAAAAGAACAAGAAACTAACAAAACACTTGAAAGTTAAGTTAAAAGCGTATATTTTTTGATTTTCGCGAAATCAAAACTTTGTCGAAAAATCAAAATTTGATTTAACTTTTGATTTATTTTGATTATTTTTGATTTTTATGCTAAAATTTAGCCGTCGCGAAATCAAAACTGAAAAATCAAAAAAAAGACTTCGTTGTCAGTTGACACAACTATATTGTATAAAAAGTCTTTTTTTGAAAAGGCTTTTTTCATTGTAAAAACCACAATATACAGTGTTTTTTCATTATTTTATCACTGTATACAGATATAACAATTTTTGAGATTTGGAAATTCGTATTTTCAAGTCTTTTTTCAAAATGCAAAAGTTTTGCTGCCGAGCCGAAGACGAACGCCACGAATGTCTTTTTTTGATTTTTTGCCCAAAATTTTGATTTTTTCACACAAAATTGGCTGTCGCAAAATCAAAATTTCAAAAATCAAAACTAACCACCAAGGAAATCAAAAATAATCAAAATAAATCAAAAATAATCAAAAAAATCAAAATTTCAAGCACAATCACGGGCAAAGGTTCGTGATTGTTTATAAAAACTGATACAGAATGCAAAGAGTTGTGGTATAATAAAAGCATGGAATGGTACAACTATATAGGTTTGGTTTTTGTTGTTTTGTTATTGATTCCAAACATCATTTTTGTGATTAAAAATAAAAACGAGCAGAAACAACCAAATAAAAGATTTTTGGAAATTTTTGAGCAGATTGGAAGATATGGCTCAATGTTGTTTATGATTTTCAACATTCCATATACATTCTGGGGATTTTATTTTGCATATGCACAAATCGTTTACATTGCAATAAATTCGGCATTGATGCTTGCGTATTATATATTTTGGATTATTTTTTGGAAGAGAGATTGTTTGACAAAATCATTGTTGCTTTCAATCATTCCATCAATTTTGTTTCTTTTATCAGGCATATTGATAGCAAGCATTCCGCTTATTTTATTTGCAATTATATTCGCAATATTTCACATTTGGATTTCGGTTAATGATTAAAAAACAATCACGAGCAAAGTTTCGTGATTTTTTATTGCTAAAAATAAAAAATAAAGGGAGAATAAGAAAATGGCAGTTTTAGACCAATTTAGATTAAAGGTTGACAACAATGATGTTTACAATAAAAATAAAACAGTAAAGGGTTAAAAACTTTGATAAAAAATTTGAACTATTTTGATTTTTATGCTAAAATTTAGTTGTCGCGAAATATCAAAGATATAAAACTAAGGCCTTGGTGACGCTTCGCTCTACAAAATACTTCCTCGCTCACTTGTTATATAGTGCAAGCACAATCACAGTTCGACTCGTCGCATTATCAAAACTGAAAAATATCTGACGATATAAACTGCGTTCACTCACGCAAAGTCTTGCAAAAGTGCAACTTTGGTTCATTCACTTGTTTATCAAAAAAAAGACTTTGTTGTTTGTTGACACAACTTATACACTAAAAAGTCTTTATTAATAAAAGGTGAAATTTATGAATGAAATTCCAAGAAATGTCCCTTATTTTAAAAAGATGTTTTCTCCAAGCTTTGAAAAATGGATAAATGGAGAAGTTCAGGGCAACAGCAGTGGAAATGGTGCAATGATGAGAATTTCGCCTGTTGGAGAAATGTTTAATACAAAAGAGGAAGTATTAAAAAATGTTTATGAGGCAACAGTGCCTTCACATAATAGTCAAGAGGAGGTCAGTTGTGCTGGTATAATTGCGTTGATTATATTTTATGCTAGTCGAGGCGTGAAAAAAGAGGAGATAATAAAGCTTTTAAACCTCAACATTAAAAAACCTAAAATTGATAAGTTTAATTATCTTTGCGCTGACACGATTGATGTTTGCCTTTATTCACTTTTTAAGGCGGAAAGTTTTGAAGAGAGTATTAAACTTGCAATATCGTTTGGTGGCGATACAGATACAAATGCATGCATTGTTGGTGGAATGGCAGAGGCAATGTATGGAATTGATGAAAATTTAAAAATACAGGTAATAAAAAAATTGCCAAAAGAATTTATTGATATAATCAATAGGTTTGAGAGGGTAAAAGAAGAACAAAAAAAACTATATTAGGAATATGAAAATAAAAAGGAAAAGTAAAATGAGAATAGGAATTGATATTGATGGTGTTTTGACAGATTTGGATAGATTTCAATTTGATTATTTCAGCAAATTCTGTGTTGATAATAAAATACCATATAAAATTACCAAAAGTGACTATGATATCTCAGTTTCATTTGGTCTTTCTGACAAGCAAGAGAATCTTTTTTGGGATAAATATTTAGATTTTTATGCAAATGAGGAAAAAGCGAGGGATTTTTCTTCAGAGGTTATCAAAAAACTAAAAGATGAAGGATATGAAATTTATATCATCACTGCCAGATGGTTGACAAATAGAAAGGATGATGCCATAGGTGAAAAAATGAGAAAAACTGTCAAAGACTGGCTGAAACGAAATGACATTGTCTATGACAAATTAATTTTTTCTAATGCAGCTAAAGAGAGAAAAATTGATGAAATAAAAAAATATAAAGTTGATGTCATGATAGAAGACAGCCCAAACAACATAAGAGAATTGTCAAAACATATTCCTATAATTTGTTATGATGCTTCTTATAATAAAGATTGCAGAGGCAAAAATATTTTTAGATGTTATAGCTGGTATGACATATATAAAAATATCCATCAGTTTGAAAATAGTTTTGCAGATGACCAAGATTGTTTTGATAGAGATTTGTAATAAAAAAAGATGCAAGTAATAGCATCTTTTTTAATATTTAATAAAAAATTAAGTTTTTTTTTAAGAAAATTACTCATTTTTTATTAATTTTTTATATATTTTCTGATTTTCTTTTTAATTATTCTATGAAGTTTTTCAATGTTTTTATTAGTATTAATCTTTATAAGTGGTGCATTACAAGAAGATATGACCATTCTTTGAGATTTTTTGCTTCTTATATCATCACCAAGCTTATTGTAGCTTTTTGCAATTTTTAAAAACTCAAGGAAGTTTTGTCTGACTGTTTCATCCTGCTGCAAGCTATATCTTCCCTTTTCTTCATCTCTTTTTAAAATACGTTTAAGTCTTACTTTTGTAGGGCATTTAAGATATATGATAAGGTCAATATATTCAAAAGTCACTGGGTTTGAATGAAGAGAGCCTGTTATTATCAAATTTTTTGCTTGTCTTATCTTTTCAAGTAATAGTTTGTTGCTCTCTTCAATAGGTCTCATTACCTGAAATTCAGGAATGGTCTGTTCCCATTTATAAAAATCGCTTTCTATAATATCAAATCCTAGTTCTTTGCTTAAATATTCACCAATACTAGATGTCCCGCTGCCGCTTGCACCCATAATATGTATTATCATCTGTTTTTCCTCATTTTTTACTTAAATTTTTAATAATTTTCAATATTTTCTATGTTGTGATTGACTTTTTTGTTATTTTTACTTCCTTTATTATGTTCTTCAAGCAAACGTTCTTTAAGTTCTGCAAGGGCAGGGCTGAGGTTGATAGTGATAGTTTGAGCATTTGTAAGTCTCAAATTTTCCTCTCTCAAAGTCTCTATTTGTTTTGCCACGTATTCGCGTTTTTCAGCAGGTGTTTTGAAGTCATAAATTATTTTTCCATCTTCCATCATTTTATGTTTTATTTTAACAGGAGTGTAATCTGTAACGGTTGTGACTTTCCATGTAGAATTTGGGTCGTTTATGTCGATTGCTCCCTTTTTTACTTTTTCGCCATAAAGTTTTACTACATCCGTGAGAATTTTTCCATCTTTGTCATAAAGACGAACGATATCTTTAAAGCCAGGATTTGTCACTTTTTCAATGTTGTCAGAAATCTTGATTTTTGGAACAAGTGCACCTTTTTCATTTTCGAGGGCAGTGAGTTTGTATACTCCGCCAAAAACAGGTTCTGATTTAGCAGTGATTAAATTTTCACCAACACCAAAGGTATCAATTGGAGCACCTTGTTTAAGAAGTTCTGAAATAAGATATTCATCAAGTGAGTTTGATACACAGATCTTAGTATCAAACATTCCTGCTTCATCAAACATTTTTCTTGCCTGTTTTGAAAGATATGCAAGATCACCGCTATCAATTCTTATTCCAGCCAATTTTTTGCCCATAGGTTCAAGCACCTCTTTGGCTACTCTTATCGCGTTTGGCACTCCGCTTCCCAAAGTGTCATAGGTGTCGACAAGGAAGGTAGCGTTGTTTGGGAAAGAAAGTGCATAAGCCTTAAATGCTTCGTATTCATTGTCAAAGCTTTGAATATAGCTGTGAGCCATTGTTCCCAAAACTGGCACTCCGAATTGCATTCCAGTCATTGTGCAGGCAGTGCCTACAGCCCCGCCAATATAGGCATCAAGTGCTCCTTCGTTTGCAGCAGATTCTCCGTGTGCTCTTCTTGTGCCAAATTCCATAATTGCACGTCCTTGTGCGGCACGAACAATTCTGTTTGTCTTGCTTGTCACAAGTGAAGAACGATTGAGGATTGTAAGCAATTTTGTTTCCACAATTTGAGCTTCAATTATTGGTGCAACGACTGTAAGAACAGGTTCATTAGGGAAGGTGACTGTCCCGTCTTGAACGGCATAAACATCTCCTGTAAATTTGATAGTTGAAAGATAGTCAAGATAGTCATTTGTGAAAAGATTAAGACTTCTTAGATATTCAATTTCATCTTTATCAAATTTAAAATCTCTTAAAAATTCGACAGCTGCTTGGACATTTCCTGCAAGTGCAAAGGCTGATTTGTCAGGACATCTTCTATAAAAGAGGTCAAAACATGCCTTTTTATTCTCCATTCCTTGATTGAAATAAGCTTGCCCCATAGTAAGTTCATAAAAATCGATTAACATATTATTTTTGTTGTTCATAATTTTTCTCCTTTTCCATCTCATTTAAAATTTCTTCATAACCTTCAGCGATGACGTATTTTAAATAATCTCTTTTTGTTCTGATATCTGTGCCATGCACAGCAATTTTATCACGATCAATTGAAATAAATTCGCACTCAGGAAAATATTTTTCATTCAATTGACGATAACTCTCGTCTGCATACTTTGCAGTAATTTTATCTTTTACCACTTCTTTAAAGCGTTTAGACCATTCTTCAAGTCCTTCTGGAAAACTTTTAAGTCCACTTTCATCAAGAAAGATAAATTTTATATTTTTATTGTTTTGATAGTGCTTTTTCAGCCAACTAATTCGCTGAGCTGGCGTAAAGTAGGGGAATCCACTTTCTTTGCATTTATTTATTGACTTTATCGGGGCTTCAGAAAGCACAACGACTACCTTTTCACATTCTTTTATGGCTTTGTCAATCACACTAAGATGTCCAATATGTGGTGGCAGAAACTTTCCAACAAAACATCCTATTTTTTTCATAAGTTTATCCTCTTTATCTTTCCTGTTCTTCATTATAAAGAAAGTTTTCAATTTCTTTATCTTCATATTCTTGAATTTTCTTCTCAAGTTTTTTGATTTTTTGCTTATAAAGGAAATTTCTTAGTCCATATTTGCTTCGAACTCCAAATTTCTCGTTATCAAGCAAATTTTCAAGTTCACCAATTTTGACAGGCACAACTTCAATATTTTCATTTCCTGTAAGGTGCTGCTGTCCAGTCAAAGTGACTTCAGCTTCATAGAGTTCTGCTTTTTCATCTGTCATTCCAAGAGAAGAATAGGTTGCACTCTCAGCGAGTTTAATATGTTTGACTTTGGCACCAATTTCTTCATCAAGTTCTCTTATCGCACTTGTCATGCTGTCCTCACCTTCGTCAACAAGCCCTGCAGGCAAGCCATAAACAAAGTCACCAATTGCACGCTTAAATTCTTTAATAAGATAAACAACCATTGACCCTTGAACATAAGAATAAGGTATCATATGCACTGCATCTGGCTTGAGAGTAGGCTGAACAATTTCAGGCAGTTTGCGTCTTGTCACCATTTCATACTTGATTAATCCATTTTCGCCCTCATAGGTCACTTCAAACATGTTTAAAAACTTTCGGTCAGTCAATTTCTTTACACTAATAGGCTTAATTGCATTATTATAAGCAATAGAAACGCCAATTTCTTCAAGTTCTTTCAATGTCTGGGCATTTATTTTGTCGGCATCATGATTTGGAGCATTGAAAGTGTCAACACTGTTTTCTGAAATATGAATTTTTGTATCAATTTTATTTTCAGCAAAATATTTGACTAAGCTTTGGGTGAGAGCACTTACACATATGTCAGTGCAACATCCAGTAATTTCAATATTATCAAATCTATTGTTTTCTAATATTGTTTTCATCATATTTGTATTAAAACCATTTGTTGTGTTTTTGTTTATGACAAGCATTTGATTTTCATAAGGTTTAAGTTCTTTCACAAGCTCGCACTCATTACTGCCAATTACGCAGTGAGGTGGAAATAACTTAAATTCTTCGTCATT
Organism: uncultured Clostridia bacterium; assembly: GCA_947062475.1. Classification (GTDB taxonomy): domain Bacteria; phylum Bacillota; class Clostridia; order Christensenellales; family UBA1242; genus Caccovivens. Next base: position 59,824 of record CAMSQA010000007.1, read on the forward strand.
TTCTTCATGCGTATCCTTAAAAGCAATAATCATATCACCATTTTCTTTTGCTCTTTCCAGCTTTCTGACAATCGATGGAATTATTGTATTTATTCGCATATCCGCTAAAGCTCCTTCATTTATAAATCCATTTACCATATCAACTACAATTAATAAATTTTTCATTTTATCCTCCTAAAAATATGTATATGTTTGATATCATCACTTTGATAATATCATAATTAAAATAATTTGTCAACTATTTTTTTAAAATTTCTTGACAAAATATTACCAATGTGATAATATCACGATTGAAAGGAGAATATTATGGATAAAAAAGAAATAGAAAACATTAAATTATGGATAAAGGATTATGTAAAAAGTGCACATGCAAACGGTGTCGTTCTTGGGATGAGCGGGGGAAAGGATAGTTTAATCACTGCAAAACTTTGCGTTGATGCTTTAGGAAAAGATAAAGTGCTTGGCGTGATAATGCCTAATGGGGAAATGAAGGACTGCCAAGTGGCTATAGAAAGCTGTCAGCTTTTAGAAATAAGGTATTATAATATAAATATAAACAATTTATATAATGATATAATAGACAATATTTTACCTATACTTAAAAAAGAAGATAAACCTCTCAGTACCATCACTACTTTCAATGTTCCACCAAGACTTAGAATGGTATCTCTATATGCAATAGCAGGAAGTCTAGGCTATCTTGTTGCAAATACCTCAAATCTCTCTGAAACAATGGTTGGTTATACAACTAAATGGGGAGACAATGTGGGTGATTTTGCAGTGCTTGCAAATTATACAAAAGACGAAGTATGCAAACTTGGGCTTTTGCTTGGTTTGCCTGAAGAGCTTGTCAACAAAGTGCCAGACGATGGTTTAACAGGAAAAACTGACGAGGATAAGCTTGGATTTTCATATAATGAACTTGACACTTATATAAGAAAGGGCAAAAAGGGAGAAAAATTCGATCTTATTTCAAAAATGCACAGATTATCAGAGCATAAAAGAGTAGGAGCTGCAAAGTTTCCAAACGAAACAAAGAATTATTTTTATGAAAATGATGAAATTGAATTGTAAAATTATGTTAAATATATTAATATAATATAAATTAAATTTATTTTGAGGTGACTAATGCAGATTTCCAATGAAGAAAAAAAATTTTTAGAATTATATTCTGACAGTAACTATAAAAAACCTTCAGTGACAGTAGATGCAGTAATTTTAAGAATGATAGACAAAGAGAGTGACAATTATCGAAAATTGCCTGAAAAAAAATTGCAGGTATTTTTGACTCACCGAAATTATCCACCTTTTAAAGATTATTATGCTGCTGTCGGCACTTTTATTGATTTAAACAATACTCTTGAAGAAACATTAGATTTGTGTGTGCTTAATAAGGTTTCTTTGACTAATTTTTATAAAGAACAACTTTTCACCTTCGGTGACAAACAAAGAGACCCAAGAACTCGTGTATTGTCAGTCAGCTATATGCTTTTGACAAACAGAAATGAAAATCTTGAAAATGGAAAGTGGTTTGATATTGAAATAGAGGAAAAAAAATCAACAACAGAAGTTTCAAGTGAAGGATATCAAGTGGAAAAGGATATCACAATTATTCTTTCAAACGGTGAAAAAGTTTTAAATAATCAATTGAAACTTAAGATAAAAAGCAGTGGCATCAAAATGGAAAAAGAGCTTGAAATCCTTTCTTCAGAGCTTGCTTTTGACCATATAAAACTTATATACTATGCTCTTGAAAGACTTAAAAATAAGCTTGAATATACCGATATAGCTTTTAATCTTCTTCCAGACAAATTTACTTTGACAGAACTTAAAAATTGCTATGAGGAAATTTTGGGAACAAAACTCTTAGATGCAAATTTCAGAAGAAAAACTGCTGACCTTGTTTGTCCACTTAATGAATATACTTCTGACAAAGGACACAGACCTTCACAGCTTTTTAAACATAATCCAAACTGGGACAGAAAGATAAATTATTAAAAAGGATCATAAGCGATGAAAACATTAATTTTTTCAATGACATGTGGCGAAGGACACAATACCATTGCAAAAGCAATCAAAAACGCAATCGAAATGAAAGGTGAGCAGTGTCAGATATGTCAGCTTTATGGTTTTTCTGAGAAAGAAATTGCAAGACAAAACAAAATGTTTTTAAGAGCATGCAAATTCATACCTCATATCTATGGAGCAGTTTGGAATAGAATGCGTAAAAAACCATTTAAAGGATATATAAATGGTGTGGTGAAAGATTGTTATGATTATGTTCTTGAAAAGATTGAAGCCTATCAGCCTGATGTTATTGTTTGCACGCATAACAATGCAGGTGCAGTGATAAGCAAGCTAAAAAAAGAGGGAAAACTAAACAAGGTCAAGACTTACAGCATTGTTTTTGATTATTGCATCTGTCCTTACTGGGAAAGCAACACAAGTATTGACTATATTGTTTTGCCTCATGAGGATATGGAAGATGAGATGCTTGTAAAAGGATTTAAAGCTGATCAACTTCTGCCTTTTGGTTTGACAGTTGATGAAAAATACACAAAAAAGCTCGATAAAAGAAAGGTTCGAGAAGAGTTGGGGCTTGAGAAAGATATTTTTACAGTCGTTTTATATAGTGGTGGAAATTGTTTAAGCTCGGCTTATAAACTGATTAAACAACTTGAAAAATGCAAAACACAAATTCAAATTATTGCAATTTGTGGCCATAATAAAAAGGAATTTAATAGGATAGAAGAATATATTAAAAAAACTGGCAGAAAAAATATTTTAAATCTGTCATTCTGCGATTATTTGGATAAGGTCTTTTCAGCAGGTGATATTGTTTTCTCACGTGGTGGCGGAATGGGTCTGACAGAACAGATTAACAAACACATTCCTTTTGTTCTGCGTGAAAAACTTATAATTAATGAAAAGATTAATAAATATCTGTTTGCACAGAAGGGGATGGCAATAGCTATGGAAAAGCTTTCTCAAGCAGCAAATATAGTTGATACACTTGCCTCTAACTACTCAAAACTTCAAGAAATGATCCGACGCGAAGAAGAATACTGCAAACCAAATGCAACAGAAAATCTTGTAAATCATATTTTAGAAAACAATTAGAATGAAAAAACCTCCTTTAAAGGAGGCTTTTTTTTAGCGTAAGTTTTATTAAGTTGTTTTTTGTATTGTCAATAGGACAATAAATTTAAGTCAAGATAAATTTGCAAAATTCCAGAATCATAATCCTTCTTTCGGGACAATTTCTTGCCCCATTTTCATCTTATGTTATCACAGCTTCATGTGTGCATCTTTCTATGCAATAAGTGAATTTATATTATTTTGAATAAGTTGGCAAAGTCTTGAATACTCAGGAATATTGATTGCCTTTAAGAGATTTCCAATTAAAGTAAGACATACTTTTAAACTTGCTTTTGTTGTAGTCTTTTCGTCAATGAGATCAAGTGGGGTGGCAAAAAGAGAATAATAAAGATTTGAAATCATAAGTTCTGTTTCGTCAAGCAGGTTTAATCTCGCTTCATCTTTCTCTTCTTCTTTTATTAATACGATATTTTCATAAAGCATTTGAATGTCTCTTTTGATTTCAGGCAATAGGGTGTTTTCAGCTTGAATAGTTGTAGGATTTTTAAAGCCACTCATGTTTGTGAGTTCATACTTTTGCGTGAGAATATTATAATTACAAAAAAACTTGTGCATAGCTGTCTCCTTTACACAAGTTTTATATGAATAATAATTTTCAGTTGTGATTAAAATTTGCATGGAATAATAATCAGGTTTATCAACTTCTAATCAGGTTTTCGTCAACTGCTCCCCATGCTCCTGGTATTTGCTGCAAAATTTTAGGCAACGCTAAATTGATAAAAAGCACAAGCACCAAAAGACATGCCACACCAATTAAGGTGTTTCTGATTCTGAAAAGTGCGCCTTTTCTTTTCTCTTCATTTTCACTTTTTGCAAGATTGACACCCAAAACAATTGCATAGACAGCACCAGCACCGCCAACAATAGCCAAAATTGCATATAAAATATTTGGCAAAACTTCATAAAGATCATTAAGCCAAGCATAATTTCCAAGCCATCTGTTTACTGTGTCAAGAAGAAATTGTTGCATATTTTTACTCCTATATTGATATTTTATCATATTTTTATATATTATGCAATCAATTTGAGAAAAATCTTATCATTTATTTCAATAATATAAAATTTATTATAAAAAAATCACATCGAATACGATGTGATTTTATCTAGTTACGCTTTTAAAAGTGAAAGAATAGGTTTTATAATAGCTACTGGTTTTTCATAACCATTACCTTTAACAAAAGCACCGAGAATAGCAGGTAAAGCCACGTTAAATATAATAATTAGAAGAACAGTTACACCAATAGCAATAAACACAGTAATTAAGTGTTTTTTTGCATCATCACGTTTGCTTTGATCTTCTGCTCGTGCAAGCTGAATGCCAAGATAGATTGCATAAATTGCACCGATTGCTCCTACAATTCCTAGAATTACCCAGAGTGCAATACTAATGTAATTGAAAGCATTTACTAAAATTTCATTTCCAGCATTTTCTTCCCCAAGATATTGCGTTAAGAAGTCTTTCCAAGAAGTAATTAAAAGTAAAAGATTCATTTTTCCCTCCTTTTTAAATTTAAAAGCGTTTGCTTTTTAAATACAATCTCATATTATCATATTTGAAATAAAAAAGTAAAACGATTTTCATTAAATTTTTTATTTTTTTTAATATTATATATTTTTGACAGCTTTTTTATACAAAAAGGAGTTGAAATATGGTGAAAATATTGCATAAATAAAAAACAACCCTTAATTTTAGAGTTGTTTTTATCTTTTTTTAAAAGAAAAGATTGTTTTGTCCAGGACAGGTGTTTTGATGACAACAGGAGTTGTTCCAGTTGTTTCCGTTGCCCAGTGCAAGCAAAAGAAGAAGCAAAAAATTGGTGTTTGTGTTTAGATTGGTGTCCGTTGCGTTTGTGATGACTGATAAAAGCAGTGCAAATAATATTTGATTGTTCATACATCCTCCTATTTTACAAAATATGGCAATCTTCGACAAAATAATTTAGTTAATTATTTTGCTTCTTCTTTAGTTTTTTGTCACAATATACATATGAGTAATTTTGTATCGAAAAATGCTTTCGATATTCCTTAATATTTATGACAAAGAAGGAGAATGTGTGATGGAAAGAGATGAAAAAATGGAAAAGTTTTTGCTGCTTACAGAAAGAAACAGGCGGGAGATTCTTTCAGCTTTGCCACAGGAGAGGGAGATAAATAAGCTTGCTGACTATTTTCAAAACTTTTCCGATCAAACACGAATTAAAATATTGACCTGCCTTTCAATGATGAATATGTGCGTCAATGATATTTCAACTGTGCTTGGAATAAATCAAACCACGATTTCACATCAGCTTAAACAACTCAAAGATCAAAACTTGGTCTCTTACAGACGTGAGGGTAAAATTCTTGTTTATTATCTACTTGACAGCAGTGTGAACGATATGATGATGTATGCAATAAACAGCTTTTAAATTTTCTATTAATCATTTATTGTTGACATTTTTTTGTAAAAATGGTATAAAATTCTAAGGAGAAAATATGAAGAGAGTAATTTTATCATTAAACGAAATGTCTTTTGATCTGCCAGAGGGATGGAGCTTGACAAAAGATAAATATAAACTTTCAAACGGGCAGGGTTTTATCAATAAAGAAAACTATCTGTCTGAAAGCGGAAGGGTGATTTCCTTTTTTGAAATACATCGTGATCCAGAAGAGTTTTTTGAATATTATCAAAAGCTTCTTAATGATTATACTCATGTGACGGATGACTTTTCAAAAGAAAGACAATTGACACTTCAGTTTAATGATTTTGAATTTCCTGCTTATATTATCAAAGGAATTAATGATAAGTTAATTTACACTTTGCAGGTTTTTATTGATTGTGGTGATTGTCTTGGTTGTTTTATGGTTATGATTGAAAATTATTCATCAAGTTTTAAGGAAATGATGAAAATTGACGAGGGTGTAAAAGCTATCGTCAAAATACTGAGGACGATAGAATAATGAAAAGAATGCTTTTACATAGTTGTTGTGCACCATGCAGCACAGCTGTAATTGATGTGCTTAAAAATGAATATGATTTGACAATTTTTTATTATAATCCAAATATTGACAGCGATGAAGAGTATAGACATAGGCTTGAAGAGCAAAAGAGATATTGTATGTCACTTGGAATTGAGGTGCTTGAAGAGGGATATAATAATCAAGAATTTTATAGTCGTGTAGCTGGCCTTGAAGATCAGCCCGAAGGTGGTGCAAGATGTCCTGTGTGTTTTAAACTCAGATTGGAAAGGACTGCTATGCGTGCAAAAAAAGAGGGGTTTGATTGTTTTGGAACGACATTATCAGTATCCCCTTACAAAAATGCAGAAGTTTTAAACAGAGTTGGAAAAGCGGTTGAAAATGAGCAAGACATTGAGTTTATTGAAGGAAATTACAAAAAGAAAGATGGTTATAAAAAAAGTATAGAATTATCAAAGAAGTTTGGTCTATACAGGCAAAATTATTGTGGTTGTAAATTTTCAAAAGAAGGGAGAGAAGATTGGAAAAAAATATAAGATATAAATACTTTAAGAATGAATATGAAGATAGGGTGTCAAACAAATTGTTTATAAAATTTTTGATAGTTTTGTTTATCTTCTATTTCATTTTGATTGTATGTTTTCAAACATTCTTTACAAATTATACATATGTTACAATTTTAGGTCAAAGCATGAGGCCAACATTAAATAAAAAGCCTTGTCATATTGAATATGATGATTATGAAAACAAACAATATGTTCAAGACGGAGTTTATTTAAAATATACACAAGACATTGACTATAATGATATAGTCGTAATTGATGCTAGATATCAAGGGCTTAAAGATACGATAATTAAAAGAGCACTTGCTTTTGGTGGCGATTATATTACCATTGCAAAAGTTCAAAAAGAGGGCAAATTATATGGTGAGTATCGTTTTATGAGACGCAAGAAAAATTCAGCTAAGATTGAAATACTAGAGGAAAAATATATCCTTGATTATAGTGAATGGAGCTTGGAAGCGGGCATAAAAGATGAAAATGATGTTGTCTATGAGAAATCTTTCTATGTTACTTTAAAACTTGAAAACAACTATCCTACTCAAACTTTTCCAGTCAGCCTTGACGGTGGTCAGTCGCAAACAGAGGTTGTTTTCTTTAAAGTCCCAGACAATCATTTGTTTTTTATGGGAGACAATCGTTCTCATTCAACAGACGCAAGAGAAGCTCCTGGGCCTGTTGAGATGAATAAAGTTGTTGGCAAGGTTGTTGAGATTGTGCCAAACGGAACAAAATATCCAAACAATGGTTCTTGGTGGTGGCATAGAGTTGTTGGTTTTATCAATGTTGTTTGGAAGGAAATTTTAAGGTTCTTTGGGGCACATATAAGCATTTAATATATAATTTATTTGTTGGAAATGCTTGTAAAATTTTAATAGTTATGTTATAATACTTTTAATGGTGAAACAACCTAAAAAGGAGATTAATAGATGAATAAACAACAATTTATTAAAGCTTTCGCTGAAAAAGCTCAATTTACTCAAAAAGATGCTGGAATTGCTTTTGAGGCAATGGCTGAAACAATTGCCGAAACACTCAAAAACGGTGAAAAAATTCAAATAGCAGGCTTTGGCACTTTCTCAATGAAAACTAAATCTGCAAAAGAAGGAATAAATGCTCTCACAGGCAAACCTGTTTCAATCCCTGAAAGAGATGTGCCAGTATTTAAGTTTGGCGACAGCTTTAAAGAAACTGTTTCAAAAAATTAATCAAAAAAAACTATGACTAATGTTTGTCATAGTTTTTTTAAATAAAATTGAAACATATTTTATTATTCATCAACTTCTTCTTGTATTTCAACATATCCTTGAGGATAAGAGCAAAGGGGACAGTTTTGCCAAGCCGATTTTTTGTTTTCGCTATATCCGCAGTTTGAACATGTCCAATCATATGACTTATCGCATTTATATATCATCTCATTGTCAAATTTCTCTGCTAAAAATTTCAATTTTTTTGAGTCAGCAATATTGACTTTTGATATGTTCAACAAAACTTCTTCAATCTTTTCAAAGCCTTCATCATGTGCAATCTTTGCAAAATGAGGAAATATGTTTTTACCTTCATTTTCTTCTATTTCACTTGATATTTGCAAACTTGTGTCAAGAAATTGTTTTTCAAAAGGATAACCAGCCTCTATATTGATGTTTTCTTTGTCAGTTTCAATATTTTCAAGCATAATTTGATATAAGACGGAGGCGTGTGCCATTTTGTGTTTGGCAATAATTTTAAGTTGATCTGAAATTGCATTAAAACCTTCACTAATTGCAGTTTTTGCGATAAATTGATATCTGGCTCCATCTTGACAAATTCCCGCAAAAGCTCTGGCAAGATTTTCTTTTGTTACGCTTTGATTAAAATTCATAATTCCTCCTATTCAAAATTTTTTTTCAATCATATTTTATTTTGTCTTTTCTTTTTTAAATTATTCAGATAAAAGCCTTTCAATTATTTGCTTTTTTTTAAAATAAATAGTAATATTATTTATATTAAATATAATCTTATTTAAAAAGTGAGGTGGCAAATGGATAAAAAACTTGAGCAGCACAATAGTCAAAGTTATCATTTTGAATTTGTAGGTTTTGCTGATTTTAAAAAAGTTTTAAAAGATTTGATAAAATTTCTTCCTTATTATAGGTTTGATAAGATTATCAAAAGGCACTCTCAAGAGATTTTTTATGATATCAAAAGTCATTTACTTGCTGATGCAGGCATTGCTATTTCAAAATGTACTGAGGATGGAGAATCTTCTTTAAACATAAGAAAAATTTATAGTGTCAAAGAGCTGAAAAAGCCAAGTGAAAAATTTTTGTTTGGCATTTGCGATTATGATGAACAACCAAAAGATTATTCATATCAAATGGCAAGTTTAATTGAAAGTTCCTTCAAAATGCCTTTTTCAACAGATACTGAAAGTATCATAAAACAAACTGTCCCAATAATTGAAATAAATATTAAAGCTGATAAATATCAAATTATTTGTGGCACAGGTTATCGTGCAATAATGCAGTATGAGACAGTTGTTTACAAAGATTTAAATTCTGGACGAAAGGAAGAGCGAATAGGGATGACTTTTAAGTTTCCTATTGATGAGCGTCCTGAAAAGGAAGAAATTCTCTCTACCATTGATAAAAAGATAAAAGGTTTGGCTTTAAATAATATATCAAGATTTGAAATTGCGAAAAAGTTGTTGTTCAGCACTCCTGTTGAAGTTATACCAGAAGAGCAATCAAACGAAGAACAATAAAATCAAGTTTAAAAAATGGCATATCAGAAGATATGCTTTTTTTGTGGGCTATAGAATGTTTATGTTTTTATTTATTATAATTTAATACTTTGTTTAATCATATTAGTTTAAAAATTATTCGTTATGAAATGTCTATTCTAAAATTTGAGCTTGTCACATAATTTTAATATATAAAAGGCTTGTCTTTTTAAATATTGTCATAAGGGAGTATGGCTGAAAAGTCATTTAAAGTATATTGGTCAAAAAAAATCTTAAAACATCAACTAAATTTTTTTATGGAATAGGTGGGCTTGGATATAGTTCTATGTCACAGACCCTCAATAGTTTTATTATGTTTTTTGCAACGGCTGTTATGGGGATTTCAGGATCTCTAGTAGGCATAGCTATTGCAATATCTTCCCTTTGGGATGGTGTCAGCGACCCTCTAATTGGGCATCTTTCCGATAATACCAAAAACAAATTTTTTGGCAAAAGACTTGGTTTTATGTTTTTTGGTATATTTGCCATAGCTTTTTTAAATATTTGCATTTGGTCCATGCCGTCCTCTTTGCCAGAAATAGGTAAGTTTTTTTGGCTTTTAATAGGGATGCTTGCAATTGAAAGTGCAAATACATGTTTTGGCACTCCTTATGCTGCACTTGCAATTGATATTGCTCCTGATTATAATGAGCAGTCCAAAATTCAAGGTTTTAAAACGGTTTTCAACATTATTGGAATGATACTTCCAAATATTTTAATGTATTTTTTCATGTCATCTATTTCATTAAGTATTCAGACAGGATTTACTCAGGCTGGATATGTAAAAATAGCATATATCAATTCATTTTTGTTGATCACACTAGGACTAATCACAATCTTTTCAACTTTGCGATATGTGCGAAAGTTTAATATATACAGTATTGATCATCAAAAAGAAAAATTTGAATTTTCAAAACTCATGACAGGATATTTTAGCGTGCTTAAAAAGAAGGATTTTAGAGCTGTTATATTAGGTTATTCTTTCGCAACAATTGCTTCATGTTTTTTGACTTCTGTCGGAATGCATCTTTTCACATATTGTTATCATTTTTCAAGCACGCAAATATCGTTTGTGTTGATTTCGCTTTTTGGAGGAGCAATTGCCTCTCAACCGCTTTGGGTCTATCTTTCTAAAAGAATGGAAAAAAAGAGAGCACTAATTATATCTCTTTCAACAATAGTATTGGGTATTTTTTTGACTGTCATCACATTTTTATTTCGTGAATACGTTCCAAATGAGGCAATGTTCTATATAGCTATTATATGTCTTGTTTTTTGTGGAATTGGTGCAGGTGCAATGTATTCTATACCATTTTCTATGTATGCCGATGTGGTCACTTTAGAGCAATTTAAAACAGGACAAAATAATGCAGGCGCATATACTGGTTATTTTACTTTTACCTATAATCTAGCAAATTCAATTGCTCTATTAATCGTCGGATTTTTATTAGACTTAATTAAATTTGATTCATCGCAGCCAATTCAAGCTATGTCTGTGCAAAGTGGGCTTGGAATGATAGTTTTCTTTGGTTGCACAATTTTCTTTGCACTGGCAATTATGGTTTTTTCAAAGTTTTCAGTCAAACGTGCAGATGTGCTGAAAATTCAAATGAAAGAGATGAAAAAAACAAAAAAAAATGATTAAAACATTCTTTTATGCAAATTATAACAAATGAGGTATCTATGAAATTTTATAAATCTACTTTCATAATCTTATTGCTATTATTAAGTTTAAGTATGTGTGCTTGTAAAGATAAAAACTTAAACCAGCCTTTTTTAGAAAGAGATAAATATAATACTGGCGGTAATCTCTCCTTTGTTTATGATAAAATTTCACATGTGGCAACGTTTGGTGGTCAGGGTGAGGTAATTCAGTTTTATGATGAAGATATTGCTAAGGGTTGGAATGAAAAGGGGAATAGAATAGGTTTTCAATTGCTTGTGCCTAAAGAAGTAAAAGATTATAAATCGGGCAGTGCTAATTTAAATGGTGAGAAACTTAGTCCTGACGATTATATTGATATACAAGAAGGACAAAATTTAGTTGCAACTTTTCGACCTATTGTTTATAATAATCAAGAAAGATACACATTAAAAATTACTTGGGAAGATGGCAAAAATGAACAGATATATAATATTGTAATTGATTCTGGAACTTTTTTTATGGAAGAACAAAATATAGAAGATATTTCAAAGTAGATTGTAATATAAGAAAAAAAGAAAATCAGAAAATAACTAATTTTGAATAATAAAATGAGAAAAAACCTACGGATTAACCGTAGATTTTTTTTATATAAATTGCTTTACGCCAATTGTATTATTGATAGGGTTGCACCCGCTCCAGCCTGCAAAACTGCTGTTGCCACAAGACCGAACAATTGCAATGACACTGTTGATCCTGCTGTCAAATTTACTATAACACTGTTATTGAAACTTGAAAGGGTAAGCAGTGGTTGTATTGTAGATGGTGCATAAGCAGCTCCATTAATCAAAAGTCTTGATCCAGCTGCAACACCTGCTGTCAAATGAATTTCATAATTTATTTGATATTTTCCAGCTGTTGCAACTGTGAAAACTGTGTTTGCTCCATTTGGTGTGATCGTTGCTGTTGTAATTTGATTGCTTGGCAGTGGAATGTCAGTTCCGCCTAAAATTACAGCTATTGTAGGGGAAGTTGTGTTTGCTGCAAAAGCGGAATTTGCTGTTATATTTGGACCAGTAGCACCAGTCGCTCCAGTAGCACCTGTTGCCCCAGTAGGACCAGTGATTCCTTGTAAACCCTGAATACCTTGAGGGCCTGTAGGACCAGTTGCACCAGTAGGACCAGTAACAGTTAGACCATCAGCACCTGTGGCACCAGTAGCACCAGTAGCTCCTGTTGGACCTGTAATGCCTTGTATTCCTTGAAGTCCTTGAATACCTTGAGGGCCTGTAGGACCAGTTGCCCCAGTAGGACCAGTAACAGTTAGACCATCAGGACCTGTTGCACCAGTAGCACCAGTCGCTCCAGTAGCACCTGTTGCCCCAGTAGGACCAGTGATTCCTTGTAAACCCTGAATACCTTGAGGGCCTGTAGGACCAGTTGCACCAGTAGGACCAGTAACAGTTAGACCATCAGCACCTGTGGCACCAGTAGCACCAGTAGCTCCTGTTGGACCTGTAATGCCTTGTATTCCTTGAAGT
>CAMSQA010000008.1 GCA_947062475.1 uncultured Clostridia bacterium
GGACCTGTAATGCCTTGTATTCCTTGAAGTCCTTGAATACCTTGAGGGCCTGTAGTACCAGTTGGACCAGTAGCACCAGTAGCTCCTGTTGGACCTGTAATGCCTTGTATTCCTTGAAGTCCTTGAATACCTTGAGGGCCTGTAGTACCAGTTGGACCAGTAGCACCAGTAGCACCAGTTGGACCTGTTAAACCTGTAGTTCCAGTTGCACCAGTAGAGCCAGTTGCACCAGCAGGACCAATGTTTCCTTGAAGTCCTTGAATGCCTTGTGGACCAGTAGGACCAGTAGGACCAGTTGCTCCTGTTGGGCCTATTATACTTGAACCTGTCGCTCCAGTAGCACCTGTCGCTCCTGTAGGACCAGTAGGCCCTTGAGGTCCAGTATTACCTTGAAGTCCCTGAACACCTTGAGGACCAGTAGGTCCAATTAAGCCAGTTGCGCCTGTAGGGCCAGTAGCTCCAGTAACGCCTGTTATACTTGGACCAGTTGGGCCAGTAGCTCCAGTTGCACCAACAGGACCTGCAGGACCAGTAGGGCCTTGAGGGCCTCTAGGACCTGGTATAGGTTGTGTTGGTATATTGCAATGATTGTGGTGACATGGATTTGGATGCCAACCACAACATCTATTATTTCCATAAAAAAAAGTCATAGTATTTTATCCTCTTAGGCAAGACAAAAGTCTGCCTATTCACATCATATTCAAAAGTAAAGTAAAATGTTTCGGTAAAATAATAAAATAATTTAGACATATTTAATAAAAAAATTTGATAAATTATTAATAAAATTCAATATATGCCTATTATGAATTTAGCAATAAAAATAATACAAAATCAAAATTTATTTTTGAGTAATTTGAAGAAGTCTAATCTTCAATTTCTTTAAAATAAAAAATAACAGGACAAACCTGTTATAATGGTAGCCTCAAGGGGAACCTCACCCTAAAAATCATACGATTTTCAGGGAACCTGAACGAACCCAGTGGTTCGATTCCTGTAAAAACAAAAAAATAACAGGACAAACCTGTTATAATGGTAGCCTCAAGGGGAATCGAACCCCTGATTCCGCCGTGAAAGGGCGATGTCTTAACCGCTTGACCATGAGGCCTTACAAAAATATTTTTGATACTTTTTAAGTATAGTCAAATTAATTTCTCTTGTCAAGGGTTTTTTATATATTTTTCATAAAAATGTCAAAATTTTTGGGCAGGTAACAATAAAAATTATTGATATGATAAGATTTTCAAGTTCTTCTTGCAACAGCACAAGCATAAATGTTTTTTGCTTTATTGCAAAGTTTTGCACATGTTTCAATAGTTGCTCCAGTTGTGATAATGTCATCAATCAGTAAAATATTTTTATTTTTGATTACTGAATTATTTAAAAGCATAATTGAATTTTCTAGATTTGTCTGCCTTTCATTGTAATTTAAAAGTTTTTGATTTTTAGTTTGAGTGACTTTATAAAGCACATCAACCACTGGTTTTGAGGTTATTTTACTAAGTTCTTCAGCAAGGACTTTTGCAGGATTATAACCTCTTTTTCTTATCGTCTTTTTATGTGAGGGAATAGGTATTATCACATCATATTCGAGTTGCTCAACTTCAAGTCTTTGTGCTATAAATTCTGCAAAACCTTTTGCGAGGTATTTTGCACCATCACTTTTAAATTGCAGAATAGCTTTTCTGACGATCCCATCATAACGAAATGGACTGTAAACTTTTTTAAAATGTCTTTTCATTTTTTGACAATGTTCGCAAACGATATTTCCTTCTTTAATAGAAGTATCACAGATTTCACAGCGATTGCCTTCATTAAAAATATCTTGTTTAAGACAATCTTTACATATAAAATCAGAGGGAATATCTTTGCCACAAAATATACACTTAAATTTATCTGGAAAAAGTGCGTCTAATATTAAATCTTTAATTTTTAGAAATTTTGTTTTTAAATTCATACAATCCTTAGTTTAATTAATCAAAAAGTTCTCTAATTTTCTTTTCGCAAGCAATCAAAAAGTCTTTAAGAAGGGTAAATCTTTGCACTGTATAGTTGTTTGATACCATTCGTTTTAAGTTTTTCTGTTCGCCAACGATGACAACCATTTTTTTTGCACGTGTGACAGCGGTATAGATCAGATTTCTTGTCAAAATCATGCTTGGCCCTGCAATAGCAGGAATAATAACAATATCAAATTCCGAGCCTTGACTTTTGTGAATTGTGATTGCATAAGCAAGAGAAAGTTGGCTAATCTCAGTGCGAGGGTAAAGGCAGCGTCTGCCATCTTCAAAAGAAACAACCATTTCTCCTGTTTGAAAGTCAATTAATTCAACATATCCAATGTCTCCGTTGAAAACACCTTCGCCTTCTTCTTCAATAAATCCCACTCGTTTTTTCCAAATGAGGTTGTAGTTGTTGGTGGTTTGCATGACCTTGTCACCAGTTCTAAAAATAGTGTCACCAACTACCAATTCCATTTTTTGCATTGAAGGAGGGTTGATGGCTTCTTGCAAACTTTTATTAAGATTGTCGATTCCGCAAATTCCAGCTTTTAATGGTGCAAGCACTTGAATTTGTTGAGAAACAAGCCCTGTAAACTTTGGCAATCTTCGAACGACCATATCAACAATAGAATTTTTCATAGCACCAATGTCATTTCGTTCTTCAAAGAAAAAATCCTTTGAAGAGTTGTCAATATAAGGCATTTTACCAGAATTTATAAGGTGAGCATTGGTAATAATTAGACTGTCATCACTTTGTCGAAAAATTTTGGTAAGCATTGAGACTTTTATAATTCCGCTTTTAATAATATCATCCAAAACATTTCCAGCACCCACACTTGGTAATTGATCCTTGTCGCCTACTAAGATTAATTTGCAATCGCGTGGCAACGCCTTGCAAAGATGATTCATGACAGCGACATCAACCATAGAGACTTCATCGACTATGACAGCATTGACCTTAAAAGTATTGTTTTCATTATAGACAAATCGACTAATAGCGTTTATATCACCACTGGCAACTTCAAGTGCCCTATGAATTGTTTTTCCTTCCTCGCCAGTGCTGTCTGAAAGTCGTTTTGATGCACGTCCTGTTGGTGCCAACAGAAGATATTTTTGATCATTTTGTTTTAATATTTCAATTATGCATTTGATTATTGTGGTCTTACCTGTTCCTGGCCCTCCAGTGATAACAGAAACACCACTGTTTATTGAATTTATGATAGCATTTTTTTGCTCTTGGTGAAAAGTGATATTAAATTTTTCCTCAAAATGCTTGATTTCGTCATCGATATTTTTTGTTTGATTGAGGATAGAACTATTTAAAAGTGCAAGTTTTTGTGCGATAGCATTTTCATAAAAATAATATTTTGAAGGTGCGACAATTTCATAATCGTTATGCCATAATAGAATGACAGATTTATCAAGAGTAAGATTTGAAAGTGCATCATCAAAAAGTTGTTGATTGAGGTCATATTCAAGTTCAAGCAGCTGTGCAGATTGAGAAAGCAGCATATTTTTTGGCAGATAGGTGTTGCCAGTTTTTTCTACAGAAGTGTTGAGGGTGTGAATAATGCCTGCTCGCACTCTATATTCACTGTTTGAAGCAATTCCGATTGACTTTGCAATTTTATCAGCAGTAGAAAATCCAATACCTGAAATATCTTCAACTAGTCGATAAGGATTATTTTTGACAATTTCAATGGTCTTGTTTCCATAAATCTCATAAATCTTTAAAGACATATTGGTTGTGATATTATATTTTTGTAGAAACATTACTGCATTTTGCATCTTTTTAAGTTCTTTAAATTTATCACCAATTTCAAGTGCTTTCTTCATTGAAATATTTTTTACTTCTGCAAGAGATGAAGGTGAAAATTCTATTACATCAAAAGTTTGCTCTTTGAAATGATTGACAATGTTTTTTGCCGTAGCTGGGCCAACGCCTTTGATAAGCCCTGAGGAAAGATATCTTTCAATTCCAGCAAGCGAAGTGGGCAAAACCACTTCATAAGAGGTGAAGGCAAACTGATATCCATATTTTGAATTGTTTACATATTCTCCTTCTAAAGAAAGATTTTGACCAACATCAGCATTGACAAGTTTACCCACACAAGGCACAGGTGTGGATTTAAAATCAAGAATAAAAACTGTATAACCATTTTGGTCATTTCTAAAAATTATCTCTTCGATAGGTCCTTCAATTTGCATGATTATATTTTAATATCAATCAACCTTAAAAATCAACTAAAAAACACTTGCAATTCAAAAAAATTTTTTATATACTATAAGAGCATTCAAAAGCAAAACAAAATTGCAAAAAGAAATATATTGGATAAAACTTTTGCAAACAGCAAGTCTTTTCCAAGCATAAAAATTATAAACAAGAGAGAACTATGAAAAGAGCGAGTAATTTAATAGAAATTGAATCTTTACTTGAAAATTTAATGAAGAAAAATAGTAAGAGTGGTATTTTAAGAATGAAAATACTTTTCTTTAGTCGTCTTTATGAAAATCTATCAATAAGCATGATTATTGAAAAATTAGGTATTCAAAAGACAAATTTTGCACTCATGAGTTCATCACTTGAAAAAGAAGGATGTCTCATTATTAAAAAATCTAACCTTGATAGAAGATGTAGGGTGATAGAACTTACAGAAAAGGGAAATAAAGAGCTTGATGAATATTTAAAAGAAATCGATAAGATTTTGGCTGCGACTTCACCAGAGCTTGATTATGCAATTGAAATACTCGGCAAATATTTAAATAGAATAATATAAAATTTATAAGAAAAATTTTGAAAATACAAAATGAAATAATTTGATAAATAAAACAAAATTTTCAAAAAATTTAAGAAAAATTGAATAAAAAATTAAAAAAACAGTAAAAAAATACTGTTTTGCTTGAAATTTGAGGGAAATATGATAAAATTTTACAACACTTTGACAAGACGCAAAGAAGAATTTAAACCAATTGAAGAAAATAAAGTCAAAATGTATGCTTGCGGAATTACTGTTTCTGGTAATGCTCACATTGGCCATCTTTATCAAGCCATGATATATGATATCATCAGAAAAGTTTTAGTCAGAAATGGTTATGAAGTTGCTTATGCAAGAAATTATACAGATATTGATGATAAAATTATTGCAAAGGCAAATGAACTTGGTGTCAATTCTGACGATTATGCAAAAGAAATGATTGAAAAAATAAATGAAGAAATGAAGTATTTTCAAGTTGATGAGCCTGATATTTGGCTGAAAGCGACAGAAAATATCGAAAATATAATCAATTTTATCCAAAAATTGATAAATAAAGGCTTTGCCTATCCTACAAAAAAAGGTGATGTTTATTTTGCTGTTGAAAATTTCCATCGCTATGGTGCTCTTTCCAATAGAAATTTGGAAAATGCTAAGAATGGCTATCGTATCGATAATGATGAAGAAAAATTAAATCCACTTGATTTTGCTTTATGGAAAAGTGCAAAAGAGGGAGAACCTTTTTGGATTTCGCCATGGGGAAAGGGTAGACCAGGTTGGCATATTGAATGTTCAACTATGAATATGCAGGCTTTTGGAGAGCAGATTGATATTCATGGCGGTGGTAGAGATTTAATTTTTCCACATCATGAAAATGAAATTGCTCAAACTGAAGCATTGACAGGAAAGCAATTTTCAAAATATTGGATTCATAATGGCCTTATAAAAGTTGAAGGTCAAAAGATGAGCAAAAGTCTTGGCAATACTATTACACTTGAAGAGCTTAGAAAGAAATATCACCCAGAAGTTGTAAAGTTTGCTCTTCTTCAAAATAGCTATCGAAGTGATATAAATATTACTGAAGCAAACTTCAAACAGGCAGAAAAACATATCAACAGTTTTTATCAAGTTTTAGCTGAAATTGAAGAAAAATTTGATATAAATCAAGAAAAAATGCAAGAAAAATATCAAAAAGACGTTTTTGATGCAATGAATGATGATTTCAACACTCCAAAAGCATTATCGTATTTGTTTGAGATTTTTAAAGTTATGCAAAAGAAAATTGAAGAAAATGATGCAAGCGTGGTGGAAGATTACCATGGAGTAAAGAAAGCATATGAAGATTTAGGACTTTTTATCAATAATTCTTTAGATGTGCTTGATTTTATCAAACAAAAAAGTCAAGATGAAATTCCTCAAGAAATTAAACTTCTTGCAGAAAAAAGATGGCAGTCAAAGATAGATAAAAACTTTGCTCTTGCAGATAATTTAAGAGGGCAGTTGCTTGAAAAAGGCTATGCTATAAAAGATAGTAAAGAAGGTTATGAAATTCAAAAAATTTGAATTTAACGTTTCTTAAATTGAAATAAAAAGTGCGAATTTCTCGTGCTTTTTTAAATATAGATATTGACTATTTCCATGTTTTGGTATATAATATAAAGTATATAGTGGAGGATAATATGAAATTAGAAAAAATTTATTCAGCTGTTGAAAATTTTGATATTGATTTTTTGAAAAAGGTTGTTGAAAAAAATAAGATTGATATAAATATGTCTATCAATGAAAAATATGATACCTTGCTTATTTGGTCAATTGAAAATAATATTTGGGATTTGATTAAACCAATATTAATAAATAAAAATCTTGATATTAATAAATTGAATTTTTTAAATGTCAATGCTGTTTCTTCTATGATTGTTAATATTCTTTCTGATAAAATTTCTATTGAGGATAAGAAAAAATATTCAAAAGTTGTCCAAAGTGTCCTTTATAGAAAAGGTATTGATTTGAATAACAACTATGTTGCACAAAAGCCATCTATTAAAACATCATGGCAATATGTATATGACGCGCGCAATCAAATGCCAACCAAAGAAGAAAATGCTATCATTGAAGAATTGGTTCAATCTTTTGCAAGAAAAGAAGGATTGGTTACTAATGATGGACAAAATGAACTCATGTATGCCTGCCAAATATGCGATGAAGATTTAGTCAATAAGATTTTTGAATATGGTTATTATGATATCAATGCAAAAGATAAAGATAATTTTACTGCACTTCATTATGCAATCATGGGCGGAAATGAAAATATTGTCAATACATTGCTTAGAGTGGATGGAATTGATTTAAGCATCAAGGCAAATGGCTTTGGTGAAGAAGCTTTTATATTCAGTTTACTAGAGGCTGCTGTTGAAAAAGATGAGACTAAGATTGAAGTTCGCATAAATATCGCTAAGAGATTGTCAAAGCTGAAAGGAATAGATATTAATAGCGAAGATGCAATGGGTTATATCCCTCTCCGCTATGCGGCTGATTTAAAAGATTTGACAATTTTCAATGACCTTATTGAAAGAAAAGATTTGGATATCGACCTTGTAAATATGCATTTAACAGGCATAGCATATTCGTTGCTTGAAAAAAAGAATGCAGAAGGTTTAGACGCACTTGTTAAACTTTTCAATTTAGAAGGTATAAGTCAAAAAGAATTAAATTCTGCTCTCAAGGCATGCCTTGTAAAAGCTATAAATAGTGAAGAAGATCAATATTCTGCTGCTTTTGACAGATTAATAGCAAGAAAGAATTTTGATATAAATGCAAAAAGCTTAAACGATAGCAATGTTTTACTTGAATCAATATTAGCAAAAAATGCTGAAGCAGTTGACAAAGTTTTGGAACGAGAAGAAGTTGATGTAAACAAACCTTTAGTTCATGGTTATCTTGACACAACTTTCCAAATTCAAGACATTGAGAATGCACATAAATTAATAAGACATAAATCTTTTGATCCATCAACTGTAGATGAAAATGGTTCAAACATTTTTGGACATATTTTTAGTGATGTTACAGATGCTCTTGACACAGATTCTTTCAGTGCTGTTTGCTCTTTTGTAATGGATGAGTGTGATATCAATAATATTGAGACACTTTTAAATCATGTTGACAATAAAGGTAATGATGCAATGATGAATGCTGTTTTAAATAATATTGATGCCGATGATATTGAAGTTTTCCTTGCAAACTTAAAGAAACATTTTGGTTATGTTGAAATTGATTTTGATAAGACAAACCAAGAAGGCAAGTCTTTAAAAGATATAGTTAAAGAACGCTTTGCTCACAAGACTGAAGTTGAAATCAATAGAGTTGTGAAAATATTCAAAGATTATAAAAATGCTAATTTCTTGAAAGAGGCAAAAGAGAAAGATCGTATTGATGACATTCAAACTATCGAACTTGAACCTGTCGTTATTGAAGATAATGAAATATAACATGAAAATAGTTTTTAAAAATTTAAAAACTAATAAATAAAAATGCTCTGAAAATAGAGCATTTTTTTTTATAAAGATATTGAAAAATGCTTTTATAAATGATATAATATTAAGGTAATAAGGAGATAGATAAAATGGAAATAAGTATAAAACTACACACCACATTTGGGGGAGGTAGTGAAAAAGGTTGTTTAAGTAAAGAGGAAATAAAGACAGAGCTTAAAGTAAGCAAGGAATATTTAGAATTTGTTGAATTTATGCAAAATGAGAAAATTTCAGAACAAGTTTCCTATCAAATCGATAAATTTATTGATAGTGTAGCAAATGAATATGCTGGGAAGATTCCTAGAAAATATGATTATGAGTTCAACAGAATTGTAGCTGGTCTTATGGGCTCTACTTGTTATATGCCAGACAATTTTGAAAAACTTAATGCAAAACCTATTGAAAATATCTTAAAAATAGCAACTCAAGTAGAAAATAGTGGTCATCATTCAACATTTGGACATTCATTTCTCACTCTTGAAATTTCAGGTTTGCCAAAAGCTCTTGCAATGGTTTTAAACAACGAACATGATTATAATACCAGTGAGAAATCAGCAAGATATACTGTGATGAAAGATATAGAGCCAAAACAGAATGAGCTTTACAATAAATGGATTGAAATTTTTCAAAGAGAAATTATGAAAAAATATCCAAACGGAAGCAATAAATTTTTCGATCCAGACGGGAAAAAGGCTAGAAAACTTGCTCAAGAAAATGCAAGATATCTTATTTCTGTTTTTACTCCTACAAATATGGAATATACAGTAAATTTCAGACAACTCAACTATATTTGTCACTGGTTTGAAAAAGAGATAGAAAAACCTAGTAATAATTTTTATGCAGAGCTTATTCCATCAATGAAAGAATTTGTTGCTTTTTGTAAGCAAATGAATTTATATTCTGAAAAACTTGAGGATGGAAAGAACAGAACTCTTTCTCTATTTGATAAACCAATCTTAAAGAAAAATTATTCAAGCACCTTTCAAGGTATATACAAAATGAGTTTTGCATGTCTAGCTCAAAATCAAAGACATAGAACGATTGATTTATCGATAAATGAGCTTAGCTTTGTAAATGATTTCAGTAAAATTAAAGATTTCTACATTCCACCAATTATTGCTGATAATGAAAAGCTTAAAGCTGAATACTTAAAGGATATCTCCTCAGTTGCATATGCCTTGCCTCAGGGGACTTTACTTGAAGTGAACGAATCGGGCAAATTTGATGACTTTGTTTTGGAACTTGATGAGAGATTGTGTGCTTGTGCTCAGAAGGAAATTAGAGACCTTGCGCTTAATCAAACAAAAGAATACAGAGATGCTCTCAAAAAGGAAGCAGATCAACTTAAATCGCCAAATAAAGAGATTGCTCTTGATATGGCTGATAAACTTGATAAAAAATCAAAGGGCTCAAGATGTACTTCAGGCTATAAATGCAAAGCCCCTTGTGGATTTCCAGATGGAGTGACACTTGAAAGTGAAGTTTAAAAAAAGAAGGACTTAAAGGTCCTTTTTTTGTTGTGTGAATTTACATAATAAAAAAACTAGGGATAATCCTAGTTTTTTTGTATGCACAATATTCTTTTTTATATTTGATTTATTTAAGTTTAACAGTTGCACCAGCTTCTTTAAGCTTAGCTTCAAGAGCTTTAGCTTCTTCAGTTGGAACGTTTTCTTTAACAGCCTTAGGAGCACTTTCAACCAAAGCCTTAGCTTCGCCAAGACCAAGTCCAGTGATTTCTCTTACAACTTTGATTACTGCAATTTTGTTTGCACCAGCTTCAACAAGTTCAACAGTAAATTCAGATTTTTCTTCAGCAGCAGGAGCAGCTCCAGCAGCAGGAGCAGCAACAGCTACAGGAGCAGCTGCACTTACACCAAAAGTTTCTTCAAGTTCTTTTACAAGTTCAGAAACTTCAAGAACGCTCATAGATTTAATTTCTTCAACTAATTTTTTAATATCAGCCATTTTAAATTCCTCCTCAATAATTTGTGGGTTTTTCCCAATTTTTAATTTAAATTTTTTAATCTGCTTTTTCAGTAGGGCAGAGACTACTTTGTTGCAATAGCGTTTAATGCTCTTGCAAGCCCTTCAACAGGGGCAATCGCAACTCTAGCAAGCCCAGTAATAGGAGCATTGAGTGTGCGAAGAAGAGTAGCAATAAGAACTTCTTTGCTTGGAAGTTTTGCCAGAGCTTCAATTTCCTTGCTTTCAACGAAATTACCATTAAGTAAACCAAATTTTACGGTTAATTTCTTTGTCTTTTCAGCAGTTTCGCAAGTGATTTTTGGACCACTTACTTCATCTTCATAACTGAAAGCAACCGCACTTGTGCCGTGTAAATATTTTTCGGCACCATTGATTCCAAGTTCGTTGAGTGCAAGGAGCAATAATTTGTTTTTGTAGACTTTATATTCGCCGCCATTCTTTTTAAATTCACGACGCATATTTCCATCTTCAGCAACAGTAAGTGCATTGTAGTCAACGAAAGTCACAGATTTGGCTCTTGAGAGTTTTTCTTTGATTTCTTCAACTATCAATTTTTTTGCTTCTAAATTAGCACCCATGAAATCTTTTCCTCCTTTATTGAATATTGTGCTATTAAAACAAAATCTCTATGCCTTCGGAAAAAAGCATAGAGAAAAATTCTATATATACTTCTTTCCTCGGCAAGCACATTTTAAAATGTTTATGATTGACGCTTGCTGTCTTTGGATAAGATTTTATTTCAACTCTTTTATTATACATATTTTTTTGAAGATGTCAACACTTTTTGCTTAAAAATTTGAATAAATTTCTCTCATTAATGCAAGACTTGACAAAATGGAGAGAAGTATAATTAAATAATGAGGAATTATGGCTTATAAAAAAAAATTAAATCAAACAAAGAATTACTAACGGAAAAAATCAAACTCGAAGGCAGTAGGATAAATCTTATTAAAAAGTCTGTCATTTGATAGACTTTTTATTTGACTTTTTTATATAATTTTGATAAAATATTCGCATAAAGCGGAGGAAAGACAATGGATTTTAAAGCAAACGAAAAAAAATGGCAGAAGATTTGGGAAAAAGAAGAAAAGTTTAAAGCAATAGATTTTTCTAAAAAGCCTAAATACTATATTTTGGTTGAATTTCCTTACCCAAGCGGGAGCGGTCTGCATGTAGGCCATACTCCAAGCCAAATTGCAATGGATATTATTGCAAGAAAAAGAAGGGCTGAGGGATATAATGTGCTTTATCCTATAGGTTGGGATGCTTTTGGCTTGCCAACAGAGAATTATGCTATTAAAAATGGTATTTCGCCAATAAAGGCAACTTCAGATAATATTGCAAATTTTACAAGACAAATTAAAAGTCTTGGTATTTCTTTTGATTGGTCGAGAGAGATAAATACAACAGCAGAAGATTATTACAAATGGACACAGTGGATTTTCTTGCAATTCTATAAAAAAGGTCTTGCATACAAATCAACTGCAAATATCAATTGGTGTCCAAACTGCAAAATTGGTCTTTCAAATGAAGAGAGTGAGGGTGGTGTTTGTGAAAGATGTGGCAGTCCAACAGTGCAAAAGCCAAAAACTCAATGGATGCTTAAAATGAGCGAATATTCAGAAAAACTTCTTGATGGGCTTAATGAAACAAATTATTGGGAAAATATCAAAACTATGCAACGCAATTGGATAGGTAAAAGTAGTGGAACGCTTCTTCACTGCAAGCTTGAAAGTGGAGAAAAATTTGATGTTTTTACAACTTGTATCGAGACAGTTTGTGGAATAACATATTTTGTTCTTGCACCAGAGCATGAACTTATCGAAAAACTGAAAGATAAAATCAAGAATTATGATGAAGTAAAAAAATATATAGAAAAAACTCAAAGCAAAACTGAATTTGAAAGAAGTCAAATGCTAAAAGAAAAAACAGGTTGCATCTTGGAAGGAATTTATGCAATCAATCCAATAAATGGGAAAAAAGTGCCTGTATTTATTGGTGACTATGTTCTTGCAGGGTATGGTAGCGGTGCTGTCATGGCTGTTCCAACACATGACCAAAGAGATTATGATTTTGCAAAACTCTTCTCACTTCCAATGATAGAAGTTATCTCAGGTGGTGATGTTTCGACAAAGGCATTTGAAAAAGTTGATTATCTCGGGAAAGGGTGTCGTCTTATAAATTCTGGTGAATTTGACGGATTAACAGTTGAAGAGGCCAAAGACTCAATCAATGCTTATCTTGAAAAAAATGGCTTAGGCGAAAAAATCAACACTTACAAGATGCGTGACTGGGTTTTCTCTCGTCAAAGATATTGGGGAGAACCTGTGCCAATCGTTTATTGCGAGAAGTGCGGTTTTGTGCCTGTGCCTGACGATCAACTTCCTGTTACTTTGCCAAAAGTTGAAAGTTATAAACCTACTGATGACGGTGAAAGCCCTCTTTCATTAATAGAAGATTGGGTAAATACAACTTGCCCACATTGTGGCGGGAAGGCAAAACGCGAAACTGATGTTATGCCAAACTGGGCAGGATCTAGTTGGTATTGGCTACGATATATGGATCCTCATAACGACAAAGAATTTGCTTCACTTGATAAAATTAAATACTGGGATAAAGTTGATCTCTATAATGGTGGAGGCGAACATGTGACAAGACACCTTCTTTATGCAAGATTTTGGCATAAATTCCTTTATGACAATGGGCTTGTTTCAAATTCAGAACCATTTGACAGAAGAGTGCAACAGGGGATTATTCTTGCGGCAGATGGCTCAAAGATGAGCAAATCTCGCGGTAATGTAGTTGACCCAATGAAATACGTTGAAGAATATGGTGCAGATGTGACAAGAATTGCACATATGTTTATGGGTGATTATTGTGAAACAAAACCTTGGAGAGAAGATATTTTTAAACCTTGTGAAAGACTTTTAAATCGCATTGTCGCACTGGGTGACAAAGTTGACAAAAACATTAAGAGTGAGAATAAACTTATTTTGGCTCAAAGTATCAAAAAGGTTTCAGAGGATATTGAAGGACTGAAGTTTAATACAGCTGTTTCACAAATAATGGTGCTTACAAATGCTCTTGAAAAAGTTGAAAAAATAAGCGAAGAAGATTATAAAGTATTGTTAAGTCTTACTTGTCCTTTCGCACCACATACAGCCGAAGAGCTATGGCAGGATAAGGGCTTTGAGGGTAGAGTAGATGATAAATGGCCAAGTTTTAATGAAAAAGATTTAATTGAAAATCTTGTAGAAATTGCAGTGCAAATAAACTCAAAGATTGTGACAAGATTGTTGATTGACCCAACTCTTTCTCAAGAAGAAATTCTTACAAATGTTAAGTCAGATGAAACTGTCAAAAATTTGATTGAGGACAAGGAAATTGTCAAAGAAATCTATGTCCCAAAGAGAATAGTAAATATCATTATAAAAGGATAAAAAAATCATAGAAAATCTATGCAAAATTTATTTATAAAAAAAATCTGCATATTTACATTGCAGATTTTTTTAAGCTTTAAAACTTAGATTTGTAATATTTATTATAAATCTTTAGCAATCTTTTATCTAAATAAGACAAAGCTTATTTTTGATTTTCTTCCGGAATATCATAAAATGCTTCCGCAATAGCAAAAGTCATAATTATGTCATCTGTAAAGTTGCAAAAAGGATCAAAACGATGGAAATTTTTTCTTCTAATTTGCAAATAAAAAAACTAAACCATAGTTTGGCTTAGTTTTATTTTTTATTTATTGTCATCATTGTTGTCAGAATCAACTTTTTTCTTAAGTTCTTCAATGAATTTATCAAATTCATCATCAAAATTTTCTTTAGTTTCATCTGTATCTTTGATTTCTTCTGCTACTTCTTCAGAAATTTCTTCTTCTATTTCATCACTTTCATTTTCTTCAACTGTTTCTTCAACAACTTCTTCGTTTTCAGTCTCTTCTTTAGCTTCTACTTCTTCAATTATTTCATCAGTAGTTTCATTTTCATCATTTTCTTCAACTTCTTCTACTAATTCATCGGAAATTGCAGTTTCTTCAACTGTTTCTTCAACAACTTCTTCGTTTTCAGTTTCGTTTTCTTCAATTTCTTCTTGTTCTTCAACTTCTTCAGTTTCTGCAAGTGCTACAATATCTTCAGCTTGGTTTTCTTCAACTTCTTCATCGTTTTCAATTTCAACTACATCTTCTTCAACATTTTCAAGAAAGAGAGGAGCAGCTGTCAAGCTTTCATTATTTTCAGTCAATTCTTCTTGATCGAGTTCATTATTTTCATTCATTTCGTCAACTGCTTCAAAGTCAGCACCATGTTTGCTGTATAGAGCTTTTGCAACGATAACGATCATTCCAAAAATAAATATAGAAAGTATAAGTGCAATTACAAGAGCTAATATTTCATTCTTTCTTAAACCGTCTATAAAACTTAAAATCAAATACATCCAAGAAGTGCAAGCGATAAAAGGTGCCAAAAGTGAAAGGGCAGCAGCCTTAGCAAAAGAGTTTAATTGTTTGGCATATTTAATAGCCAAAAGAGTTGTTGCAATTGAAATAACTGCGAAGATAATTCCTAAAGAAAGTGCAGCGATTTGAGATACTTTCATAAAATCTAACATAAATCCTCCATAATTATCATTATTTTAGCACAATTGAAAATGTTTGTCAATAATGTTTTTTCTTTTATTTAAAAATGTTTTGAAATTTTATAATTTTAGGTTATACTAATAAAGAAGTTTAATTCATTATTTGGCTTATGAATGCAAAAGTAAAAATTAGTAAACAAAAAATGTTGATAATTATTTCAACTATAATATTGTCGGTGCTTGCAATTATTGGTCTTGCAACAGCTTTTTTGCTTAGTTATAATGGTTATTCGCCAGCACAGCCTGTTGTTTTTGATGATGGTAAAAATATTTATATTTCATGTCAGGCAAACGAAAATTATAACGGATATCGTTTTAAATTTTCTTCAAGTGACAATGAAATAATAATTGACAGTAAGACAAATATTATTTCTTCTTCGGATGCCATTAAAAATAATGTCAAACTTGGTGTGACATATGATATTTCTGCATGTTATTTGGCTGATAAAGAGGGTAACAATAGTGAATATAGCAAAGAAATTAAATGGCAATGTTGTCAATATCTTGCCTCTCCTAAAATTGAGTTTAAAGAAGAACAAAAACTTTTGATATGGGATGCAGTTGAAAATGCTGATTTCTATAAAGTTTTTATAAGTGGAATAACAGAACCATTTACAGTGACAGAGCAAAAGTTTGACTTAAACTCAATAGAGGGTGGTGAGCGGACTTTTTCTGTGATAGCTGACGTAAATGAAAATAAAACATATCTTAAAGCTAGTGTATCATCAAATGAGATAAACATAAGATTAATTCAAACTTTGCCAAGTTTTAGCTCGAGTAGTTTTAATATAAATACAAAAATTCTTACTTCGCGTTGCAGCGAAAGATATGAAAATGTTGAAATTATCTTAAATACAACTCATTATTTTATTAAAAATCCAAAGGTAAGCTTTAGCAACGGATTTTATTCTTACAATATAGATTTAAGTTTGATTTATGACAACCAAACTTTGATAGGCATATTGCCAATGAGTAAAGATGAATTTAATGTGGCAGACAGAGATAACATTTTGTATATTACTGTTCAATTGCCAGAAAGCTCTGAAACTGAAATATAATTGCCAATATTAATATTTTTATAAATTATTAGATATAAAGCATAGTATTAAAATAAAATCTTTAAGACATACTAACACAAAAAGGTGGATGTATGTCTTATTTTAATTTAGATAAAAAAATTGAAGAATATAAAATGCTGCTTAATGACAGCATAGATTTTGCACATAGATTTTATGAAAAAGGTGATCAAAAAATTGCTTTCATTTTTTTAAAAAGTATTACAAGCCAAGAACTGCTTTCAGAGGCGGTATTTACTCCTTTACAATTTTATAATGGAAAACTTAGTATCGAAAATTTACAAAATAAAATCCTAAAGTGCTCTGACATAAAAGAAATTGAAGAAGATGAAATTATAAACGAAATATTGGGAGGGAAAATTATTCTTCTTACAAATTTTTCAGATAAAGTTATTGCAATTGATTTACTAAAGTTTCCAACAAGACAACCAACCGAGCCTCCAACATCACCAGTTATACAAGGACCAAGAGAGGGCTTTGTTGAAGATTTGCAGACTAATATTACACTTATTAGACGCAGACTTAAAACCAAAAACTTGGTTCTAAAAAGCTTTCAAATAGGTTCTGAGTCTCAGACTAAAATAGCAGTGACTTATTTAAAAGATATTGCAAATGATGAAATTGTCCGAAAAGTGATAAAAAAACTTAAAAAAATCAAGATTGACGGCATAATTGATAGTTATTATATTTTATCCTTTTTGGAAGAACGTCCAAATTCACTTTTTAAACAGATTGGCAATGCCGAAAAACCAGATATAATAGCTTCAAAAATGCTTGAAGGCAAAATTGCAATCATTGTTGATAATTCACCAATTGTATTGACAGTTCCTTTTGCAATCATAGAAGATTTGCAAAATAGTAATGATTATTATACAAATCACCATTATTCAAGTGTAATAAGAGTAATCCGCTTGCTTGGTCTTTTAATAGCCATTCTTGCACCTGGATTTTATCTCTCTCTTCAGATTTTTCACTATAATATACTGCCTTTAAACTTTCTTGTCACCATTGCAGATACAACACTAGGGCTTCCTTTTACGCCATTTATTGAAATTGCCTTTATATTTCTATTATTTCAAATTTTATATGAAGTTAGTTTGCGTTTACCAAGCTATTTAGGTCTTGCGACTTCTGTTGTCGGAGCGTTAATTCTTGGTGATACTGGTGTTAAAGCAGGGCTTATCTCGCCTCCAGGTGTTATTATTGTAGCACTAGCCAAGATTGCTCTTTACACAGTCCCTGAGCAAGCTTCTCAAATTACAGTGCTTCAAATTGTTTTCCTCATTCTGGGTGGCTCGCTTGGCATAATGGGTATAATGGCAGGAATGGTTTATGTAGTCAATTATCTCAACAAACTTGACAGTTATGGCACACCTTATCTTGCACCATATAGCCCTCGTATTCCTAAGGATTTGAAAGATGCAATCATAACAAATTCCATCATTGAAATGGATGAGTTGCCGAAAACCTATTCGCCAAAAAAGGAGAAACGAAAATGAAAGATCGTATTTCTATGAGACAGGCGGGCATAATATCCCTTCTCATCATTTTTTCAAATAAAATTTTATTGTTGCCATCACTTATGCATGAATATATCAAGGCAGATGCTATGTTTGCTATTATCATGCTTTTTGCAATTGAATTTTTAGCTGTACCAATCTTTTTAAAATTGAAGAGAACCTTTCCGCAAGAAAGGCTTTATGACATTTTAAAAAGATATATTACTGTTGTAGGTGCAAAACTTTTATATATAGCCTCACTTGTATTTATGATTTTTAAAGCATTATTGGTCTTTAGTGTAGTTTATGTATATTTGAAAGAACAGATTTATCAGAATGAATTTGTTTGGATTGCGCTTATTTCATTTCTTCCTATTATGAATCATGCAGTTATGTCTGGCATTAAACCTACAGCTAGAACAATGGAACTATTTTTTGGAGTGCTTATTGCAGGTTTTGTTTTTTGTTTGATTATATCATTTTTCACCCCTATATCTACGCCATATTTCTTTGTTTCATCTGCAAAAGATATCTTCGCATCTATTTATAAATACGCTTTCACATTTGGTGATTCACTCTTTTTATATTTGATTATTGACAAAATAGATTATAAAAAAAGCGAGGAAAAGAAGTTTTATTTTTATGTTGCTTTTGGTATGTTTTTAGTTGTAGCACTTTTCTTTCTCTTTTATTGCAAATATCAGCTTACCTCTTTTATGCACAACAATGCACTTGCTGATTTGCTTGTGTTTTCCGTTCATTTTAATGCTATAGGTCGACTTGACATAGTCGCAATGCTTACAATTATGCTGTCAACATTATTTCAAATGGAATTATTTTGCTATGGTTTCTGCGAAAGTTTCATCAGTATATTCCCGCCTCTAAACAAAAAATATGCAATCATTCTTTTTGACTTAATGTTTTTAATTCTATATTATATTTTCATAGGTAAATATGAGATTATGGTCAAGTCAACAATCACATGGCTACCTGTTTTGGGTGTGATAATGGGATATATTTTTCCTTTAGCATGTTATATTTTTACTTTCTTAAAAAGGAGGGGAAACAATGAGAAATCAGATTAAAAATTTGTTTAAAAATCCTATGATTTTGGTTTTTATAGCAATTTTAGTATGCTTTACTCCTCAAAGTCTCTATTCTCCTGGTCAAAATAGAGAGGTAGGAGTAGTTGTAGGCATAGGAATAGATAAACAAGCTGATGAATTTGAAGTGTCTCTTTTGACATTCATTCCAACAGCTCAGCAGTCATACGAGCAGATGAATTCAGTCATTTCAGGCAAGGGTGAAACGGTTGCAAAAGCACTTTATAATGCACAAATCGCTATGGGAAGAAAGGTTGGTTTGTCACATGCAAAAACCACCGTTGTCAATCAAGAACTCTTAAAAAATGATGTTGCTGAATATATTGATTATTTAAGTAGAGTTGCATCACTTTCAGAAAATACTGTCTTTATTTGCACTGACTCTTCTGCTAAAGATCTTTTACAGGCTTCAATTTCTCTTGAAAGCACCGTTGGAATGCAACTTGAACAAATAATTGGTTATAATGCCAAAAATCTTTATGTTACAGATACCTCATTAGAGGCTTTTTATAAGGGCTATTACAGCAAAGCCAGTTCATCTTTAATCGGTTTTATTTCAGTTGAATGTGAAGATGGAGCTTGTCAAGATGGAGCAAGCGGTGCTTCTCAGAATATTGGACCAACTCAAATTAACACTGCAGGAACAGGAGCAAATGATATATCTTCTAGTAGTTCTATGTCAGGTTCTTCAAGGTCAGGAAGCGGAAGTGGAACTACGACAACAAATTCAACTAGTGGCGGTTCTGGTGGCGGAAGTGGCGGCAATTCTGGTTCAGACGGAGGTTCGGATAGTTCAGGTTCTGGTAGCTCTGGTGGTGGTAAGAAAATACTCAATGAAGGTAAAGCGGTATTATTGAAAAATGGTAAACTTATGGAAACTTTATCGGTTGATTTACTCAATGGCATCAACCTATTAAATATTGAGTCAATAAATCAGATTATAACCATAAATGAGGATAAAGAGGAAAAACCTCTTAAGTTTTCCTATAGAATTAAAAATAAAAGAATAAACATAGTTACAAAATTTGAAAATGGTTATCCCGTATATGGTGCACAGCTAATTTTAGGCTTAGAGCTTGTTGAAATTGACGGGTATCATGAAAATCTTAAAGTAAACACAGAATTTTCTGATATAAAACCTGAAATTCGAAAAAAAATAGACCAAAATCTCAAGAATCAATTTACTGAAGCAATAGAGGTTTTAAGAAAAAATAGGACTGATGTAATTGGTATAAATGAGGCATTTTTTAAGGCTCATCGCAAAGAATATCTCCATTTTATCGATGAAATTGGTGGCACAGATAAGTTTTTGGATTATGTAAACTTTAAAGTAAATTTTGTTCTGGAAAGTGATTGATTTTGTCGAATAAAAGCATAGAAATACAAAAAAATAACAAATTCATATTAATTTAAGTTGTCTTATTTTAATTTTTATGATACAATATTATGTATATAATTTAAGGAGGCAACGTGAACGAACAAAAACCAAAATTTAGATATTCCTATATTGTGATTTTGTTGCTCATTATTTTATTGTTTGTTTTGATTTTTACAAACAATGGATATAAAGGTGAGTATATCGATAGAGGTATCTCCGAAGTAAAAGAACTTATTGGTGAGACACACCAAAATTCAAAAGGAGAAACAGAGCGACTTGTAAAAGTTTATTATAAAGATGACACAATGTTCTTTTTAGTGCAAACAAAAGACAAAGACACAGGAGAATGGAAGGACTCAAAATACAAAAATAATTTCCCTAAATATTCTGATTATTATATTCATTATGAATATGGAGATGGATTTGTCGCAGAAGTAAGAGAAGCACTTAAAGATACAGGTATCGTTTGTGAAGTTGGTGTTGATGGCATCAATTGGTGGAATATAATTTATCCTATACTTTATATTGGTTTTTCTGCATTTGTCATTTGGATGATTTTCAGAATGATAGGTTCAGCAAACAAAGGTGCAATGGGCTTTGGAAAAAGCAAGGCAAAGGCATATACTTCAAGTAAAGTAAGATTTAACGATATAGCTGGCACCGAAGAAGAGAAGGAAGAACTTCAAGAAATCGTTGAATTTTTAAAAGCTCCAAAGAAATTTACCGATCTTGGTGCTAGGATTCCAAAAGGTGTGCTTTTGGTTGGCAGACCAGGAACGGGTAAAACACTTCTTGCAAGAGCAGTTGCAGGTGAAGCAAATGTTCCATTCATTTCAATCAGCGGTTCTGACTTTGTTGAAATGTTTGTTGGTGTAGGTGCTTCAAGAGTAAGAGATTTGTTTGAACAGGCGAAGAAAAATAAACCTTGCATTATTTTCATTGATGAAATTGATGCAGTTGGTCGTCAAAGAGGTGCAGGTCTTGGTGGTGGAAATGATGAAAGAGAACAAACTCTCAACCAGCTTCTTGTTGAAATGGATGGATTTGAAGCGAATGAGGGGATAATAGTGCTTGCTGCAACAAACAGAAGCGATGTTCTTGATCCAGCTCTCATGCGTCCAGGCAGATTTGATAGACAAATTTATGTAAATATTCCAGATATAAAAGGAAGAGAAGGAATTTTAAAAATTCACGCAAGAAACAAGCCAATTGATGAAAGTGTTGATTTCAATACACTTGCTAAAATCACTGTTGGTTTCACTGGTGCTGATATTGAAAATATGTTGAATGAGGCAGCAATTCTTGCAGCAAGAAACAACAGACCAAAGATTATTATGGAAGATATCACAGAAGGTATCAATAAGGTGACAATGGGTCCTCAAAAGAAGAGCCGTTTAATTACTGAAAAAGACAGAAAGATCACCGCTTATCATGAAGCAGGTCATGCTGTTCTTGCAAAACTTCTTAAATTCACTGACAAAGTGCAAGAGGTTTCTATTATTCCAAGAGGTTTAGCAGGTGGTTATACTATGCAAAGACCTGAAAATGACAATTCTTACATGTCTTACAATCATTTAGTTGATGAAATTGCAGTTTGCATGGGTGGACGTATCGCAGAAGAACTCATTTTTGGAGATATTACAACTGGTGCTTCAAGTGATATAATGCAGGCGAGCAAGATTGCAAGAGGCATGGTGTTCAATTATGGTATGAGCAAAAAACTTGGATTTTTAAGCCTCAACAGCCAAGAGCAGGTGTTTATAGGAAGAGACTATCAATCAAGATCAGACTATTCAGAAAAACTTGCAGCTGAAGCGGATGATGAAGTGAAAGAAATACTTGATGACAACTATGCAAGAGCTAAGAAAATCTTAAAAGATAATATCACATTCTTAAAAGAAATGGCAGAACTTTTACTTGAACAAGAAACAATTTACTCTGAAGAGGTTGACCTTCTTGCTCAAGGCATGAGTGCAAGTGAAATAAGTGCCACTATGAAAGAACGTAGACAAAAACAAAAAGAGAAGGAAGAAGCTATCAGAAAACAGCAAGCTGAAGAAGAAAGACTTAAAGTAATTGATGGAAAAATCAAAGAAGGACAAAAACTTTTGGCTGCTGGCATTATTACTCAAGAAGAATATGATGCCATTGTAAAAGATTTAGAAAATATAAAATCTGGAAAAGCTGATGAAGTGACTGTTGCAATAAGTCAAGGTAAATCAATTTCTTCCCCTGAAGTTAAGCCTGAAAGTGAAGTGAAGACAGAGTCTGAACAAATAATTAAGGAAAATTTAACTGAAAATAAGACAGAGGATGATAAAAATCAGGAAAATTTAGAAGAAAAACCAGAAGAAAAACAGTTGGAAGTTAAGCCAAAGGCTAAATCAACAAAAACAAAAGTTGCAAGTGATGAAAAACCTGTAAAAAAAGTTTCATCTAAAAAGTCTAGCAAAAATGACCAAGAAGATAAATAAGAGGAGGTAATAAATGGAAGAAAACTTGTTGCAGCAAGAAAGCAATGAAAATGTTGAAAATGTATTAAATTCTGTCAGTGATGCATATCTTGCTAAGAAAAAACGATCAAGAATTATCTCTTTTTCAATTATCTCTGGTATTATTTTGGCTCTTGCTATTGCAATAATTGTCATGTCATGCATCAAAGTTGACTTGTATCCAAAATTTATGGGAAAAGTTTCAAGTTATCAAGTTAATATCTCTGGTTCAACTCCAATGACATTGGTTGAAAATACAGATGATTATGATGAGTTTAACAATATCTATCTTGAAACATTTCAAACCCAATATTTGACAGCACTTTTCACTGGTAGACTTGGTGGTTACACTTTGCAGGATACTCAATATGATTTTTATGCAAAAAATTCACAAACAGTCATAAGTGATGAACTTCGCAAAAGATTGGGAGAAAACTATGTCAAAGTTTCATTTGCTGAGGACAAACAAATTTTAAATTCAAATGGTTCAATTTTTAAGTCGTCTTTTAATACAGATAAATCATTCACTTTCAATGAAATGTATTTCAGCATTAATACAAAAAATAGTCAGAGTGATACAACGCTTTATCTTGGAGGAAAACTTGAAGGCACTGATGCTGTGAGAATTATTGAAATAAACCTTCGCGCAAATACTTATGATCTTTATAAGTTTGCGACAAAATAAAAATAAAAAACATCAACATAAAGTTGGTGTTTTTTATTATCTTGAATAAAAAATATTTACATATTATTTATCAGTTTTTTTGCAGCAATTTAATTATCTTTTCTCTAAGCTTATCAAGCCGTTTTTGATTGAGTTTGATAAGCACCATCAATATGATAGTGACAAGTATAATAGCAAAGAAGGTGACAAGAACAGTTATATTACTTGATTTGATTTCAAACAGTTTTGGCATTGCAATGATTGCACATGTGGTAAAAATGAATGAGAATCCAGCTGTAAGCCCTTTTAATAGGGTAATTGGCCAGCATAGTGACGCTAAATTTAAAAATCCAGTATATGTCATAATAAGTATGGCAAGAGTGATGTATTCATTGTCAGGAAGAAGAATTTTATTTGCTGGGTCTTGTGAATAGAATAGTGCCATAACAATAAGCACGTTTATAAGCATAATAAGAGCACGTGGCAATGACCTTTTTAAAACCTGAGGCAGGAAATTTCCACTTATTGGTTTTGTGTTTGGTTCAAAGGTCAACATAAATGATGGTAAACCTATCACAAATGCCTCTAAAAGCATCATCATACTTGGTTTAAATGGATATTGTAAATTTACAAAGAGGGTGATGATTGTCAATGAAATAGCGAAAAATGTTTTCATAAGAAATAGCGATGATGAGTTTTGCACATTGTTGACAACCTGACGGCCTTCTTTTACCACCGCTGGAAGTGAAGAAAAGTTGCTTTCAAGAAGGACGAGTTTTGATATGTTTTTTGCCACCTCACTTCCGTCTGCCATAGCAATTGAACAGTCTGCTTCTTTAAGAGCAAGTGTATCATTTACGCCATCACCAGTCATAGCCACAACTTTTCCTTTATTTTTGAGTGCCTTGATTATGGTGTATTTTTGTTCTGGTGTCACGCGACCAAAAACTGTAAATTGGTCGGCTATTTGTTCTACTTCTTTTAAGCTTACATTTTCAAGAGAGATGAATTTATCATAATTTTTCACGCCAACTCTTCCTGCTATTTTTGATACTGTTGCAGGATCATCACCTGAAATAATTTTGACATCAACTCCATTATCTTTAAACCATTGTATTGTTTCAATTGCGTCGTCACGAATATGTTCTTCAAGCACGATAAGTGCCAAAAGTTCTGCTTTTTTTCCATTCATCTTTTTATCAAAAGTGCCTTCATCTTGTTCGGCAAATGCAAGCACACGAAGTCCTTTTGAAAGATAACTTTTTATAAGTTGTTGTTGATCTTGGTCGATAGTGCAACCTATTCTTGTAGGTGCACCTAAAAAATAGATTTTTTTGTTTGAAAGTTGAGTAATTGAGTATTTACGTTCTGACGAAAACTCTGCAATATTGAGTGCGTGCAAGTCATTGCTTCTTCCAAATTCTTGAATCATTGCGTTTGAAGTCGAGTTTGTGGTTTTCTGAAGGTTTAACACATTTGATAACAATTTTTTTATGCTTGCCTTTCTTTTCTTGGAATAGGTGAGAAAGTCAACAACTTTCATTGTCCCATCCGTTATTGTCCCAGTTTTGTCAAGACATAAAACATTGGTTCTTGCAAGCATTTCAATAGAGTATAAATCACGGACAAGAGTTTTCTTTTTGGAAAGTTTAACTACGCCAATTGAAAGTGAGATTGTGACAAGTAAAAACATTCCTGCAGGGATCATGCTTGTAAGAGCTCCACTTGTGTTTGTAATTTGAGTTTGAAGAGTGGAGTTTGGAAGTTTAAATTCCTTTAAGAAGGTAAGTATACCAATTGGAACAAGTGCGATTCCTATATATTTAATAAGTCTATTTAAATCTTTAAAAAGGTTTGATTGAGGAGTTTTAAATTCCTTTGCTTTTTTTGCCATTTGACATATATAATTATCACGACCAATTTTGTCGACTTTGGCATAACATTCGCCAGAAACGATAAAACTGCCTGAAAGAAGTGGCTTTCCAATTGACTTTTCTATAGCATTGCTTTCTCCTGTAAGCAAGCTTTCGTTGACTTCAACATTGCCGTCAACAATGACGCAGTCAGAAGGAATTTGATTTCCGCTTGAAAGTTTTATAAGGTCATCAAGAAGAAGTTGGTCGGCAGGTATTTCATATTCTTTTCCACCCCGAATTGTTTTGACTAGAGGTGTGGTTACAATAGACAACTTTTCAACTGCAATCTTTGCTCTTATTTCTTGAATAATTGCGATTGCTGTGTTTGCAACAATTACAAAAATAAAAATTAAATCTTTATAAGAGCCTACAAGCAAGAGAGCAATTGCAATTATAAGCCAAAGCATGTTGAAAAAGGTAAATATATTTTTGAGGAAGATTGAAGCATATGATTTTGATGATTTCACTTTTGTGCTGTTGATAAGATTTGCTTCCTGTCTAAGTTTTACTTGTTCTTCTGATAAACCAGTTTTAATATCAATTGTATACCTTTCCACATCTTGACAAACAGCAGGTTGCTCTTCTTTTTCTTTGTTGAATTTGTTTTTGAATTTTATTTTAAACTTTTCGATTATGCTTTTGTTGTTGTTTAAACTTTCTATTGAATAAAAAAGGATTTCCAAACTGTTATTGTGTGGAATATTTCTATAATATCTCTCTTTTGTTTTCAATATTGCCTTAGGCAAATCTATTATATTTTCTTTTTTCTTATTCATAAAATATAAACCTATATTATTATACATTAAATTTTATCCCATTGTCAACATTATTATAAATTTGATTTGACAAGTCTGCAAAAATAGTTTAAAATTTAATTAAGAGGTAATATTATGCTTTTCAATATTCCAAAATCATTGACAAAACTTGCTCAAATGTTTGATACCGAACTTTATGTTGTAGGTGGTTTTATACGTAATCAGCTTTTGGGAATTAAAAATGACGACATTGATATATGTTCTTCTCTTACGCTAAACGAAGTTGAAAAAATTGTAAAAGGCAGCGGATTTGAATTTAAAATTAAAAGCAAATTTTTGGGAACTGCAACGATTGGTATTGGAAATGAAAAATATGAGTATACAACATTTAGAAAGGAATTTTATCCAAATAATGGAAAACATTCTCCTGAAAGAGTTGAATTTATAAGTTCAATTGAAGAGGATGCAAAAAGAAGGGATTTTACTTGCAATGCATTATATTATGATATAAAAAATGATAAAATGATTGATTTCTTCAATGGTAAAAAAGATATTGAGAAAAGAATTTTGAGAGCTGTGTATGATTGCGACGAAGTTTTTTGCCATGATGGGGTAAGGATATTAAGGCTATTTAGATTTCAAAGTGAATTAAACTTCAAAATTGATAAGGCTACGCTTGAAAGTGCTTATAAATATAAGGAAAATCTCCGTGATGTTTCTGGTGAACGTCTTGTTTATGAAATTACAAGAATTTTACACAGTCCGTCAAAATACAAAGGTCTGTCAAAATCAAAGGCATATATGTCAGCCTTAAATCATTTCAATAAAGGTGGTTTTTGGCATATTTTTGGCATTGATTGCCAAAAATTAAAATATAGAATGGTGAAAAAAGTCAGTCATAAATCTCAAGGACTATTAATAGATATAGTTGACACAGTCAATCCTATATCGGTTTCATATTATTTAAACTTAATTTTGTCCAATTCTTTTGGATTAAGCAAAAAGATGGTTGAAAATTATATCAACATTTTATCTGGATATTATGAAGCACTCAATAGGCAACAAAATAAGCCATATTTTTTCAAATATTTCAATAATTTCCCTCAAATTTATCTACTTTTAATACATAAGTCCAAATATCTCGCAAATAAATATCAATTTTTTTATAGATACATCATATCTCATAGATTGATTATGTCAGTAAGCGATCTTAAAATCAATGGAAATGACATAAAAAAGAATTATCCAACTGTAAAAGCAAATAGATATAAACCAATTCTAGAAAGTCTTTTAAGTGATGTTTTTGATGGCAAAATCAATAATGAAAAAGAAGAACTTATCAGTGCAGTGGAATCAAAACTAAAATATCTTTAAAGCATACTTGGTCAAAAAAGAGGATATAAATCCTCTTTTTTGATTCGCAAATTTTCAAGTTTTTAGTTTATTTTCCATTTTGTTTTTGCATTTTTTTCGGTGTCTTTTGTCACCTTTTGTGGCGAAATATATCTGACTGAATTGCTAGGCAGAGTCATTCCTTCTTCAAGAGTGGAAACGCCTTCTACAATGATGCCATTTTGAGGAAGATATTTATCATGTCTTATCTCTTTTGAAGAAATTATCTGTCCTTCTTTGATATAATCTATATATCCTTTGGATTCATAGCCTTCTTGAGGATATTTCAATCTATAATATTCACCTTTATAAAGCACTTTATTTTCATATTCGCCTTTATAGTCTGTGATTATATCATCTCCACCGTGAGGCAAAACTTTTACAAGTTCTGCTCTTGTTTGCACGGAAACTCCATCATCAAATGGCTGACCATAAATTTCAACTGTTGCCATTTGATCGTCACAGAAAGTTTTAATAAAAATAGGGGTATCAAGATTGTTTTTAAATTTTAAGTCTGCATATCCTTCGCTGACCATAGCATCAAAAGAAAGTGGCACGTATGAGGCTGGAAGTGTGTGATGATTGACTTGCAATATTTCTATATCTGAGCGGATAAGTGCATTATATAGAGTGGTTGATGCTTGACAAACACCACCGCCAACGCCATCAACATATTTTCCTCCCACAATTATTTTGGCTGTTTTATATCCATTTTCTTTATTTCTTGCTCCAGTAATTTTGTTGAATGATATTTCTTCATCAGGTTCAACAATCATTCCATTGAATTTTGATAAAGCGAGTTTGATATTTGATTTGCGGTCTGAAGAAGATGAAGAATAATTGGTTGAAAAGCTGGAACGAAGTGAAATTTTACTTATGAAATTTTCAAGATTTTCATCAGGCAAAATGTCGACAAATGGAATTTCAATTTCGCTTTCAATTTCTCCTGTGAAGAATTTTGCAAGTTCATCGTAAAGAGCCTGTCTATTTACAACTTTTCCTTTTAGAGCAGTCGCTTGTGTGAACATTATCGTTGCATTTGGATCAAAAATTATTCCTGCATTTTTAGGCTGAGTTTCGATTTGATTTATGATTGCTTCAATTTTCTCCTCCATGCCACTGTAAATATCAGCAAAAGGAACTGTTGCATAAAGTCCTTTTTTCTTTATTTCCTTTTCATATTTTTTCTTAGTAAAGATGTTTCCTTCATGTCCATAATTGATCACTTCATCTAATGTAGGCTCTAAGTTTCCAACAAAGCCAAGTTCTTGTCCTGTGATTGTCCAAGTTTTATCCTGACTTTTTAGGGTAATGTTTAGTTTTTCTTTATTGTCGCTAAGACTGGTTAATAAAATATTGTTTGCTTCCTTTTTTGTAAGACCTGATACATCAATGCCATTTATATGAGTATTATCATAGAAAGTTGTTTTACTGCTGATAGAGTCGCCAAAATAAAATTGGCAAAATAATAAAAGACTGACAGCAATAAATGCGACAGCAAGAAGCCAAATCAAAGAACTTTTAGATTTTTTTACAGCATTTTCTTTCTTTTTCAATTTTTCCTCCTCTTTACAAACAAAAATTTTTATAAAAAATTGTTAATTCTATAAAAATAGTGTCTCTACTATAAACGAAAATATACTTTATATTTTTCAGAATAATTATATATTTTTTTATTTATACTAGATTATGGAAATGTCTAAAAAGAAAAAGATACTAAGAATTAGTTTGGTTGTCATATTACTTGCATTAGGACTTGGTCTTATGTATTTTATCTTAAATATCACTGGTCTATGGGAAAAACTTAACTCGGTTGAAAAATTGCAGGCTATTATTCTAGAACTTGGATTTTGGGGGAGATTTGCTTTTGTTTTTTTGCAATTTTTGCAGGTGACTTTCATTCCAATTCCATCACCGATATTGATTATTGCAGGCAGTTTGATTTATGGACCATTTGAAGCGGGATTACTTTCAATTGCAGGAATACTACTTGGCAGTGCTTTGGCATTTTTCTTGGGAAGGGTATTTGGAAAAAAACTTGTGATTTTTATGGTTGGAAAGGAGGCAGAAAAGAAGTGGAGAAGTTTTCTATCAAGCTGTAAATATACTTTTGTCCTTATGATGATTTTGCCATTTTTTCCTGATGATGTGCTTTGTATGGTGGCAGGGCTTACAGAGATGAGCTGGACATTTTTTATGGTTACTCAACTTGTCACAAGACCAATCAGCATATTTTTAGTAAGTTATCTTTCAAGTGGTCAAGTTATTCCATATCATGGTTGGGGACTGATTGTTTGGGCAATAATAATCATATCTTCACTTGTGCTTATATATTTATCAAGCAAATATAACGATAAAATTGAATCATTTATTAAAAATTTATTTAAAAAAGATAAAAAAATAGAGAAAAATCAAAAATAAATAAATAATTAGTTAAAAAATTCATAAAAAAAAGAAAATATATATAATAAATCGATAAAATTAATAAAATAATACAAAAAAATCAATAAAAAATATCAAAAAATTATTTTATTATTAAAATATATCCTTTTTTTATCATTGTTGGCAATATTGAATTGTTTATTAAAATAGTAATTTCGTTTTTTTTATATTTTTTTGCAATGCCTTCAATTGTGTCACCTTCTTCAACAATGTATAATTTATTAAGTTCTTTTTTCATAATTTGCTCCTTTAGTATTAAATTGTATTCTTCACTAATATGTTATATGTGGAGAGAAGTATGAAATCTTTATTTAAAACTGTCGTCCTTATCACTATTTTTTCCTTTTTGACTCGCCTTTTAGGTTTTGTTTTTCACATAATTTTATCGCGTGTTGTGGGTGCAGAAGGGGTAGGACTATATCAAGTAGCTGCTTCTGTTTTTATGGTTCTTATGACAGTCATTGCAAGTGGACTACCCCTAATTATTTCAAGAATATGTGCAAGCTATCATGCAAACAACCAGAAAAAAAGAGAGGCATCTTTGATAAGCGTTGCACTGATTTATGCAATCTTTTGTTCGGTGCTTTTGTGCTGTGTAGTGCTTGTATTTAAAAGTGTGTTTCAAAAGTTGCTTACAAATGAAGGGTGCATTTTAATACTTTTAATCATGCTTCCAAGTCTTATTTTTTCTGCTGTTTATAGTGTATTTCGAGGTGCACTTTGGGGACGTGGAAATTATTTTGCACTTTGTGTAACAGAGTTTTATGAACAACTTGTAAGAATAATTTTAGGAGTTCTTGTTATTTCTTCATCATATTCAGCAATGAAAAATGCTTTGAATATTGGCTGGACAATGACACTCGCATGTTTTCTATCAATGATTTATGTCATCCTTTTGTTTTTCTATTATGGCGGAAAACTTGGAAAACTTAAAAGAGAGGAGTTTAAGCCTTTGATAAAACAGTCCTCTCCAATTACTCTTATGAGGGTGGTTGGCTCTTTTTCTCAACCTCTTATTGCATTTATTATTCCAGCTAGACTTAGAGCGATTGGATACACAAGTTCGCAAGCTATGAGTTTATATGGAATTGCAGTTGGAATGACAATGCCTTTGTTATTTATTCCTACAACAATCATTGGCTCTCTTTCCACTGCACTTGTGCCAGATATTTCAACGGCGGTTGCACAAAACAATCAAAAGCATGTCCAAGAAAGGGTATCCTCTTCAATATTCTTTGCGCTTTTTATTTCAGCTTTGTTTGTCCCTCTTTTCATTGGGATGGGTGAGCAGATAGGATTGTTTTTATATAACAATATAATGAGCGGAACACTTTTACAATCGGCAGGTTGGGTGTTGTTGCCACTAGGGCTGACAAACATAACATCTGCACTTTTAAATTCGCTTGGTCTTGAGAAAAAGTCTTTTATAAATTTTATGTTTGGTGGAATTGCAATGTTTGTTTCAATGTGGGTTCTTCCTCCACTTTTAGGAATAAATGCTCTTGTATGGGGACTTGGTTTAAATTATATAGTTGTCTCTTTTTTAAATTTCCTCTTAATAAAAAAACATGTGAAAGCCGATTTAAAACTTACAAAAAAAGTTTTAAAAATCATTCTATTGATTATTCCTTGTTCTGCACTCACTTCTTTTGTTGTTAGCCTTGCAGAATATGTTCTTCCACTTTTCTTTACGTTAGTTTTAGGTGGGATTACTGGGGTGATAAGTTTTGCCTTGCTCTCTTCTGTTTTCAATCTATTTGATTTGCGTGCTTTTATCATCACCACTAAAAAGA
Source organism: uncultured Clostridia bacterium (assembly GCA_947062475.1). Taxonomy (GTDB): domain Bacteria; phylum Bacillota; class Clostridia; order Christensenellales; family UBA1242; genus Caccovivens. The sequence continues at coordinate 31,427 of CAMSQA010000008.1, forward strand.
GGATTAATTTCCCAAATTTCAAACTTAGAAAAAATGTAAAGAAGAATGTATAAAATTTCCTTTTTGCACAAAATAAAGTATGCTTACAATTATTATTCGTTCTATTTTAATTTATTTTATAGTGCTTTTAGTATACAGATTGATGGGAAAACGCCAATTAGGTCAAATGCAACCATTTGAGCTTGTTTTGACATTAATAATTGCAGATCTTGCAACAATTCCTATGGCTGAAGTATCAGTGCCTGTATTACATGGTGTTGTCCCACTTTTGACGCTTGTTGTCGTGCATTTTGTGTTGACACTTCTTACAAAAAGTAGTCAGATTTTAAGCAAATTTATCAGCGGAAAACCTAGTATAATTATCAACCCAAAAGGAATTGATTATAATGCAATGAAAAAACTCAATCTTTCAACTGATGATATTTTTGCTGCACTGAGAGAATGTGGCTATTTCAATATTTCACAAGTTCAATATGCCATTATGGAAACTAATGGAAAGGTCAGTGTTATGCCAAAAGCGGAAAATGCACCTGTGACTGCCAGCGATCTTAAACTTGAAATTGATGACAGCTTCATTCCAATTGTTTTAATTAGTGAAGGTAAATATATGAAGGATAATTTGGCACTTGCTGGTTTAGAGGAAGAAGATGTAAATAATTTGGTAGTAGAAAATGGATTTAAAGGCAAACTCAAACAGGTACTTATTCTTACTATTGACCAATTAGGCAATGGATATATTCAACTTAAAGAGCAGGAAGGGAAAAGCTTTCAAACCCAAAGGTTGGTGAAACAATGAAAGTTTTTCATATCGTAAATTTATTCTTAATAATAGCACTTTTGGTAGGTATTTGTGTTGCTGAAGAACTTGTAGTCTCAAATTCGCTTAGAGATATTCAAGATAGATGTCTCTATATAGAGCAGATAGTTGAGAAAGATGATACCTTAAAAACGATGAAAATGGTGCTTGCTGTTGACAATTTAGAGGACAATTGGAATAAAGACGAATCAAAATTGTGTTTTATGGTTCATCATAAAAACATTCAAGAGATTGGTCAGGAGATTGCAAAGATAAAACAATATATTGCAAGTGATGATATTGAGGCTTTTAGAGTTTCAATAGAAAGTATAAAGATGTATTGTCATGGTTATCTTCATTTCATGGGTGCAAATCTCCATAATGTGCTTTAATATAATTTTTTATAAAAATTTCAACTTATCGTTAAAATTCAGTAAATAAAAAAGATGCTTTTTAAGGCATCTTTTTTTAATAAACTTTTTCTTTCTTTTTGCGATGCAATCCAATTCCAATTGTAGTTCCAATAGCAATTAAGGCAACACCAACACAAATTAATATGATGTAAATATAGTTTATTGCCATTTTTGTTTCTATTTGAATATGATTGCTTGGCAAAAGAGTTGCATTTTCATCAGCCTGATATTCGCACCAAATGTCCCATTTTCCATACTTGCCATTATCATCAAATTTAAAGGTCAGACCTGTTTGTTCTTTATTTCCGCTATAAAGTGGAATACTTCCTTTAAATTCTTCTTTGTTTTCAATATAATTTGAGGTATATGAATAAAGCTTTCCATCCTGTGTTTGACCTTTTGCATACCAAATAAGTTTTGATTTGTCAATATAACGATATTCTTCTTCATTTTCTAAGGTAAAAAGATATGCTGTTCGAAGAGCTGAATCACTTGTGGTGACTTTCATATTTGGTTTAGGAGTGCTGAAACTTATTTTTGTAGGCTCAATGATGATAAAATTTGATTCATTCAACGCACCATTGATTGAAAGGGTAAACTTATATATTCCCCATTCTTTTGCCGAGCGAGTTTCTCCACCCACGACTGCTGAAACACCCTTGTCAATATTAAACTCAGGTTTGAATTTGCTTGATAATGTCAAATGACTGTCAGTCCCACGAACGGTAGTTGAAAAATCATCAAGAGTTTCAAAATGCACACGATATTCAGCATCCCATATTGCTTTTTCAGCATAACCGTTTACATAGTCTATAATAATTGAAACATCATAATAAGGATTTCTTTCTTCATCATATTTTATAGGAGGGGTGTAAGATGAAGTGTCAATATTAAAAACAAATTTTTCAGCCTCTTCCCATTTATAAATTTGTGCTTCTTCACCATTAAAACTTCCAGTAGTTGAGTTGAATAAAAGTTTTCCATTTCGACCAATTACATCAATAGAAAAAATACTATCTGAAAGAGCTAATTCGCTTTGATTATTTTTTTCGTCCGCAGAAGAATTTTTAAATAAACTCATAGGAAGAAAAGCGAATAATAGGCATGCGAGCAAAATCATTGAAATTAAATAAATAAAATTTATTTTTTTGACTTTCATTTTTACCTCACTTTCAATTGATTTTAACATAAAAATATAAAATAAAAAAATGATTTTTAAAAGAAATTTAATTATATTTGAATTTTTATTAAATTGTTGACAAAAAAATGCAAAAATTATATAATCTTTATATGGAAAATATTGAAATAGAAAATTTAGTGCTTGAAAATCAAATTGCTTTTGATTTTGGTGATTTGGAGGAAAAGGAAGAAAGCCTTATATTTACTGATAATCTTATAAAACCGCTTAATCATGACTATGTCAAAGATGAGGTTTTATTTGTTGCTGTCAGAGCTTATAATGATGAAGTTGCAAAAAATCTTCCTAATTTAAAAATTTGTGGTAAAAAGATGGTGGATTGGGTGCTTCTTGCAGGATCTTGTTGTGAGCAACTTGTCATAGAAGATTGTGAGGATATACTTGAGAAGATTAGGGCAATAAAAACTGATAAAAAATATATTGCTGTTTTTTATAGTGATACCCCTCTTTTTGATAAAACTTCTTTCTTTAAAGTAATGGATTATTTTGCTTCTAAAAGTATGAATTTTCTTCAGTTGTCACGTGGATTTATTGTAAAGAATGAATTTTTGAAAAACAGTCCAAATTTTATTTCAAGTGCAACTGGAGGCAACGAAGTGCCATCTCTTTTAAGGTGTGATAGCTCTTCAGTTTTATCTTACATTTATCAAGTTTTAAATGAACGTATTGTTGACTATCATATCAGAAATGGTGTTTCTATTTTTGGAAAATCAACAGTTTTTATTGATGCAGATGTTGAAATTGATAGTGGAGTAATAATTTATCCAAACAATGTTTTGCAGGGAGAAAGTGTGATTTCTGCAGGCACAATTTTGGAAAGTGGAAATATCATTGACAATAGTGTTGTTTTAAATGATTGCCAAATAAAAGGAACAATGATAAAAAATTCAAAGATTTCTGCTGGATCGATTATTGAGTTTGAAGGCAAGATTTTGAGTGAGGCTCGATAATGATTATTATTGTAGGTCTTGGTAATATAGGCAAAGAATATGAAAACACCTTTCATAACATAGGCTTTGAGGTCGCTGACATGTTGGCAGAGAAACTGGGTTTGGTCTTTTCAAAAGAAAATAATAAATCGTTACTCGCAGAAGGTAGATATGGTGGACAGGCAATTAAAATTTGCAAGCCAACTACTTTTATGAACAACAGTGGTGAAGCAGTAAGTCTTTTAAAACGTAAGTATAAAGATGCCCGAATTATAGTTGCTGTAGATGATATTGACCTGCCAAAAGGCGTAGTCAGATATAGAGAACATGGCAGTGCTGGCACTCATAATGGTCTGCGTTCTATCCTTTCATATATTGGCCAGGAGTTTGAGAGAGTGAAGATTGGAATTGGAAGAGATAAATCAGTTGATCTTGCAGATTTTGTTTTATCAAAAATCAAGGGTGAGGACAGAATTATTTTAAACAAGTCTGTTGAAGAAGCAGTCAAACTGATACTCGATAAAATACAATAAATTAAGTTTTAAATTTAAAATTTTGTTATCAAAAATTGGAGTGGATATGCAAATATCTGATTTAAACCCTATTAAAAATAAAAAAATAATTTCATCTTTAGGCGTGGGAGAAAAAGTGTTGTTAGCCTCAAATTCATCACGCCTAATTTTTTTGTCTAGCAATTTTGTAGCTGCAGGAAAACTTAAAAGAGGGCTTGAAGCAATAGGAAAAAGAGTAGAAATAGTCTCAAATGCCCGTGAAAATAATGATGAAAATGATAAAAACTTATTACCTTTTGTGCAAAGTTTAAATCGGTATATGTCAGGCCAAATAGATGTACTTATCTTTTTGCCATGTTCGGCAATCGTAAAATTTGATAAGAATAAAATACAAGCATTTAGACTTTCAAAAGGTCAAACAATTAGTCTTGAACAGGTGACAAAAAAGCTTGTTGAGTTTGGGTATGAGAGGACTGGCCTTGTTGAAATGGGTGGTCAATTTGCCCTTCGAGGGGACATTCTTGATATATTTTCAATTACAGATGATAAACCCATTAGAATTGAACTTTTTGATGATTTGATTGAAAATATATCAATTTTTGACCAATTAAGCATGAAAAACCTCGAAAAAATTGAATTTTGTGATATTTTTGCCTCATTCCTTCCTTTTGGTGAAGATTGTGCGTTTGACTTAATTGGCGATAAAATATTAGACGAACCTAAAAAAATCAATGATGAAATTGATTTATTAATTCAAAGTTATAAAGTCTCTTCAATTTACAAAAAAGAAAATTATATTTCATTTGATTATCTTTTTAGTAAAGCTGATTATATATTTGACAATTATCAAATTGTCAAAGCTGATTATATCAATCAGATGCTTCCATCGCGCAGTTATCTGACAGATTATATGGCACTTAAAAATGATATAATTGATTTTAAAAACCTTCATCAAGCGGTGGTTCTTTTTGCGGGTGAGGAAAGATATAAAATTAATCTACAAAATTTCATGCATGAGCAAAATTTAGCGTACAAGGATTTTGATGATGAGGAAGAAGAGGAACTTGAAAGCGGCGGGGTTTATATTTCTTCAAAATCAATGCCTTACTCTTTTTCTTTTTTGAAAGAAGGAATTGTAGGAATAGGCTCTGATAGTTTATTTAGAAATTCAATTTCCACGTTTTCTAAAAATAAACATGCAACCTTCTATCTTCCAAAAGTTGGCGAATATGTAGTTCACACCTTTCATGGAGTTGGCAAATGTATAAGAATTGAGCGAATGAAAATTTCTGATATTGAAAAAGATTATTTTGTCATTGAATATAAAAAAGGTGATATTTTATATCTTCCTAGTGAAGAGGCGAACACAATTTCAGCATATGTTGGAAGTGAGATTACTCCAAAATTATCATCACTTGGTGGTGGTGAATTTTCTAGGCTTATTGATAGAGTAAAATCAAGCATAAAAGAGATGGCAATTTCTCTTGTTGATCTTTATAATGAGCGGGAAAAACTGAAAGGTTTTAAATTCAAAAGAGATGAATTTCTTGAAAAGCAATTTGCTGATGCTTTTGTCTATGGAGAGACTCCTGACCAGCTTCGTGCCATTGCAGATATTGATCGAGATATGGAAAGTGACAAAGTCATGGATAGATTAATTTGTGGTGACGTTGGCTTTGGCAAAACAGAGGTTGCTCTTCGTGGTGCTTTCAAATGCGTGTATAATGGCAGACAGGTTGCTCTTCTTTGCCCAACAACTATCCTCTCAGAACAACATTATCGCTCTGCAAAGGAAAGACTTGAACCTTTTGGTGTGAGAATTGCTGTGATAAATCGTTTTAGGACACCTCTTCAAGTTAAAGATATTTTAAGACGGGTAAAAGATGGAGAGATTGATATGCTTATTGGCACTCACAGAATTTTAAGTGATGATGTCATCTATAAGGATTTAGGGCTGTTAATATTTGATGAAGAACAAAGATTTGGTGTTGAACATAAAGAAAAAATTAAGGATAAATATAGAAATATTGATGTCATCACACTTTCAGCAACACCAATTCCAAGAACGTTGAATATGTCGCTTTCAGGCATTCGAGATATTTCAATTATTGAAACTCCGCCTCGAGATAGATTACCTATTCAAACCTATCTTGCAGAGGAAAGTGAACAATTATATAAAGATGTCCTTTTACGTGAAATGGCAAGAGGTGGTCAGAGTTTTATTGTTTATAATAGGGTGGAAAGTATTGAAGAATTTGCAAATTATATTCGCAATCTTATTCCAGAAGCCAAAGTTGGAATAGCACATGGACAAATGCCTGAAAAAATGCTTGAAAATATTATTACAAGACTTTTCAACAATGAGTATAACATCTTAATTGCAACAACCTTAATTGAAAATGGCATCAATCTTCCGCTTGCAAATACCATGATAATTGTTGATGCTGACAGATTGGGACTAAGTCAACTTTATCAGCTTCGAGGCAGAATTGGAAGAAGTGACAAACTTAGCTATGCATATCTCACTTTCACCAAAGATAAAGTGATAAATGAAGAAGCGTCAAAGAGACTTGAGACTATGAAGGAGTTTAGTCAACTTGGCAGTGGTTTTAAAATTGCTATGCGTGACCTTGAAATAAGAGGTGCTGGAAATATTTTTGGAAAAGAACAGCATGGTCATATTGAAAAGGTTGGATATGATATGTATGTCAAACTTTTAAATGAACAGGTCAAAGAAATTAAAGGTGAGACAATCAAGAAAAAAAGTGATGTAAAACTTGAAATTTCTCTTTCTGCTTTCATCAGTGAAGATTATATTGAAGATGGAGAACAAAGAGTTGTTTATTATACAAGAATAGGCGATGTTCAATCAAGAGAGGAATTGGAAGAACTGATTACAAGCTTAAATGATGGATTTGGTATTATTCCGCAGGAAGTGAAAAATCTAGTTATGCTTGCTTATTTAAGAAATATCGCAGGACAATTTAATGTCAATAAAATTGTTTTAAATAAATTTGAAAATACAATCTATCTTGAAAAAGAAGAAAAGCTTATTGATGAAAACTTGGCAAGAAATTTAGACAAATTTAAAGGCAGACTTTCTTTTGATAGTAAGATTAAAATAAAGTTTGATATTGTTGGAAGCGTTCAAGAAAGGTTGGAAAAAATCGTTGAATTTTTTGAACTTGCTCTCTTAAAATGAAAATATTTTGATTTTAATTTAAAAACAACATCATTTTAGTTGAAATTTTATGTTTTAATATGCTAAAATATGTTCATATTCATATTATATGGAGATAAAATGAAAACCAAAATTAAAGTTTTTTTAATGTGTTTTGTTCTACTTTGCATGTCCCTTTTTACAGGATGCTCTTTAGTAGAAACAAACAATGGGGAATTATATAATAAAGTTGTTGCTGATATCTATAACAAACAAGGCAAAAAGGTGGCGGAAATTACAAATCGCGACCTATTGGCTGGTTATGAAAGTTATGGTAGTGTTTATGTTCAATATTACAATTATTCAGTTTCACAAGCGGTCGATATGACTTTAAAACAACTTGAAAATAGAAAGATAACAATTCTTACCGCAGAAGGGCTTTTTGGATTTAATTTTTCTACAGGTGAAGGTATTTCAGAACTTGAAAAAACTTATTTATATGAGTCCACAGTAGAATCTTTAAACAGCAATTTAGAAAATTATTATAAAGAAATTTTAAATGAAAAAGATGAAGAAAGTTCAAGTGATGACATTAAATTCAATGGATATGAAAAAAATGTTATATTAGATAAGCGTGAAAATGATAAAGGTGAAATGGAAGTTTATCTTAAAAAGCTTGATAAAAAAGATAAAATTCTTGACAATTTCCGTCCTTCAAATGGTCAAAAAAGCTTCTATAATGAAGATGACAAAGCAGAAATTTATTCAAACTTTTTAGTTAAAGCATTTTCAAGTGATAATTATATTAAAGCAATGAGATTTTATTTAAATGATTTGAAATCTGCTGAATATGGAATGAAGCTTTCAACTGATACTAAATCTATCTTTGAAAGAGAGATTGAAAGATTATTTAAAATAAACTATGAAAATTATATAATACAAAAATATTCTGAAAGCAATAAAGATTCTTCTGATGTAGCAACTGTTTCAACTGATGATATTTTAAAACTTTATTCAAGTAAAGTCAGAGCAGGATATGCAAAATATGTTATCGAAAATAGCAGCAACTATTCATCTGATGTAAGTGAAAAGCTTAATGAAGTTTATTATTTTAGAAATGATGAAGAAGCAAATAAATATTTCACTGTTGCAAATATTTTATTTCAGTTTACAGATGAGCAAAAAGCAAAATATGAAGAGATAAACAAAAAATTATCAGGTTCAGAGCCATATGAAAACTATGAAAGTGATATGAATACTCTTTACTCACAAATTCAACCTGTCATTCGTAAATATAATGAAGACACCAAAATATATGAAGAGATTGAAAATGTAGATGATTTGTCAGTCAATGATATTATTTATAATAAAATTCAAATAGCTTTAATAGCCGCACAAAATTCTGGTGATGTTAATTTTGTGGGGGATACAATCAACAACTTTATTTACACTTACAATCAAGATCCTGGCATGATGAATGCTGCCTCAAACTATGTTATTGGTGTTGACGGCGAGGGCAAAGCTGTTTCAAGTTTTGTAGAAGAATTTAATAATGCTGGTTTGAAACTTTATAATAATGGCAATGGCAAGATAGGTGATATGGAAGTTGCAAGAAGTTCTTTCGGGATTCATGTGCTTGTTTACACTGGGAAATGCGAAAATCTTTTTGATGGAATTGATGAAAATTTTGAGCTTAGTGGTGCAGGTTCAAGCATTGCAAACTCAGATAGCGAAACTGCAATTAGCAAGCTTGCAAAAACAAGAGTTAATCTTTTGGTGGATAAATCATACCTAGATCTTTTATATGACCAAATTTATAAAGATACCTTTTCATATTTTGAACAGGCTAATATAAACTTTTTAAGAGAAGATTATCAAATCAAAGTTTACAAAGGAAGATTTCCTTCAGCTTTGAAAAAATAAAAATTTTAACAACTTTTATTAAAAAGTTTACAAATAATTTTAGATAGGGAAAAAAAGATGTTTAAAACTTGACATAAACATCTTTTTTTTGTTAAAATTAATTATATATGGCTAAAATAAAAAAACAGCATTCTGAAATTGAAGCTTCAGATAATAAAGATGTAGAAATAAAAGAAAATACCTCACTTAAAAAGGAAGGTAATCTTTTTGATAATAAAGATAAAATACAAAATGAAGTAGAATTGAAACAACTTCAAGAAGAAGCTATCATCCTTCAAAAAAGAAAGCTTGATGAGGTTGAACAATCTGTTTCTAAAAGAAACAGTAAAAAAAGTAAGATTTTAAATTTATTATTTTTTGTTTTAAATATTGTAGTTGTCGCAGGAATATTAGTTTATCAACTTCTCAAAGAAGATATGAAACCAATAGATGGAAAATTTCATATTGGTTCACTTTTTGTTGTTATACTTTTACTTGCATTAGTTGTTCTGACAGAATCAATTGCTGTAAGTTATCTATTAAAGCAAACTACTGGAAAATGGAAATTTGCCACCTCTTATAAAGTTGCACAACTTGGTAAATATTATGACAGTGTTACTCCAATGGCAACTGGCGGTCAACCTTTTCAAATAACATATCTCAAATCTCATGGCATTCCTATTCATACAGCATTGTCAATTCCGCTTGCAAAATATGTTTTTTCACAAATTGCATGGGTAATTACAAGTTTTATTTGTCTTGTAATATCTTGGTGTGATAGCAGTTATGGCACTTTTGTTTCTATTGCAAGTATTTTAGGATTTGTATTAAGCTCTATCATGCTTTTTGTGACATTATTTTTGTCAATTTGCAAAACTGTTGGGAAAAAGATAGTTGTTAAGTGTTTAAAACTTCTTCATAAAATGAAGATTATAAAGAATTACGATAAACAATATGAAAAAATCACCAAATATATCAGTGATTTCCAAGATGTTATGAAACAGTATGCAAGCTCTCCAAAAGACTTTATTGTGATGTTGTTTTTGAGCTTGGCAAAAAATTTTATAAATTATTCAATGCCTTTTTTTGTGACAAAGTTTTTTATTCCAGATCTTGCTGGCTCAATGTATATAAAACTTTTGGTCATGACCTGCCTTGTTGATTTATCTTCTTCCTTCTTTCCGCTTCCTGGTGGAACAGGCTTGAATGAAATTTCATTTACTGCTGCTTTTGGGGCTGTTATAGGTTCGGGGCATTCAGCTTATCTTGCATGGGTTCTCATTTTTTGGAGAATATGCTCATATTATTTCTATCTTCTTCAAGGAGTTGTTGTTTTGTCATATGACTTTGCATATGGCTCTAAGAAATATAAATGGGAAGTTGTGCGTGATAATCTGGCACAGGAAAGTGCAGTTTTCAAGCAAGAACAGATTAATAGGTTTAGGGCAGAAAGAGCTAAACGAAGAAAATCTAAAAATAAATCTGGCATAAGAGAATATTTATAACATCTTGTTGCAAAATAATTTTATGAAGATTAAACGAGAAAATTATGGTTGGCTTTTTGTGACTGTATTGTTGGCAGTGCTTCTTGCATTGTCAATATATTTGGGCGTTTCTGGTTGGTATTTTAAAACAGATATTTCTTATACTACCGATTTAGAACTTGGAAAAAATGTGCAAATTGCTGTCAAAAAAAATGAAGCTAGTTCTGCCTCTATGAATATTGATGGCTCATATCTTTCTGGAGATAGGTTGCCACAAATAATTTCTATAAAAAATGATGAGGATGATGCCTCAGTTTATATGCGAGCCAAAATTTTTATTTATTCAGGTGATAACCAAACTTATAAAATGGATATGGTGGAAACTGTCAACTGGAAATTTGATGAAGATGATGGTTATTATTATTTTGATGATTTGCTGACTATGCAGAATAAAGTTGCACTTTGCTCTCATATTATAATTGATAAAGACACTCATTTGCAGACTGACACCAAATATATTTTTACTGTTGTTGTTGAAACACTAGGCTCTGATGAAGATGTTGTGAAAATTTGGGGCAAAAATCCAATTCAAAATAGTTGAAATACATTTGACAATAATTTTTTACAATGATAAAATAATATAAAATTATAAACTAAAGGAGGGTAATATGGAAGAAAATTTGACACCAAAACGTCCGATTCCTCCTAGACCTATTTTACAAAAAGTTCAAGATACAAAACAGGAAGAAGTCCTTGAAAATGAAACATCAAAAAGCAAAAGAGAACCATTGTCAGATCAATCAAAATCAATAATATTTGCTCTTTTGGGTTTGTTTGCACTTCTTGGTGGCATTGCAGTTTTGATTGTGATGTTGGTATTGTAATAAAATAAAAATAAGCATGATATCAAAAGGTATTGTGCTTTTTTTATCTTTCAAAAAATATAATTAAATGAAGATTTTTGATTTTTGCTTTAAAATCGATAATCTTCGACAAATAAAAAATTCTTAAATCAATTAATTGGGCAATCATTTTTTTATGAAAAGAATGATTGCTTTTATATTTATTGTTGTTATGATGCTTGGAATTGCTTATTTTAAAGACGCTATGCCTAAGGCAGAAAGTTTTGAAAGAGCGGTTATTGTTTCTGACTTTGGGGATTTGGATATACAAGGCGAAATTTTAAAAAACGGAAAAGATTTTTATTATTATGTTGATTATGCTCAATGCAAAATTGCTTTAAACAGAAATGGCAATGATAAGATAAAAGGCATTGTTTATTATTATAATAAAAATTTAGATTTAAATTACTTTACTCGTAAGTTTAACTATTCAATCTCAGATAAAACAACAATTGAGGATCGTGATGTTTATTATGGTTATGACGAGGATTATTATGATTTTAGATTTATTAGTGGGAAGAAGATAAATTTTCAACTTGCATATGATGGAAATAATTGGATTTTGGGATATCCAATGATAATAACTGGTTTTTAAAAATTAATGTATAAATATCTGCAAATTGTCAATAAATTTCTAGGAGGTATACAATGGAAATAGAAAAAAGAAATGGATTTGTTGAATTTGTAAAAAAATATGGTATGTTTGTGGTTGTAGGAATTGTTATATTTGCAGTTGCTTTGACATTCACATTGATGGCAACAATTGGGAAGAGCGTGCCTACAGGAAATACCAATCTTAATTTTAGATTGCCTATGAATGAAGCAAACATTATTAAAGATTTTTCAAATACAGAACTTCAAAATAATGAAACTCTCAATCAATGGGAAGCTCACTTGTATGTAGATTTTGCTTCTGAAAATTCTGATGTTTTTGCAGTTCTTGGCGGAACTGTGGCAAGTGTAGAGAATAAATATCTTGATGGATATACAATTACTATTAAACATGCAAACGGATTTGAGTCTATTTATTCTTCTTTAAATGAAAATATGCTTGTCAAAGCAGGTGACAAAGTTGAAGCAGGACAAAAGATTGGAACTGCCGACAATACTGCAGAAGGTGAACTTAAAATGGGCTCACATCTTCATTTTGCAATGAAATTGAATAATAATTTTGTAGATCCAAACAATTATCTAGATTTGCAGGAAAAATAATATTTAATAAACATTTATTGATATTAAATTTACTTATACAAATTCAACTCCAAATAAAATTGCGACAAAAAATTGTCGCAATTTTATTTACATATTATTTATTTTATGTTATAATTTAAAATATGGAGGTAATATGAACACTATCGACACAGTAAAAAAAATAATAGCTGAACAACTTTGTATATCAACTGATGATATTAAAGATGATGCAAATATTCTTGAAGATTTAGGTGCTGATTCTCTTGATGTTGTTGAGCTTTTAATGACATTTGAAGATGAATTTAAAGTTTCAATTCCTGATGATAAACTTGAAGAATTGAAAACAATTCCTCAAATTGTCAAAATAATAGATGAAAATATTAAAAAATAAGCGGCAGCTTATTTTTTTATAATATTATCCAAAATATAAACCAAATTTCTACAAATTATGACATAATTCGCAATTCCACCACATAGATTTAAAGGGTGGAGGCAGATATGAAAGAAGATTTAGTGGAAAGGGTACTTTCGGCATCAGAGCATATAATAAATACACATGATACAATTAGAAAGACTGCTGAGGTTTTAGGCTTTAGTAAAAGCACAATTCATAATGACGTTTCAATAAAACTTAGAGTAATCGATTATGATTTATATTTGACTACAAAAAAAATTTTAGATGAAAATTTTGCCGAAAAACATATTCGAGGTGGTCAGGCAACTAAGCTTAAATATTTGCATGAATAGAATATTTGTTTTAAATCTATTTAATTTGAAATTATTTTAATAATATAAATATTGCCAGCATAGATATAAAAAGAGGTGATTGATGAAAAAATTTCTTTTAGTGTTTATGTTGGCAATTTTGTCTTTATCTATGGTGGGATGCAACAAAAAAGTCAAAATTGAAGATTGTATAAGTGAGCAAACGCAAATTTATTTTCAAGCTAGTTCTGAGAATGTAAATGGAAATTTATGCGTAGGAAAAAGAGAAGAGACATTTATCTATGATGGCAATCACACAAAGAATGTAGATTTCTCTTTAATTACATTGAAATTTAAAGTTCAACCTTTAAAAAATGAAGTGGAAGCTAAATTAAGTGTGAATAATGTCGAAAGTGATATATTGTTTGAATTAAATCCTATGGATCATTCTTATATGGTGGATTTAGGTTATGCTTTAAAAGAAGATGATACCATTCTATTGACATTTCTTGATTATAATTTAAAATTTGAAAATGTCAGCAAGAATTTTGGTATTCAGTATGATGAAGCAATAAATATTGCAATAACAGAGTTTGGTGACGATTTAAAAGAATTTTACAATAAAGGTAGTTTTGATGGTGAATGTTATTTGCAAATATATGATTTTAATAAAGATAATAATTTATATTGGACATTCACAGTTATGGGGAAAAATAAAAAGGTATTAAATGTCATAATAGATACAAAAGATGGATCAATTTATTTAAAATTTTAAAGAATATTGACGATTTTTATCAAAAATAATGTAAAAAACAAAATAATCATAAATTTAAAGTAATATAGCGGCAATTAATTTTGCTTATATATTACTTTTTTTTCTTTTTGGTTGTGATAAGCGTAAAAATGTGTTATTATAACACTATGAAAAATAATATAGTGGAAAAAGAAAATGCGGTTGTCATTGTAATTGCAGTTAAAAAAGAGGACAACATTGAAAGAAAAACAAAGGAGATAAACAAACTTTGTTATTCTGCCGAACTTAATGTAGTTGAAAACTTTTATCAAAAAGTGAAAGATTTCAACAAACGCACAGTCATTGGAAGCGGAAAGGTGGAAGAAATTAAGTCATATATTACTTCTTGTGAAGAGATTATCGATGTTGTCATTGTGGATTATCCACTGACTGGTTCGCAAATGAAAAATCTCGCAGATGAATTTAAAGTTAAGGTCATTGATAGAGTGGGACTTATCATTGATATTTTTGCACGCGGTGCAAAGTCGAGAGAGGCAAAGTTGCAGGTTAAACTTGCACAAGACCTTTATGTATTGCCAAGACTTTCACAAATGCAGGGAACAAGCGGAAGGTTTGGAAGTGCGGGTGTTGGAATGAGAGGGCCTGGCGAGACAAAGCTAGAACTTAATAGACGAATACTTGAGCGTGAAATGGACAACCTTAAAGCCCAAATAGAAAAAATTAAAACTCAAAGACAATCGACAAGGCGAGAACGATTGAAATCAAATCTGCCAAAGATTGCATTAGTGGGATATACAAACTCAGGTAAGTCCTCACTCTTAAACACTCTTGTCAAAGAAAACATTTATGCCGATGACAAATTTTTTGCCACCCTTGATACAACCACAAGAAAACTTTATCTTGGGGAGGGAAAATATTCTGTGCTTACAGATACAGTTGGTTTCATCTCAGATCTTCCGCATCAACTTGTAGATGCATTCTCTTCAACTTTGGAAGAAGCTGCTGATGCAGACCTATTGCTTCATGTGGTAGATGTTTCACTTGATAAACTTATTGATGGCAAAAAGGAATATGAAATCAATATGCAGGTCACTGAAAAGCTTCTTGATGAACTTGGAGCTTCGCAAAATCGAATTGTCATATTAAATAAATGTGACCTTCTTACTAAACCTATAGAAATTAAGGAAAATCAAATTTTATTATCTGCAAAAAAAGGGCAGGGATTAAATCGTCTGCTTGAGATGATAAAGGATAAATTAAACTTGAATTAAACTCAATTTAAAATTTATTTTGATTTATTGTAAGCTTCATTTAATTTTTCGATCAAAAAGTCGACATCAACTTGATGCACATAAGCCGCTTCTTCAATTGTTTCTTCAAGTCCTAAATGACAAAAAATGCAATGCATACCAAAGCCCATGAATATGTCGCCTAAACTTTCATCAAGCTTGATTACATCGTCTATAATCATATCTTTTGTAATAGGTTGTTTTAACTTTTTCTTTTTCATATTTGGATTATAATTCATATTCAAATTTTTGTCAAAAAAATTAATATATTTTTTCAAAATAAGTTCTATTTTTTATTTTGTGAAATAAATTAATACTATGGAAAAGTTAAGCAATATTATTTCAAAAAAAGTTATTTCACTTGAGTCAGCAAATCAAGTAGGATATGTCGTCAATATGATTTTTGACGAACGAGTAAAATTTTTCACAGGACTCATTATTATCGATGATGAAAGTGAAAATTCATTTGTGCTGAAAAGAGAAGATATCTATTCTATCGGTGATGAGACCATCATGATAAAGTCAGAAGATTGTCTTCAATATAACATTTCAAGCAATTCAAACAATCCAGTAGGAAAAACTGTTTATGACAGTAACGGAAACTGTTTAGGTGTGGTTTGTGATGTATTTTTAAGTGGTAAAGTTGTCAAAAAACTTGTCACAACTTTTTGTGAATTTCCTCAGAGGTTTGTGAGAAAATCTGGTGATAATTTTCTTATTTATGGAATTTATAAAAAGGAAAAAGAGAAAACTTTTAAAGAAAAGGTGGAAGTAGCAAATGCTACAACTTTGCCAAAAGCAACAATTGCACAATCATTGAATAATGATGGGATAAAGCCTGAAAGCCCAACAAGAATTTTCGTAAATTCAAATCTTTTGTTAAACAAAATTGTAACAAATGAAATTTTAGGGTTTAATAATGAAATAATAGCAAAAAAGAATGACGTAATAAGTCAAAAAATAATTAATAAAGCAAAGGCACATAATAAATTAAATTTGTTAAATTATTATAGCAAATAAGAGATAAAACAGTGATTTCAACAAAAAAATCGCTGTTTTTTAATATTTTCAAGTGTTTTTATCACAGAAATTTATCTTTTAAAGTTGATCAAATGATAAGCATTTTATTATTTATTTTATTTACATATAAATAATTATTATTTTTAATAAAATATTTGTTTATTCGTTTGTATTTTTGATGTGATTTGTAGTAAAATAAATTTGAAAGAAATTTAAAAACTTAATACTTTGTTTTTTCTGGCATATATTTCTTTGAAATGTTTTGTTTTGAGAGGTGAAAATGGTTAGAGTTGTTCCTAGAAGAACGAAAGTTAAACTAGAATTTGTGAGAGGCTTTACAGGTATTGACCTGTTGGTTGCTGTTGTTGCTGTTGCCATTCTCGTTGTGCTTGCTGCTTCAAACTTTCCTGGACATATTTGGATTGCAATGGTTTGGGCTATTTTTGCTTTGTCACTTTTTTTCAAGATTGCTGATAGTGATAGATTTTATGTGACTATGGTGCATCTTGCAAGATATTCCATTCAAAAGAAAAAATATGAGAAAGCTCCAAAAAACGGAAAAGCAAACATGAAAGACATTATTCCTTTTGAGTCTATTCATGAAGATAGATTTATTTCTTATGGAAGTTATTATGCTGGAGTATTGGAAGTAAGTCCTATTCTATTTGGTCTGTTGAATGAATATAGTCAAAACAATGTAATTGATGTTGGTTTTGGAAATGCTTTAAGAAGAATTGAAGAATCACAAGTTTGTGAACTTATAAAACTCAACAAAGCAATGGTGCTTGATAATTATGCATATCTTGAAAATAAAAAATATGATAGACTTCTCGATCAGCTTTATGAAAAACAAATGTCTCAAAAAGAAATTGATGCAAGAGCTCCTATTTTTGAAGAAAGGGTAAACTTCCTTGAAAATAAAAATAGAGAGGAAAAAATCTACAAAGATTTCTTCTATCTAGTTGTTATGGGAAAAGATCTAGATGCACTTGATAATACTTTAAACGGTATGGCAAGCAATCTTGCTTCATGTCTGACACCTGTTGCAACAAAAAGATTGACAGGGCCAGATTTGGCTATATTTTTAAAAGCGAATTATAGCAGAGAGTTTAATGAACGTGATCTTGAAAATATACCTTATGCTGATTATATCAAGTGGGCAACACCTGATACTATTAAATTTTCTTCTGCAAAATACAAGGTGGATGGTGTTGGATATAGGACTTTTGCGTTGAATGAATATCCACTTCAAGTAGGAAACGCATGGGGAGCATCTTTCTTTCTTCTTGACAGAACAAAAGTTGTAATGAAATTTCAAAAAGCACCAAAGTTTGAATCTGAAAAAAAGATTGATAAAGCCATTATGGATATGGAAACAAAGCTTTATAAGACTGGAAAAAGCAGTGCTCGTATTGAAATTGAAACACATCTTGAAACTTTAAGAAATCTGCTTCAAGAACTTAAAACATCAAATCAACAGTTGTTTGATGTAAACACTTTTATCACATGCGAAGATGCTGCAAGAAAGGAAATTAAATCTATGCTAAAGCAAGAAGGATTCCGTTTCACTGAATTGTTTGCCCGCCAAATTGATGCTTTTATCAGCACTGGCGTTTCAATGCGTGACAACATTAAAGAGCTTCAAAGAGGAATTCCAACATATACTCTTGCAGGGACTTTCCCTTTCATTTCATCAGAACTTCAAGATGAAGGTGGTGTTTATATTGGAGACAATGTTTATCCTGTGTTTGTCGATTTCTTTGTAAGAAATTCTCAGAGGGTAAACTCAAACATGATGATTATTGGAAAGTCAGGTTCAGGTAAGTCTTTCGCGACTAAGACTCTTCTTGCAAACTTTGCAGCCGACAACACAAAGATATTTATTGTAGACCCTGAAAAAGAATATGCAGAACTATCAGAAAGCTTACATGGAAAGATGATTGACGTAGGATCTTCCTTGCAGGGTATAATCAATCCATTTAATATTATTCGAGCTCTTGATAAAGATGACGATGAAGATGAATTAGTCAATGATATTTCTGAAAAAGAAAAAATCAAGAAAGATGATTCATTCAATCAACATCTTCAATTCCTTGAACAGTTTTTTAGAACAATTTTGCAAGGCATTTCCTCTGATGCATTTGAAATGATTAATACCTTGATTCTTGAAATGTATGAAAGAGCGAATATAAACGAGTATACAGATCTTAAAAAATTGAAACCAACAGATTATCCAACTTTTGATGATCTTTATAAACTTCTTCAAGAAAAACTTGATGAAGCAAAAGAAGAGTTTGTGCTAAACAATTTGAGAATTGCCCAAGCATACATTAGAAAGTTTGCAAAGGGTGGTCGAAATTCAAACCTTTGGAATGGACCAACTTCGATTGAAACAAATGAAAATTTCGTATGTTTCAATTTCCAATCATTGATCGCTGGAAATAACGAAATGCTTACAAATGCACAAATGCTTTTAGTGTTTAAATACATAGAAA
This sequence comes from uncultured Clostridia bacterium, assembly GCA_947062475.1. GTDB lineage: Bacteria > Bacillota > Clostridia > Christensenellales > UBA1242 > Caccovivens. Next base: position 50,177 of record CAMSQA010000008.1, read on the forward strand.
GTGAAGTAATTAATAATAAAGATTATAACGAACTTCATGCAACTAATCGAAAGATTATAGTCGTTGTTGATGAAGCACACTTGTTTATCAACCCTCGTTATCCAATCGCATTAAACTTTATGACTAGTATGGCAAAACGTATCCGTAAGTATGGCGGAATGCAGATTGTAATTACTCAAAATATCAATGACTTTGTGGGCTCTGAAGAAATTAAGCGTCAATCGACTGCGGTCATAAATGCCTGTCAATATTCATTGATTTTCTCCCTTTCACCAAATGACATAAATGACCTTGTTGAACTTTATAAAAACTCAGGCGGAATTAATAAAGCAGAGAGAAATAGTATTGTAAGCGCTTCTGTCGGTCAGGCATTTATAATTACATCACCAACTGCAAGAACTATGGTGCAAATTAGACCTTTGCCTTATGTATTTTCTATCATTGAAAAGAAAAAGAAAAAATAATTTATTGTCAGTCAAAATTTGAGATTTTCTTTAATTTTGGCTTGACAAATAAATTAAACAATTTTAATTATTTAATCAATATTTTCGAAAAAAATCAAAAAAACATTGATTTTTCTTAAAAAAAATAAAAAAAAGGATATGTAAATGATAAAATCAAGAAAACTTAGTATTTTTATATTCAGTTTACTGCTTGTCGTAACAAGTATTATTTTTGCATCCTGTGGCAAACTTGATTACTCAAAAACATATCTTTCTTCATCAATTGGAGATTATGTATCACTTTATGTAGATGATGAGCAAGAACTTTCAATAACTATACAAAATCCAGTTGATGAAATGAACAGGGGAATTACATTCTCTCAATCAAATCCTTTGGTTGCAAATATAACACAAATTGCAAATCAAAATAATACAACTTCATATTCAATCGTCGGTCTCTCTGGCGGAAAAACAATTGTTGATTTTATTTCTATAGAGGGAAGAAAATCTATATCCATCACAATCGACGTAAAAGAATATTCAGACTTTTTGGAAAAAGGTGAAAATAGTTTATATCTTTCAAAAACAAAATCATTGCAGCCTACTTCTTCAGATTTTAAATTCAAAGAAAGTTCAACGGAAAGAAATCTTGAATTTTATTTCTATGGAAAGACTTCTGTTAATGCAACGTTGACAGAAGACGACATTTTATCAAATGATGGATATGTAAACAATTTTGTAAGCGTTGAAATCTTTTCTATTGAAAACAACGATTATCTCATCTTTACAGACAAAGATGGGCTTTTGCATACTTTGGGTCATGAGACTATCGTGGCAGGATCAAACAACGTAAGATATGAATTTATTGATGTGACTAAAACAGATAATGGATTTTTGTTTGACAATCAAAATGCAACTTCAGTAAATCTTGGAAATGAATTTACATTCATGGCAAAATATTTTAACAGCCAACTTGAAGAAAGCGAGGGGAATGGTAATATTTTCTGTGAAAGAAAATTCAATGTTTTAAAAAACATAGAAAAAGATGATTTTAGTCATGAATATGGTTATAAAATTGAAGGTGTTGATTTTGTAGCTGGAAATGAAATGACATCTTATAAAATCGACCAACTTAAAAATGGAAATGTAACTTTAATTCCTCAATATTCAACTATAATTTATGATAATCCTATTTTAATAGGAAAGAAAGCAAATTATTTGACAGCTTATTTGCAATTGGAGTTACCTCAAAATGATTTGTTGAATTTTGATTTCAACACAAGAGATACTTCATTTGCAAATACAACTCTTTTAGATACTTTGCAAAATGGAGACAAAACGACCTATTATTTTGCGGTGAATTGTAGTATTGGGAATGCAAGACAAACTGTAATAGATTTCAATTTCTGGTATGAAGGCTTTAAAAACAGTAATGATTCAAATGTGAATTTTACATACAGTATTCCAGTTGATATTAGAATTATTCCAGTGACATTGCTTATAAACAATATTGATTTTGAGCAGATGAATACTGTCTTTAAGTTTTATGATAGTTACGCCACTGAAAATTCTGGCTGGCAGGAATTTAATTTTTCTGTTGTGCCTGAGGGTGCTGAATATGATGTTTTAAAAATAGATTTGACCGCATCCAATCTTCAAATAAAATACAAAAATATTGTTTATAGAGATATCGTTGTTGAAATTAATGATTTGAAAGAACCTGTGTTTATTAAAGGTGTTGAAAATGCACCATTAACTAATGATGTGAACATGCTTCCTGTTCAAATGGATTTCAACATTATTCAACAAGACAGTCTTGAGACAAGTATACAATATGAAATTCTTAAAGGTGTAAGAGAATTAAACTTTGAAACTGAAAACTTTGAAAATGGTATTGCTCTAGAGCGTTATCAAGATGAAGTGTTGTTTGATGATATTTTTGCTGATGCTGAATTTTATGGAATGAGTTTTGATCTTGAATCTGGAAAAGATGTAGTCAGATTTAGATATGAAGATGGAAATGTTTTCAATGTTGAAGGAGATAAATATTATCTTAATATAAATTTGCTTCCTCGAGATGTTGGTTCTGGCACATATTTAGTCACTCTTGATAATGGTATAAGCACTTATTTGACAGTTGAAGTAAGAGAGGGGCTAAACAGTTTAAGTTTATCTACATCAAATGAAGATAATTCTGTTAGGTTTAAAGAAGACAAAGAAAATTATTCGATGGTCTATCTATTAAACCGCAATTCTCAATCCTATTTTGACGCAAAAATTATTGCAAATGATGACATTAATTCAACAGCAATTATTGATATAGATACAATAAACAATTCATCATCAATTTTTACACGTGTTGGTGAAGATGGGAAATATTTGATTTATTCATCATTAAGTGGAAGAAATGAACTTATTTTTAATGTGAAAGGATACCAAATATCAAATTTTGTTAAGAGAGAAATAGTTGTTGAATATATCGTAGACCTCATAACTTATGAACTTGCTGAAGATATGTTTGTTTATAAAGTTTCTGATGCTTTCAATGAAGCATATCCAACACAAACAAATGCTAATTATGTAAATGTTTATGCAGGAACTAATAATATCGAAATTAAACAGGCAAAATTTGAGGTTGCAATTAAAAATCCAAATGCTTTCCTTTTCCAAAGTCAAAGTCAAGATGAATTAAGACGTGGATTTGTAGCTGAAACTTTTAAACTAGAATTTTTATATTTTGAAAGCGATAATACAATTTTAAAAGATGGGAAAAGAGTTAATAGAATATTCTATTCTCCTTCTCAAAGCAATATCTTTACTATTGCAAATCTCGGAACTTTTGATGCTGAAAAGTTGATTTTTACTTCAATGGGAAGTGGAGAAGTTAAACTTATTGCTCATATTATGCAATATAATAAGCTTTATTCTTTTCCTATAAATATAAACATACTTCCATATGAAGAAGTGCAGAAAGTCACTCTTCAAGATACTGTTGATTCACTTGAATTTTCTGCTTTTAAGAGCGAACGCAGTTTGATCGCATACCCAACAAATCCTACTGCAACCAATAGTCAGTTGGTTGCTCTCATTGAAGGGGGACAGATAAGTAGAAATAAACAAATTTATAAAGTGCTTGACAAAAATTCGGTTAAATATATCGAAAGTGATGGAAAAACGCATATTACCTTTAAAGTCAATGATGACTTTTTAAAGGCTGTAGTGACCTCAGATGAAGACACAAAAGAAGATGAAGTAATTGTAGGAAACATTCTCATAGTCGCAAAAGACTGGCTTGATGCAAATGGTGAATTAAGAAGTGGATACACAGAATATGCTTCTATAAGATTTGAATTTACCAAAGGCACAGAAAGCAGCAGATATATTATTGAAAATGCTGATGATTTAAATATGGTTCGAAAAAATCTTTCGTCTCATTTTAAAATTAAAACTACAATTGATATCTCAAATGTTTCTCTGCCATTAGGCGAGCTTAAAGGTTCTATTATAGGAACAAGCGAATATGCTGAATTAACAGGACTTAACATTTCTGAAGCAGGAACAATAGGAAATGACAGCGTCTCTTATTATGGTCTTTTCACATCAATTGCTGATGGCGGATATTTGGAATATGTTAAATTTAGCGGTAAGTTTTCAATTAAAACGGACAAAAACTCATATATAGGATTTGTTGCTGGAATTAATAATGGTCGTTTGACAAATATTGGTGCTTCCATTTCAGCTTCAAGTATTTCTGTTTCAGAAGAATGTAATGTTTATTTTGGTGGCTTGGTTGGAGAAAACAATGGTTTAATAATCCAAGATTTTACCAAATTTGAAAAAGGTGACTTTAAGGGACTTAGCCCAAATATTGTAATGATGAATGATTTTGTTGACATTAATTATGCTTTGAGTGGCAGATTTGAAAGAAGTATTGGCGGAGTTGTTGGCATAAATAATGGAGAAATTAGAAAAATAGATAGTGATAAATTGACATTTAGTGGTTATTCCAATTATATGGTTTATGCACGTATCAAAACTTCTTATAATGGTGACATTAATCAAGGACAAAATTATCAAGTCCATGTTGGTGCACTAGCAGGACAAAATAAGAAGGGAAGATATCAACAAAATAAATTTGAATCAAAGATAATTGGTGGATATAAGAATGAGAATGACGAATTTGTTGCTTATCTTCAATATTCAGAAACGGGCTCAGGTTTCAAGGCAGGAAAAGGTATTATTGTAGGCGGTGAAATTTGGGGGCATGGCTATGTTGGTGGTGTTGTCGGCAAAAATGACGAAACTTCTTTAAACAATTTCTGTGGAATAACAGCTAGAACTTTTGTTCGTGGATATAATGTGTTTGATGGAGATCACTCTCAACTGACTTTACTTTCATATCTGAGTTCGTCGGAGGATTTTATCACCGAAACTGAAAATTCAGCATATGCAATACAGGCTGTTGACGATGGAAAAGTATTAGAAGAAAGTGCAATGGCTGTTTTGTATAGCAGTGAAGAGCTTAGCAGTAATTTTACATTAAATAATCTTGGTTTTGGTTCTAAAATTGGAAATCAAATTTCTGTTTTAAGTAATACAAATGTTTTATCTTATATAAATAGAAACTATCTGCAAAAGCCTGATGAAAATTCTGAATTTTTTATTTCAAATTCAAACAGAGCAAACTATTATGGTGATTTTGTTATTGTGGGAGAAAGTAGTAGCTCTCGTCAAAAAATTTTAATTCATCAAGAAAAATTTGGAAAAGGAAATCTAGATGATTTATCAATTGAACAAAGATTTAATAATCTTCTTGTAAGTGAAAAAGGTAGTTCACAAATATTCTATACTTATTATTTTGATGTTGCTTCTGTTATAGGTGACGATATCGCAAGCTTGCAAGCACAAATTGATTTAGAGCTAAATAGACATACTTCAACAAGCAATTTTTATCCATTTGTTGCAAAAGGTGAGATGACATTTGTTTCAAAATCACCTGACATTTTGACTATTGATCAAATGGGGAAAATTACAGTAAATGGCACAGGTCGTGCATTAATAATTGCATCAAGTATATTAAATTCAAATGAATCCTTAAATTTCTATATCTATGTTGTAAATTATTTCAATTCTGAAGCATTAGAAGAAAATAATGAAAACAAAACATCGGTGGTTTATCCAACTATATCTTCGACCTTAGCTATCAATAAGTCCACTATTGAACTTCGTGGAAATAATTCGACTTTGCTTTATGTAATTCCAAATTATCAGGCAAATATAAAGATTGATCAGGAGTCAAGTTTTGTATCTGATGATAGAGGTTTTGCTAGTTTTAAAAATGTTCATTTCTATCTTGCACAAAATACTGATTTGACGGCAAGTGTCAAGATATATAAAAATGAAAGTGAATTTTATGAAGAAAACGATAATCCGCTTGATGTGAGTGTTGTAGGTCAAATTATCACTATTCGCAGAAAAGATACAACTGAAGAAAATAATTATAATCTTTACATTCAAACTATTTTAAGACAAGTTGTGGATGGCGATATTTATACAATTTCGACAAATAAAACATTGAAAGAAGCTGTTGTTGACTACAAATTTGGTGCTTTAAGTCTGTTAAATAAAAATTATAACGATGTTCCTATTAGGACAAGCGGAATGGTCGCTGATGAAATTACCTTGATTTCAACTGATGAAAATGAAGGTGAAGAAGATTTGCTTTATTATGTTATCGGTCTTGATGACAAACATTTGCAGGGGAACATTGATACAGATAAAATAATGTATCAGCTCAGCGGTGAAGAAGAATTGTTTATTGTCAAATTTATCAAAACTTCATCCAAAGATTTGGGGAACGGAACATTCGAGCATAAATTTAGATTAGAAATAAGCATCAACACTGGTTGTCAGCTTTATAAAGATAGATATGAAAAAGAAATTTATGGTAAATATATTTTTCATATTCGTTCATCAAGTAATTCTGCAATTTCAAGAAATATTGAAATATTTTTTGAAAAGACAGGCGTGCAATCAATTGTAATTGACAATTATACTTCGCTTAGTGAAAATCAATCGGGTTTGACAACTTCTTCAGAACTTGCTTATCCAGGTGAGGCGGGCATGCTCATTTTGACAATAAAGCCTTCAGACAGTGATTTTGATTTTATCATGATTGAAAATGATGCAGAAAACTTTAATAATAATCGTGCAGTTGCTTCGTTTAGTTTGCTTGCAAGAGTTGACGGACAAACGGTAAAAATGTTTGACGAAGATATTATTGCTGGTGCAACTATAGGAAACGGATATAGAATTACATTACAAGAAATTATTGATGCTTATGCAAAAAAAGATAATTACAAAAATTATGATGGTGTGATTTATATCAAATATAATTTGAGTTCAAGTGGTGTAAGCGATTTAAGCAAGACTAAAATCAATGTTTCTGTATGGAAAGACGGATCATCTTATTATACATCTAGCAAGGATTTGACTGTTAAATTGCAAAATTATGTTGCTGTTGAAATTGACGGAAAAGAACCTATATCTACAAATCAAAATGGGATTTATCAAACTTATGAAGTTGCTCGTGGTTTGAAATATAAGCTTAACATAAATTCTTATGGTTTTAGACAGGATAATATAAGCATTACTTCTAATAATTCTATAGGAAAGGTGACTTTTGAAAATGGTGATTATTATCTCAATATCACTGATGGTACAATAGATTATGCTTCAGCAAATAATGAGATTATTCTTACAACAAAGGCTATTCAAAATGATGGCGATACTCTGAGAAGTGCTGAAAGTAAAACAAAAGTAATTGTTTTTGAGTATGTATTTAATTATAATAATGAACTTGATAGAAATTCTGATATAGTTAAAGGAATGGGAGAGGGCATTATTAATGTTCAAGTAGGTTCAAAACTCACACTTGGACTGGATATATATGACTATATTGAATATAATTCGTCCATAAGTGGAGTCAGAAATAAAATAGAAGAATTTATTTCTGAACTTGAAAGAGTGGGCAAATGGGAAGCTGTAACAAATCTCATTTCAGATAATCAACCTGACTATAAAATGGCAGGTTCAACTACTGAACCAAGAAAAAAATATCAAATTGGATTTGATTCAAATAATGTAATCATGAATCACAGCAACTATTATTTCAATTCTGAAGGACTTAATATAATTCCTAAGAGAACTCACCAGCCTGTTGAAAAATTCTACTATTTTGATTTTACTGTATCATATGATACTTCAAACGGAGTGTATGTAGTTAAGGCTGGAAATGAGCAAGATAGTGCAAGGAAGATTGAGACAACTTTTATTTTCAATGTTTATTCTTCAAGCAGTGAAGAAAGTCCAATTCCTATCTATACTTATTCTGATCTTTTAAATATGCAAAGTGGTGGCTATTATATATTGTTGAATGATATTACACTTCCTTCTGTAAGCGAAGAAGGTGGCGCTAAAGCATTCTCGCCTTTAAATGGTAATTTTGCTTCATTTGATGGAAATGGACATGCAATCAATTTTGCGGGTGTTTATGATATGGGAAATCTTAGTGAAATTGGTCTTTTCCATACTCTAAATGCCCAGTCAATTGTAAAGAACCTTGTTGTAAATTATACAACATTAAATGATGGCTCTGATCTTAATACTGACATAAATGATTCCGTTTATGCTTTGTATGGACTTAAAACCGTTAAATTTATCACAACCGCTGATAGCTTTGTGTTTGGCACTATAGCTGCACAAAACTTGGGTATCATTTCAAACTGTAGAGTTTATTCTGACGTATTGTCAGAAGATAAATTCTATCTTGCAGTCAAAGCAGATAATGCAATAACAAACAATAGTTATGTTGGCGGTCTTGTGGGGTATAACAGTGGATTTATTACAAACTGCGGTGTAAGTATCAATGCAAAAGTTCCATTCAATCTTGCAGGACTTGTTGCACAAAACAATGGTAAAATCGCTGGTTGTTATTTCGAAAAAGGCATACTTTTAAACAATTCTCAATATGACCAACATATTGGGGGAATTGCAATCACAAATTCGGCTGAAGGTCAGATTATTACAAGTTATGTTTCAGGAAGACAAACGAATACAAATCTTTTCAGTAAAGATAATCAGAGTCAGATTTCTTCTACTCTTGCTGGGGCAGGTTTTGTTTATAACAATGCAGGTCTTATCAAAGATTGTTATTCTGATATTGATCTGTCAAAAACATCATCTGATATGGCAGGTTTTGTGTTTAGAAATGGTGGCACTATCAGAAATTCCTTCTCTCTTTCTATTCTAAGAAGCAATACAACAGCGTCTGCTGGTTTTGCAAAGGAAAACATATATGAAGGAAGTCAAGGCGTTTTTGAAAATTGTTATTATTTATATAATTTAGAGGCTGCAGATAATTTATCAGAAGCCGAAAAAGATAAATTAACCAAAGAGGGTCATTATATGATTGGAGAAAACAACGTCAATATCAACGTTTCACTTTATGATGTGACTTTTGATGGTGTTATGAGATTGACTCAAGGACAATTTGCCGATGTTGAGACTTACTTTAAACATTATTCATATGATGAAAATGTAAGCACTAAAGCTGTTTGGTTCTTCTCTCAGGGCTTTACTTCAGAGACATATATTGATTATATACCAACAACTGAAAAGATTATTTTGCCAGGTGACGAGGGCAATAGTCAAAGCAATACTGTTTATAGAGAAGAGCTTATGACATTTGGTTTAAATAGACTTTCTCTTGTTTCTCCAAATGTGAGAGCTCTTTCAGTGCGAAATTTTGATCGATCAGAAGTTGACGAAGTCACTGAAAATATTACTTATTTTTACACGGATGACATGAATTCTCCTTCAAGAGGATCTATTCATAATCCAAGACTTATTTATAATTCTAATACAATGGAAAATGAAATATTAAATCAGACTACTTCAAACAATCTCAATATGACAAATTATCGTTTGATAAGTGATGTTAGTTATGTCGATTTTAATAGACATTCAAATCTGTTTACCGTAATTTATGCAGGCAATTTTGAAGGCAATGGAATGGAAATTTCAAGTATAGGTCTTGTTTATATGCAAAGCCGCACAAATGGTGGATTGTTCTCACAAATAGGTTATTCCGCAAGTAGAACAGGATCGGTTAAAAATCTTACAATTTCACCAAAAGAGGTTGTATTCAATAATACAAATAATGTTGGAACTTTGGCAGGAACGCTTAAATATGGTTATATTTATGACATAACAATTGATGCTCGTAGTAATAATTTGACTTCTGTTGCAGGTCTCAACTTTGTTGGAGGTGTGATTGGGAAAGCTGTGAGTGCTTTCGAGGCAAAAGATATTTACAGCAATGCAGATATATGGTCTGTTTATACTCCATCAAATGATGCAACATATATTGAAAACTCTTCAAATGATAGTGGGCATTCCTATGCTGGAGGGTTGATCGGCTTTGTAGGAAAAGGAAAAGTTCACAACGCTCATGTTTATGATGTTTCGACTATCACGGGCAGCAAAGTTGGTTTGGCTTTTGGTGGCATTGGAAATGGTGCTAATGTTGAATATGTATTCCCAATTGTCACAAAAAATCTTAAACTGAGATCAAATATGTATGCTGGTTATGTTGTTGGTGAACAATCTGGAAATTTAAGCTATGCTCACATTCCTGATAATGGTGCAGTTGAATATTCTTTTGTTGGTGCACCAAAATCGCCTCTTGCTGTTGGTGGTATTGCTGGTAAGTTTAGCGGCGGAAGAATATCAAACGTTTCAAATGAGCAAGATTTCAGTTTGATTATAGATGATAATCAAGAAGCTGTTGAAAATGTAGGTGGCATAATTGGCGTTGTCAATGCAGAAGCTGGCAGACTGTCAGTGCTGGAAGATAGTGTTTTAAGTGCAAATATTATTGGTGCAATAAATTTAGGAGGGGCTGTAGGAACAGTTCATTCAGCTTTAAGAATAGATGGTGTTGCAGTCAAATCTGAAAGACTTTCTTTAAGAGGACGACAGGAAAATCCAAAACTTGGCGGAATTGTCGCTTTTGTTCGCGACAATATAAATTCGTCAATAGAAATAAGAAATAGTTATTGCACTGCAAATCTTGATATTGAAACTTATACTATGGGAATAAGCTCAACTGCCCATGCTGGTGGTCTTATCGCATTCTCAGCGAAAATTCCTGCTCTTTCTTATTGCTATACTACATCCATTGTTCAAGCACAAGTTTATGATGTAAGGGCACTTGGAAGCAATCAAGACTTTGGTGAAATTTTCAGCGATGATAATGAGGGAAATACAGACCAAAACAATAGAAACTTATATTCTTATGGGCATATTATCACCAAAAATGCATACAATGTTGATCAAATTTATTATGATAATGTTTATTATTTTGGTTCAAGTGTTTCTGGAAATGACGCCGATAACAATCCTGTATACAAAGCAAATAAATCATTTGCTCAATTTAAATCGAGAGCAAAAAATGCAAAGATGAGCTTTAATCTAAACAACTATGGAATGTCATCAATTGAATATATTCAAATGTTAGGCTTAGAAGTTTCAGATACAACGATTGATAGATTAAATAATTTATATGGTAACATTTATCAAATAAAACAAAACTTTGATGGCCAAGAAAGTGATTATCCAACAGAAATTGGTGTAGGGACAGAACTGCATTATAATACTTCAAAAGATTTATTTACTACTGGCAAGGATGGAGTGAGGATTATACGAAATACAAATACTACTGAAAGTTATATTTACACGCAAGTAAATAAAGATACTGAAGAAGATGATAAGATTTGGACTATGACTATCACTAAAAATTTGCTTCAAAATATTTTATTCAAAGGTAGTGATAAAGAAAGTTATCGTTATACTGTAAATGTAAGTGAAGATAAAACCGAAATTGGATATCTAAGAGTAAAAGATAATGTATTTATTAAAGAAAGTGAATTTGATAAAATGAATATATCTTTGCATGAAGTATGGAAAACAAGTTTTAATTCGTTGACCACACTCTATATTGAAGATGATTTTAATTGGACAAATAAACTTTAAATAAAAAAGTGCTAGGAAATCCTAGTACTTTTTTTATATAATAATATAAGTTTGAAATTAAAATTATAAAAATTTAAATTCGACAAATTTTGCCAAGATTTGCATGATATTCGCAAAAAAAATGTATAATTCTTTTAAAAAATGTAAAAAAATTATTGACATTGGTTCAATAAATTTGATATAATTAAACATATTCGTGACAGTGAAGCAAAAAAATTGTAATTAATTGAATAGATTATTGGCTATTATGGACTTTTTTTGTGCCATAAAAGCTTTTTTTGTGTATATAAGGTCACTTAGTAAGGAGAGATAAATGTCTGTTAATGTAAGAAAAGTTAAACAAGGCAAAGTAGAGAGAATGACTTTTGGTCAATGTGAAGAACTTATCAAAGTCCCACCACTTCTCGAAATTCAAAAAAAGTCATATAAAGACTTTTTAACGAAGGGCATCAAGAAAACTCTTGATGAATTTTTCCCTGTTACAGATTATTCAGGCAAGGCAAAATTGTATATTACTGAAATTTTACCTTTTCAAGAGCCTACTTATGATGTGAAGGAGTGCAAAAGAAGAAGTGCAACTTATTCTTCACCATTAAAAGTAAAGGCACGTTTTGTTGTTGAAGAAACTGGACAAGCGGTTGAACAAGAAGTATTCATGGGTGATGTGCCAATGATGACCGATCAAGGCTCTTTTATCTTCAATGGTATTGAGAGAGTTGTCATCAATCAAATTGTCAGAGCACCAAGTGTTTATCTTACAAGAGAAAAAGAAAATAATGCCACACTTAAAGCACAAATAATTCCTGTTCATGGAAACTGGATTGAAATCAAGCAGGGCGCTAATGAAAACTTAAAGATTGTTTTAGAACGTAAAAGTGTAATCAGTCTTGGTGTATTTTTAAAATGCTTTGGCTTCTCTAATGAAGAAATCATTAGACTTTTTGGTGACAATCGATATATCAAATATGTAATCGATAAAGAAACTCAAACAACACAAGAGGAATGTTTACTTGAATTTTCAAGAAAAACTAGACCTACGGACGTTCCTTCAGTTGAAAGCACTAGAAGCTTCTTAAATGCATCTTTCTTTACTGATGCTTATTATAATCTTTCTAAAGTTGGAAGATATAAGGTCAATAAAAAGCTTGCTCTTAGAGAGCGTCTTCCAGGACTTATCAATGCCGATAATATTGTTTCAGAAGGTGAAATTCTAGTTAAAGCAGGAGAGGAGTTTACAGCAAAAACTGCCGATCTTATTCAAAATGCAGGCATAAATGAAGTTTGGATTCAATTTAATGGCAAACGTCACCTTATTAGAGGAAACAATCGTGTTACTCTCTCAAAAGTTCTTGACTGCAACCAAGAAGAACTTGGTATTTTTGAGGATGTTTATTATCCTGTTCTTAAACAAATTTTGGCTGAAGCATCTTCAAAAGAAGAAGCACTCAAAATAATAAAAGAAAATGCAAAAGATCTTGTCATCACAACACTTACAATGGATGATATTTTGGCAACTGTTTCTGCATATCTTGATGTGCTTGAAGGATTTGCTGGAATAGATAAAATCGAGCATCTTTCAAATAAACGCGTTGCAACTGTTGGAGAACTTACTTGCAATGCATTTAGAACAGGCGTGACAAAACTCTCTGTAAATGTAAAAGAAACTTTGCAAGGACGTGAATTTGTTGAAGTTACACCTTCACAAATTATGAATCCAAAAGCTGTGAATAAAGCTCTTCGTGATTTCTTCTCTCAATCACAGTTGTCGCAAATCATGGATCAAAAGAATCCTCTTTCTGGAATTACTCAGAAACGTCGTGTTTCTGCGATTGGACCTGGAGGTATAAAAAAGGAGAGAGCCGATCCTGAAATTCGTGATATTCACTTCACTCATTATGGCAGAATTTGTCCTATTGAAACTCCTGAAGGTCAATCAATTGGTCTTTTAAACACTCTTGCCACTTATGTAAGAATAAATGATTATGGCTTCCTTGAAACTCCTTATAGAGTAGTTGATAAAGAAAGAGGAGTTGTGACAAATGATGTTGTTTATAAAATGGCTGATGTTGAAAATGAAAGCTATATCGCACAGGCAATTGAGCCTTTAGATGAAGAAGGTCATTTCATAAACTCTCATATTATTTGCCGTCATGGTTCAACAAATATCGATGTTCCAGCAAGCAAAGTTGATTTTATGGATGTTTCTCCAAAACAACTTGTTTCTGTTGCTACAAGTTTAATTCCTTTTGTTGGCAGTGATGAAGCAAACCGTGCACTTATGGGTGCAAACATGCAACGTCAGGCTGTGCCTGTAATAAAGCCAGAAGCTCCTATTGTCGGGACTGGTATGGAAGCTGTTGCCGCTCATGATAGCGGATGTGTAATTCTTGCAAAGAGAGCTGGAAAAGTGACTTATGTTTCAGCTGATGAAATAAGAGTTCTCACTGAAAAGGGAGATGAAGATATCTATACTCTCACCAAATTTGCTAAGGCAAACGATGATGTTTGCTTCAACCAAAGACCTTGTGTTGTAAAAGGTGAAATGGTAAGCGAAGGCGATGTTCTCACTGATGGTTATTCAACTGATAAAGGCGAACTCGCGGTTGGTAAAAACGTTCTTATTGGATATATGAACTGGGAAGGTCAAAACTTCGAAGATGCTATCTTAATCAATGAAAGACTTGTAAAAGAAGATGTTTATACTTCAATTACTCTTTATGATCATGAAATCAAGTGCAGAACAACTAAACTTGGAGATGAAGCAATCACACGTGATATTCCAAATCTTGGTGAAGATGCACTCAAAGACCTTGATGAAAATGGTATCATAAGAATAGGTGCAGAAGTGCATCCAAATGATATCTTAGTTGGTAAAGTTACTCCAAAAGGAGAAACTGATCTTACTCCAGAAGAAAGACTTCTTCGTGCCATCTTTGGTGATAAAGCAAGAGACGTCCGTGATACATCTCTTCGTGTTCAACATGGAAAGGGCGGTGTTGTCGTTGATGTCCAAGTATTCTCAAAGAAAAATAAAGATGATCTTGAACCTGGTGTAAACATGATGGTTCGAGTTACTGTCGCTCAAAAGAGAAAGATTTCAGTCGGAGATAAAATGTCTGGTCGTCACGGAAACAAAGGTGTTGTTTCAATCGTTCTGCCAGAAGCTGATATGCCTTTCATGGCAAATGGTCAACCAATTGATATCGTGCTTAGCCCTCTTGGTATTCCATCTCGTATGAATATCGGTCAGGTTATGGAAGTGCATCTTGGTCTTGTTGCAAAAACACTTGGCTGGAAGGTTGCTACTCCTGCCTTTGATGGTGCAACAATGCAGGATATTAAAGAACTCTTGCTTGAAAACAACTTCCGCGAAGATGGAAAAATTCAACTTTATGATGGTAGAACTGGTGAGCCTTTTGACAACCTTTCTACTGTTGGAGTAAAATATATGCTTAAACTTGAACACATGGTTGATTCAAAAATCCATGCTCGTTCAATTGGTCCATATGCACTTATTACTCAACAACCTCTTGGTGGTAAATCACTCTTTGGAGGTCAAAGATTTGGTGAAATGGAAGTTTGGGCTCTTGAAGCTTATGGTGCAAGCCATATCTTGCAAGAAATGCTTACTGTAAAATCAGATGACCTCAACGGTCGTCTTAGGACTTATGAGTCTATTATTAAGGGTTTACCTATTGCAGAACCTGGCATACCTGAATCATTTAAGGTTCTTGTAAAAGAATTGCAGGCTCTTGGACTTGATGTTAAGATTTTGGCTGAAGGCGAAAAGGAAATTTCACTTTCAGAGTTAAGCCAAGATGAACAAGACCAACCAAATAATGCTATGGCTCATGATACAGAAAAAGACCTTACAGAAAGTATATTTGATTTTGATGAACATATGAGTAGCATCTCAGATGAGCAGTCAGAAGAAGTCAAAGATGTCTATGAAGAAACCACTAAAAACGATCTTGATAATCTTGATTTGTTTGATGACTTCGGCGACTTTGATGATTAATAAAAAGGGGATTTGATATGTTTGAATTAAACAATTTTGATTCTATTAAAATAGGAATTGCCTCACCAGAAAAGATCAGAGAATGGTCTCATGGTGAGGTCACCAAACCTGAAACTATCAATTACAGAACTCAAAAGCCTGAAAGAGATGGTCTTTTTTGCGAAAAGATTTTTGGACCTAGAAAAGACTGGGAATGCCAATGTGGTAGATACAAAAGAGTTCGTTATAAAGGCGTTGTTTGTGACAAGTGTGGTGTTGAAGTAACTAGAGCTAAGGTTAGACGTGAAAGAATGGGACATATCGAACTTGCTGCTCCTTGCACTCATATTTGGTTTTTCAGAAATGTTCCATCTAAGATAGGAACACTTCTTGAAATGACACCAAAGGTGCTTGAACAAGTTGTTTATTATGTTTGCTATGTTGTCCTTGACCCAAAACGCACAGACCTTGCTTATAAACAAGTTATCACTGATAAAGAATATCATGAAGCTTGTGATAAATATGGATATGATGCTTTTGAAGTTGGTATGGGTGCTTCTGCTATTAAGAGACTTCTTTCTGAAGTTGACCTTGAAAAAGAGGCAAAAACACTTAAAGAAGCTCTTGTCAATATGAAAGGTCAGAGAAGAATTAAAGCCATCAAAAAGCTTGATGTTGTTGAATCTTTTATTAAAAGTGGAAACAATCCAACATGGATGGTTCTTGATGTAATTCCTGTTCTTCCACCAGACCTTAGACCAATGGTGCCAATTGATGGTGGCAGATATGCAACAAGTGACTTAAATGATCTTTATAGACGTGTAATCAACAGAAACAATCGTCTTAAAAAACTTATGGAACTTGGTGCTCCTGATGTAATTGTAAGAAATGAAAAAAGAATGCTTCAAGAAGCAGTTGACAATCTTATTGATAATGGTAAGAGAGGAAAGGCTGTTCAAAGCTCAAAACAACGCGATCTTAAATCTCTTACTGCCATGCTTGGAGGAAAGCAAGGTCGTTTCAGATTAAACCTTTTGGGTAAACGTGTGGATTATTCTGGACGTTCTGTTATCGTTGTTGGACCAGAACTAAAAATGTATCAATGCGGTGTGCCTAAAGAAATGGCTCTCGAACTTTTCAAACCATTTATTATGAACAGACTTGTTGACCTTAATAAGTCTCACAATATTAAGTCTGCCAAGAGAATGATTGAAAAGGAAAAGGCAGTAGTTTGGGATATTCTAGCAGAGGTTATTAAAGACCATCCAGTATTTTTAAACCGTGCTCCTACACTTCACAGACTTTCTGTTCAAGCTTTTGAACCTGTTCTTGTTGAAGGAAGGGCTATTAAACTTCACCCATCAGTCTGTGCTGCTTTCAATGCCGACTTCGATGGTGACCAAATGTCTATTCACGTTCCTCTATCTCTTGATGCAAGAACTGAAGCGAGAACTCTTATGCTTGCTTCAAACAACATCTTAAAACCTTCTGATGGTGACCCAATTGTTACACCATCACAAGATATCATTTTAGGTTGTGCTTATATGACAATCCAAAGAGATGGTATGCTTGGTGAGGGTGGTATATTTGCTTCAAAAGAGGAAGCAATCATTGCTTATCAGACTCAAAAACTTCATCTTCAAGCAAAAATTAAAGTCAGACTTGAAAAAGAAGTTGATGGTAAAAAATATTCTAAGCTTGTTGAAACAACTGTTGGTAGAATTTTGTTCAATGAACAAATTCCTCAAGATCTTGGTTATGTTGACAGAACAAATCCTGAAAACTATTGTGAACTTGAACTTAACCGTGCAATTGTAAAGAAAGATTTGGGCAATATTTTAGCAAAAGCTTATGACATTCATGGAACAAGCGAATGTGCAAAACTTGTAGATAGAATTAAATCAACTGGTTATAAATATGCAACCTTAGGTGCACTTACAGTTAATGCCTTTGATATTTCAGAACCAAAAGAGAAATATGATATCATTGCGGAAGCTGAAGATAAGGTAAGAGAAAATGAAAAACTCTTTAGAAGAGGTCTCATTACAAACGAAGAAAAAATTAAAATTAATAACGAATATTGGGCAGATACAAAATCAAAAGTCGTTGAAGCTGTAGTTGCAAACATGGCTGAAGAAAATCCATTTAAGATTATGTATGTTTCTGGTGCACGTGGTGATACCAACCAGATCAACTCTCTTTGTGGTATGATTGGTTTAAAAACAACTGCTTCTGGTGAAATGGTTGGACCTATTAAATCTTCTTTCGTTAAGGGATTGACTCCTATAGAATATTTCATTACTGCACGTGGTATTAGAAAATCACTTTCAGATACAGCTCTTAAAACAGCCGACTCAGGTTATTTGACTCGTCGTCTTGTTGATATTTCTCAAGATGTTGTTGTAACAACCGAAGACTGTTTTGCTGATTTAGATGAAAAAGTAAAAGGTGTTTGGGTGAGTGACCTTGTTGTTGATGGTGCTGTTCAAGAAACTTTAGCAGAAAGAATTTATGGTAGAGTAAGTGTAGAGGATATTTATGATCCTGCGACTCAAGAACTTATCGTGCCTGCAAATACAATGATTTCAACCGATCAGGCTGCTAAAATCACAAAAGCTGGAATTACAAAAGTTCAAATAAGATCTCTTTTCACTTGCCGTTGCAAGCATGGTGTCTGTGCAAAATGTTATGGCAGAGATTTAAGTAATAAGAGTATGGTCAATATTGGTGAAGCTGTCGGAATTGTTGCTGCTCAATCTATTGGTGAACCTGGAACTCAGCTTACAATGAGAACCTTCCACTCTGGTGGTGTTGCTTCAGCTCTTGATATTACACAAGGTTTGCCTCGTGTTGAAGAAATCTTTGAAGCAAGAAAACCAAAAGGTGAAGCTCTTATTTCAGAAGTTGCTGGAAAAATTTCAATTAAACAAGATGCAAAATATTACTATTTCACTGTTACTTCTCGTGACGGCGATGTTGAATATGAAGCAAAGAAACCTGTTGTATTGCTTGTTAAAAATGGTGATACTGTTGAACCAGGAACTCAAATTACAGCTGGTGCAATCAATCCTGCTGACCTTCTTAGAATGAGAGGTGTGAAAGGACTTCAAGAATATCTTTTATCTCAAGTTATTGATACTTACAGAGGTCAAGGTGTTAAGGTAAACGATAAACATGTAGAACTTATCATTAGACAAATGCTTAAAAAAGTCAAGGTTGAATCTTCTGGGGATACTTCACTTTTACCAGGTGAAATTGTTGATGTATTTAAATGCGATGAAGAAAATGAGCGCATTTTGCAAGAAGGTGGTGTTCCTGCAACTGTTAAGAGAGTATTGCTTGGTATTACAAAAGCTTCTCTTTCAACTGAAAGTTTCCTTTCTGCTGCTTCCTTCCAAGAGACTTCAAGGACTCTTACAGATGCTTCTGTGAAAGGTAAGGTTGATAATCTTCTTGGTCTTAAAGAAAATGTTATTATTGGAAAACTTATTCCTGCAGGAACAGGTCTTAAAAATTATAGATCTGTTATGCCTGTTGTCATTAAAGATGAAGAAGATGATGATGCAATCGCTCAGTAGTTTTTAAAACACTATTTATTTAATAAAATAATAAATTAAAAAGAACTTTATCAGTTTTGATAAAGTTCTTTTTTACTAAAAGCTTTAATTTTTAACAATGCAATTATTTTTCTTGCAAGCGACAATGCAAACTATATCACAGGACATATATTGGTGGTAGATGGTGGGAGCAACCAATTTTGAGAAAATAGGGGCTATCGCATTTATTTTGAATACATCCATTGTTTCTTCATATTTTATATCTTCAAACTCTCGGTCAAAAACTATGCCAGCATTATTGACAAGAATATCAATTTTTCCAAAAGTTTCGACAACCTTGTCAACCAATGATTTTAAGTTTTTTTATTGGAAATATCTGCTTGGATTGCAATGGCATTCCCTTTCATTTTGATTATTTCATTAACAACAGCTTCTGCTTCTATTTTACTTTTGTTGTAATTTACAGCAACAGTTGCTCCATTTTTTTTGCAAATTCAAGGGGGGGGGCTGCTTTACCAATTCCACTGCTAGCACCAGTTATTAAAACAACTTTGTTTTTAAACATACATATTCTCCTTTTAATTATTATAACATAAAGAATGCAAATTTTGTTATTATAACATAAAAATATTTATTGAATAGTGTTTTTTTATAAATTTTTTTGATTTAAAACCAATTTTTGCCTTCAATATTTATTTCAAAAAAATAATATTAATTGTAAAATATTTTACTTTTTTGTCAAAAATTGTTATAATTGTTTATATGAGTAAAAGAGTTATTTCAATTCTTGTAAGTTTATTAGTTTTAGCAATTTCTGTCACTTTATTGCTTGTTTTTATGCTTGGAAGTAATAAAAAAGACAACTCGGATTTTAAAGTTCCATTGAATTGTATCGTGAGAGATTTAAGTTTAACTGTTGGTGAAAAGATTTCTTCTTTTTATCAAACAAATGATGAAACTGCTGAAATATATTTTGAAGTAGATAAAACCGATATAATAGATATAAATAAAGATAGTATTAAAGGTTTAAAAGCTGGGAAAGTCAATGTCACTATTAAGATAGTTGCGTCAAAAGAGGAAATTTCAAAAAGCTTTGTTGTCGAAGTATATGAAGAAGGGTATTTATTTGAAATTATACCTTTACAATATTGTAATTATGTTGAACAAAGTAAAACTTTAAATGTTTTAAATAATATTGCTATTTTTGAAATTAAGATTTATGGGTTAAGTGGTAAGAAAATAGAAATTGATGAAAGAAACTACATTTTTGACGAAAATAAGTTAAAAATTAATTACGAGTTTGGTAATTATATAATAAATCAAATTTCTCAAGATAGCGAGATTACAATTAATTTTCCAAAGATAAATTTTAATATAAAATTAAAAATTGTTTGTAAATTTTAATAATTTTAATTCTATTAGATAATTTTTGCTTAAAAACAAATAAAAAAGACCTTAAAAGAATTTTAAGGTCCCACAGACGGCTGTTTAACTTAGGAGAAATACCGTCTGTTATGTATCTGATTTTCATCAGTTACATTTATATATTAATACAAATGAAAATTGATGTAAAGTAAATTAATGTATTTTTACAAAATCTTTAAATTTTCATACAAAAAGATTGTCGAATAATGTAGATCGGAAGAGCGTCGTGTAGGGAAA
>CAMSQA010000009.1 GCA_947062475.1 uncultured Clostridia bacterium
TTTTTGATTTTATTTTTTGTTTATATTATTCTTTTTATTGATAGAGTTTGTCTATCTATAAAAGGGGAAATTATGAGCAGTTTAAGCATATTATGCAATGCTGCTGTGACCGCCGGAGTTGTTAGCGGAATAATTGCACTTTTAGTAGGTGCAGTTGTTGGAATTTTAGTTTACAATCTACTAGCAAGCAAAAAAATAGGTAAAAGTAAATCTAATGCTGTAAAAATAATTGAAGAGGCGTATGCAGAAGCAAAGAGCATAAAAAAAGAATCTCTTTTAGAGGCCAAAGAAGAAGCACAGAAAATAAGAGATGAAGCAAATTCAGAAGCCAAAGAAAGAAGAGGAGAAATTCAAAAACAAGAGGAAAGACTTGACCAGAGAGAAGAATATCTGACAAAAAAAGAAACTACACTTGACAATAAAAGTTTGCAAATAGAAAATGAAAAGGCTTTTATTGAAAATGAAAAAAGTCTTTTGGCTGAAAAGATTAAAGAACAAGATGAAATTAAAATTCAAATGACAGAAAAACTTGAAAAGATTTCAGGTTTATCAAAAAAAGAAGCAAAAGATATTTTGATTGAAAGTATTTCAGAGGAAGCAAAAAAGGATGCTGGAATATTAGTAAAACAAATAGAAGACAATGCAAGAGAAAAGGCTGAAGATATTGCCAAAAACATTGTTGTAGGTGCAATACAAAAATGTGCAACTGACTTATCATCTGAGTTTACAGTGACTTCTGTTGCTCTTCCAAATGATGATATGAAAGGTAGAATTATAGGTCGCGAAGGAAGAAATATCCGTGCAATTGAAAGCGTAACGGGTGTTGAATTAATAGTTGATGACACACCAGAAACAATAACTATTTCAAGTTTTGACCCAGTAAGACGAGAAATCGCTAGAATGAGTCTTGAAAAGTTGATTGTAGATGGAAGAATACATCCAACAAGAATTGAAGAAATAGTTGAAAAAGCATCAAAAGATGTTGAAAAAATTATAAAAGAAGCAGGTGAGAATGCTTGCAATGAGGTTGGTATTTTCAATTTAAATCCAGAACTTGTTAAAATTTTGGGTAGACTTAAATATAGGACAAGTTATGGACAAAATTGTCTGACACACAGCATTGAGACATCTATAATTGCTGGTCTCTTAGCCACAGAACTTGGAGCCAATGTTCTCGTAGCAAAACGTGGTGGATTGTTGCATGATATTGGAAAAGCTCTTGATCATGAAGTTGATGGCACTCATGTTTCTATCGGAATTGAACTTGCAAAGAAATATAAAGAATCTGAAGACGTAATACACTGTATACATGCTCATCATGGAGATGTTCCTTACAATTCGATTGAAGCAATTTTAGTGCAGGTGGCTGATGCTATTTCAAGTTCTCGACCTGGTGCAAGAAGAGAAAGTTTGGAAAATTATATCAAACGTCTACAACAATTGGAAGAAATTTGCAATGGATTCAGCGGTGTTGAGAAATCTTATGCAATTCAAGCGGGCAGAGAGGTTCGAATTATCGTTAAACCAGATCAGGTAAATGATAACAATGCACTTTTTCTTGCAAAAGATATCTCTAAAAAGATAGAACAAGAAATGCAATATCCAGGTCAAATTAAAGTAGTAGTAATTCGTGAAAAACGATTTACTGAAACTGCAAAATAATTAAAAACATAAAAGATTGACAAAAAAACACTGTCAATCTTTTTTTGTATTTTTAATAATTAAGTTGCATGTTAGACATTTTAGAAAGAACAAATAATTTTGTAATAATTTATCTTAGCTATTAATATGATACAATATGGATAATATAATTAATTTTTTTGTAGAACATTTTGACAATTGCGTATGGCTTGCAGTAATATTAATTGCAATGTGTCCAACCTTAGAAAGTAAAATAGCAATTCCTTTTGCTATGAACAGTGCAATTTGGGGGAACAATTCATTATCACCATTTTTAGCTCTTATTATAGCTTTTATAGGAGCTATGATTCCAAGTTTTTTAATAATGCTTTTAGCTCGTAAGTTAAGGGGTAAAACTACAGGATTTATAAGTTCAAAATTTTTACATCATTATTCTACTAAAAGTGCATATATTGAAGATAAACAATCAGGTTTTAAAAAATACTTAGCTTTAGCTGGTTTTGTAGCAGTTCCACTGCCACTTACTGGTGTTTGGACGGGCAGTTTAATCGCTGGACTTAGCAATCTTGATTTAAAATATTCATTCTTGACTATTACAATTGGGACACTTATATCTACTTCTGCAATTACTCTACTTTGTGTTTTACTTGAAAATTCAATTTCTTATATTTTGATAATTTCACTTATTATAATCATTCTATTTTTATTTGTTGATTTATTTATTTCTTTAATAAAAAAATGTCACAGATCAAAAAGGGATATTTAAAATTTAAATGCCTAAACATATCACACATAAAATTAAAAAAATATCATGCAAATTGCATGATATTTTTAAATATAAGTTATTCTATATCTTTTATTTCCAAAATTTTACAAGTAATATTCGTTTTAAGAAATATCTGACTGGAATCATAATAAAAGCTAAGATAAGTGGTAAAATTAAAGTAGTTGCAAACAAACTAAATGCCTTTGTAGCGATTCCACAAATCAAATTTAATCCAACAATTATACAAGAAACAAGCAAGTAATAACACATTACTTTCCAAAAAGGACTTAGCTGCGTTGGCATCCAACTAGTATAAACTTTATAATTGTATATCTTTAAAGCAACATCTAATATTAGTAGTGTAGGCAATAAAATAAATAGAAAATTAGTATTATTGTTCAACATTCCTGTTTTTAAGAAAATCAAATATAAAACAGTTGAAGAGAGTAAACTCATCAATAATGTTGCAATGCTTACAGATAAATAAATTAAGTTTGTATTGTGTTTAGTTTTATCTAATGATTTTTCATAAACATTAAATGAAATGTTTTGACTATCATAATAATCTTTCAAATCATTATAGTCATAAATTGCATCATCTCTTACCTGTGCTGATGTATTATCTTTTGTCTTAGAATAAAGTTTATTGAGAATCTCTCTATGAGAAGGGTCAACATTTGAATCTCTTTTTGGTGCAGGGAGACGAGTGTCTTTAGTATTTTCAGAAACAATTTTTATTTTAGGTGGTTCAATCTTTTTTGCTTTGCCCACATCATTTGGTGAAAGATGTCCAGTGACTAAAACTGCATCATCTTTAATATCAGATTTATTTTCAACTTCCTTTTTCAATTCTTTTTTCACTTCATAATTATTAAAAGATTGATTAAGTGTCTTACTTTTTGTTTCATAATTTACTGTAGGGTATGTATATTTTGCTTTATTTTGAAGTAAAGAATTTTTAAATTCTTCAATATTTGCCTTTTTCTTTTCATTTGAAATCATCAATGCATCTGTAGTTGTAATAGCTATTTGATCTTCTGCAAAGCTTCTCTTTCTTTTTATTTTATTAATATCTTTAGATATGTCAAACAATCTTTTGTTATAATCTTCAACATTAGATAAAAATACTGCATCATCTTTTTTCTCTTGTTCAGAATTATTAATATTTTCTATCAAAGTTTCAGTTTCAGTTTTATCTTCAAGTTCTTTTTCCTCTTCTTTTTCCTCAGTTTGATCTTCTTCAATTTTTTCTTCTCGAACTAAAAACCTAGCATCATCTTTATATTCATCCGTTTGAGCAACTTGCTCTTCTATAATTTGCTGAGTTTCGGTTTGAGAAACAGTAGTGGAGTCATTGCTTTCATCTAACGAAGAAAAATCAAAGAAGTCTTCATCATTTTTGATTGCGCTTTCATTATTTTCATTTTCTGAAACTGAAGTAGGGGAGAGACTTTCATTATTTTCTGTTTTTAGTTCTGTGTTTTCTCTATTGAAAATATCTTCTGTTTTAATATCAACATCAACAAAATCTCTGAAAACATCTATGTTATTATAATCAAAATAAGCCTTTAATTCCTGATAAAAACCACGACCTTTATCAGTTAATGAATAATATTTTCTGTTTGGACCAAAATCACTGCTTTGTAAATATGATGAAATATAACCTTGCTTTTCCATTCTTGTTAGATTGGAATAAACACTAGGCTTTTTTAAATTTATTTTTCCATTACTTCGAGTTGATATTTCACTTATGATATCCAGACCATAAAAATCTCTGTCTTGAAGACAGGTGAGTATCAAATATGAAAGTTGTCCTTTTGCATAAAATTCCATTATTACCTCTATTAAATTATAAAACAACTTTGCACCTAAGTCAACAATTTTTTAAATAA
Source organism: uncultured Clostridia bacterium (assembly GCA_947062475.1). GTDB lineage: Bacteria > Bacillota > Clostridia > Christensenellales > UBA1242 > Caccovivens. Next base: position 4,300 of record CAMSQA010000009.1, read on the forward strand.
AAATTAAATAGTAGTATGTCTTGCATACTACTATCAAAATTTATTTAATATTATAAAGTTTTAGAATATTCTAAATTGAAAAAACAATTTTTTAATTTTATCAATCAAATATGAGGGGGAAATTTTACATATTTCTTAAACAAACAAAACTTTATTATCAAAATAATTTAAATTTTTCAAATTTTAATGCTATTTTCATGCTAGGGCAATATCAATATCTCTGCGTAAAAGACAGCTTTTACACAGAGATATGCACATACTAGCACTTAAAACAAAGGTATTTTGTTATTTTTTTATAATTATATAAATATTAAATTCTTATTAAAGATTGCACACATATAAAGATATTCATATAATATTTTTCTTATTTACAGCAAATTTAAAACTTTATTAAATTCAAGACCACAATTGCCACAGACAATATCATCGTTTATATTTTTTGAACTATCATTTATAGATTTAATATTTCTTATAGATTTCAATTTTAAGAAATTTACTATTTTCAAAAAGATTTTATAAATATCGTCACCTTGATACAAATTGCTTGGAACATAATATAAAACACTTTCCAAATAAATTTGATTTGGCATTTTACCATTTACATTGTAAAATAAAGTATTGAATATTTTTAATATTTGAGTTAAATTATCACCCGTTTCTTTTAATTTCTTTGAAATTAAATCTATTCTCTTATCAATGTTGACTTCTATAAAGCCTTTTTTATTTGATGAATAAAATTTATAAATTTCGTCATTTTTACTTACTAGGTATAAAATTATTTCTGTATTACAATCAAAATCATCTCTGCCTAAAATTGAAATTTTGCAATCTTTTAAACCAATAAGACTGGTCTCTGTCAACACGCTGCAAATACAATTTTGCAAATCTTCACTCAAATTATACATTGTATATTTGCTTGGATCAAATTTAATATTTGTAATTTTATTTTCTTCTTCTTTGCGTTTACGTCTTGTTTTTCGTCTTTTCTTTTTCAGCAATTTACGATTTTCCCAAGCATATTTAAATCTTTCTTTAAAATTTCGCAAAAAATTTGTTGATTTTATTGTGTTAAGTTCAAGTTGAGCATTATCAATGCCTAAAAAATATTTGCAACTTGAATTATCTATAAAAGAATTATTTAAGACTTCATTCACTGGTTGCAAAACAACATTTTTTACATTAATATAGCTAACTTTTTTAGAAAGAGCTTCAATTGACGCCGTTAATACTTGATTTACAGCTTTATTCAATTTTTTTAAATACTTTTCGTGATCTTGTCGAACAATTGAATTTATAAGCTCTTTCGTAACTCTTATTTTTGCCATTTATCTTCCTTTTTTATTAGGATAAATTTTATCTTTTCCACCCATATAACTTCTCAAAACTACAGGAATGTTTACACTGCCATCAGCATTTAAATTATTCTCTAAAAAGGCAATAAGCATACGTGGAGGTGCAACTACAGTATTATTTAATGTATGAGCAAGCTTAGAGCCTTCAGTAGTTTTATATTTTATCCCAAGTCTTCTCGCTTGTGCATCAGAAAGGTTTGAACAAGAACCCAGTTCACCAAAATATCTATTTTGACGAGGACTCCATGCATTTAAGTCACATGATTTTACTTTCAAATCGGCAAGATCACCACTGCAACATTCCATGACTTCATGAGGAATATCAAGACTTTTAAAAAATTCTGATGAAATTTGCCACATTTTATTATACCAATTCATTGAATCTTCTGGCTTGCAAATAACAATCATTTCTTGTTTTTCAAATTGATGAACTCTATAAATGCCTCGCTCTTCAATACCATGAGCACCAACCTCTTTTCTAAAACATGGTGAATAAGAAGTCAAACATAAAGGTAAATCTTCCTCCTTTAATATTGTTTCTTTAAATCTTCCTATCATAGAATGCTCACTTGTCCCAATTAAATATAAGTCTTCGCCTTCGATTTTATACATCATATTTTCCATTTCTTCAAAACTCATAACACCATTTACAACGTCGCTTCTTATCATAAATGGAGGAATTACATAAGTAAATCCTTTATCTATCATAAAATCTCTTGCATAAGACAAAATTGCAGAATGCAGTCTTGCGATATCACCAGTCAAATAATAATAACCATTTCCACTTGTTCTTCTTGCACTATCTAAATCAAGCCCATTTAAACTTTCAAGAATATCTGCATGATAAGGAATTTCATAATCAGGTGTTTTAGCCTCACCAATTGTCAATCTTTGAACGTTTTCACTGTCATCTTTTCCAATAGGCACATCATCAGCAATAATATTTGGGATTGATTGCATAAGTTTTTTCAATTTATCTGAAAGTTGTCCTTCTTCTTTTTCAATTTCAACAATTCTTTCATTGTTTTTTACAACCTCCGTCTTTATACTTTGTGCTTCATCAATCTTTTTTTCACGCATTAAGCTGCCTATTTTAGCACTTAAAGTATTTCTCATAGAACGAAGATTGTCGCCTTCTTTCTTTAAATCACGAATTTTTTGGTCTAATTCTAAAACTTGATCAACATAAACAAGTTTATGATTTTGAAATTTCTTTTTAATATTTTCTTTTACTAGCTCTGGACTTGTCCTAATCAAATTAATGTCTATCATAATAATCCTCCTAATATAAAAACATTATAATCTTTTTATTAATTCTAGTCAATTATTTATATAAATAAAACTAGATTGTTTATATATTTTCTTTTTATCTATTTCCATAATAAAGGATAATCTCCTCTGCTCATAAAAAAATTCTACAAAATTATAAAAAAATATTTTACGCATAGTTAAATTGCTTGATATTATTTAACAATAATGTTAAAATAGAAATTATGAATAACGATTTTTATCAAAAAAGAGATTTACAAACAAGATTAAGAATGTCAAAATATACAGAAAAATTACCAGATTATTGTTTTGACTTTTTTATTGGTATAGAAAACAACACATCACTTCTCACTAGATATAATTACTCTATGGATATTTCTATCTTCTTCAATTTTATGGCACAATTTATCTTTCATAAAGACGAAAATCAAATTACTTTAAAGGATTTAGAAGAACTTACCACCATTCATATTGAGAGATTTTTGTCGTATTTATCTTATTATGAAATAGATGGAAAAAGTTTTAAAAATAACGAACGCGGAAAAGCAAGAAAACTTGCATCTCTTCGCTCATTTTTCAAATATCTATATAATCACAATCTTATTTCATCAAATGTTGTCAGTAAAATTTCCACTCCAAAGCTACATAATAAAGAAATTATTAGACTTGAACAAGATGAAGTCAACACTCTTTTGAATGTAGTCGAAAATCCATTTGAATTTAGCAAAAGACAACAAACATACAACAAACATACATTCGAACGAGACAATGCTATCATCACCCTATTTTTAGGCACAGGTATCAGAATTTCTGAATTAGTTGGCTTAAATCTTAATAGTTTTGATTTCTCCCAAAATGCTTTTGTAGTTACACGAAAAGGTGGAAATCAATCGACATTATATTTTTCAAACGATGTTGCGATGGCTTTAAAAACATGGCTTGAAAAACGTTCTACTTTAAATTTACCAACTGATGAGCAAGCTATGTTTATATCTTTACAAAACAAAAGGATCTCACTTAGAGCTGTTGAAGATTTAGTGAAAAAGTTTGCTTCTATTGCTTCACCTTTAAAAAAGATATCTCCACATAAATTAAGAAGCACATTTGGCACAAACTTATATAAACAAACAAATGATATTTATATTGTTGCCGATATTTTAGGACATAAAGACGTAAACACAACAAAAAAACACTATGCTGCCATAAATGAAGATCAAAGAAAATCAGTAGCAAGAAATGTAACTTTATATAAATAAAAATTATTATAAAAATTTAATATTTTTTGTGTATAATATTTCAGTTGTTGCATAAGATAATATTGTGAAGGAGATATGCTTCACATTATACGGGAAGAAGCAGTTATATAAAATATTTGTATAGTGCTTCTTTTTGTTTTATAAATTTCAGCTTGATTATTATCTTATCATAACATAATAGATTGATTTTAATGCTATTATGTTATATAAAAATAACTTTTTATTAAAAAAATAAAAAAATCACTATTTCAGTGATTTATTTTTTATTCAGACATTTGTTCCAGCATCCAATCGCTGTAAACACCATACCCCTTTGTGGGGTCAGAAACAAAAACATGAGTGACTGCTCCTACAACTTTTCCATTTTGCATGATAGGAGATCCGCTCATCCCCTGCACTATTCCTCCAGTCAATTCTAAAAGTCGTTTATCCGTGACTTTTATAACCAAACTTTTATCATCACATTTTGATTGAAAATTGGTTTTTATTATCTCAATATCATATTCTTCACTTATGCCACTTACAGAGGAAATTATCTTAGCTTTTCCAGGCTTAACGCTTAATCTTCCACCTAATCTAGCATGTCTATTTTGATCAACCAAAGTTTCATCAACATTTAAAATTCCATATATACCAACTTTAGTATTTTTCGTGATTATTCCTTGCTTATTTTTTTGCACAAACACACATCTCAATTCACCAGGTTTGTTCTTCTCCCCTTTTTCAATGTTGACTAAACTGCAACTAAACAATTCACCTTCTACCATAGGCAAGACATTTTCATTTTGATTATTTGTCACAGCGTGTCCAAGAGCCCCAAACTCACCGCTGTCTTTTTTTACAAATGTAAGCGTTCCTACTCCAGAAACATCATCTCTGACCCATAGACCCAACTTATTATTTCCATTTTTATCTTTAATCAATTCAATATCAATAGATTTCTCGTCATTATTTCTTTGAAACAAAACGTTTACTTTATCCTTATTATCTTGAAGAGCAATATCAATATCATTTAAACTTTCTATTTTCTTTCCATTTATTTCTTTTATTAAATCTCCATTTTTAAAAAATTTATTTTTTGTAACCGAAGCTGTTTCGCTATCGACAATAGTATCGCTCACAACGACAGCCCCCTCAGTTTGTAAAGTCAAACCGACAGGCATTCCTCCAACATACACTTCCTCTTCTGGTAGTAATTTTACTTTTACTTTTTTTACAGGTATAAATCCAAAAAGTTTAAACACAATTTCAGCTTCATTTGATTTTTCCTGCCCAGTTTTAACTTCATCTTCTTGAAGTGATAGATTAACAATATTACCAAACATTTTATCTTCATTTACGCTATTTATTTCTTCATAACTCACATAAAAGTCGTCGGATATTTTAAAAAGATTTATCATTTGAAGATTATTAATTACTGCAAAAAGCAACAATAATACCAAAAGTAAAACAAAGCTTTTCCTTTTATTAAGTCCTACCTTCATTCTCGCTCCTTCAATTAAAAATTTTATAGTCATTGACACTATAAAAAAAAGACTACTTAATTTGTAGTCTCTTCAATTTTGATTAATTTATGCATTTACCAGCTTTCAGCCTCATCTCTTCTGCCTGTTTTAAAGCAGTTTCACTTACATTATCACCAACAACCATTCGAGCTAAATTATATATAATTTCGTTATTATTAAGATATTTCAATTCTGTTGATGTTGTATTCTCGTTTTCTTTTTTTGAAACAAAGAAGAAATCGTCACCATAACTTGCAACTTGTGGAAGATGTGTTATGCAAATCACCTGTGCATTCTTTTTAATATTGTTTAATTTTAATCCAACTATATTACCTGTTTCTCCACTAATACCAGAATCTATTTCATCAAATATCAAAGTTTGAGCACCACCAATTGAAGCAAAAATATTTTTGAAAGCAAGCATAAATCTGCTTAGTTCACCTCCAGAAGCAGTTTTGGATAGTGCTTTGACATCTTGTCCTTTATTAGCAGAAAAGACAAATTCAACATAATCAAATCCATTTAACGAAGGTTTATCTAGCCTTTTAAATTCAACATCAAACTTGCTTGATTTCATACCTAATTCATAAAGCTCTTTCAACAATTTATTTTTTATATCTTCGGCGACTTTTTTTCTTTCTAATGAAAGCGCTTCGCAAAGCTTAATAAATTTATTTTCTATAAGAAATTTTTCTTTTTCAAGCTTCACAAGTATTGCTTCACTGTCGATTATTTCAGCATATTCCTCTTTAGCTTGCGACAAAAATTCAAGAGAGTTTTCTATAGTTCCGCCATATTTTTTTATTATTGAACGTATTTGGTCTCGACGCCTGTCCAATTTTTCAAACTCACGTTCATCAAAATCGGTCGAACTTTTAATCTTATATAAAGTATCGCAAACATCTTCAATTTCATATCTTGAACTTTCCAATCTTTTTCTACAATCTTCAATATCATCAAATTCACCTAGCCCTGACAACGCACTAGTTGATTGCTGAATTTGAGTTATACAAGAATTAATCCCTTCACTTAGCAAACCTTCACAAGTCGAGATTGCTTCATTTATCTTTTCCGCACTTTGATAAAAATTGATTTTATCTTTAAGATCTTCCTCTTCACCAAGTTTTAAATTAGCTTCTTCAATTTCATTAATCTGATATTCAAGCAAAGAAAGTTTTCTTTCTCTCTCAAAATTATCACCACCAAGTTTATCTATCTTTTTTATAATCTCATTTAATTTTGAAAAAGTTTCTTTCACTTCAAATTTAAGATTAGACAAATTATCTCCTCCAAATTTGTCTATCATAGAAAGATGATTTTTAGTCTTTAAAAGTTCTACGCTTTCATGTTGTGAATAACTATCGACAAGACATAATCCTACTTCCTTCAAAACAGAAAGAACAACTGGTGCACCATTTATTCTTACAACAGATCTTCCTTCACTGTTAAGCGTTCTTGACAATCCAATTTCATCATCTTCATATCCAAGTTGACTTAAATTTTCTCTTGTATGAGGAGAAAGATTAGTGAAAACGGCATCCACTCTCATCTCATTTTCTCCAAATCTTATTAAAGTTTTATCTGCTTTAGCACCCAAAACAAAATTTAACGCGTCAAATATAATACTTTTTCCAGCACCAGTTTCGCCTAAAAGAACATTAAACCCTTCACCAAATTCAATATTGAGATTTGTGATCAAAGCAACATTTTTTATTGATAACGATTGTAACATTTCAACTCCTTATATAAGCATATCGTTCAAAGTCACAACTGCTTGACTTGCAAATGTGGTAGTTGGGAAAATAAGCATAACAGTATCGTCTCCATTGACCGCTCCCAAAAGCTCACTAATATTTAGTTTGTCAACAAAACTTGCAATCGCACCTCCCAATCCTTTCATAGTTTTTACAACAACAAGATTCAGTGCAAGCTTAACAGAAATGACAGATTCTTTAAAAATTGTAATGTATTTATTTGAAATAACTTGCTCATCAGAACCAACAAAGCAATATTTATATTTTCCAGAACTTGATAAAATTTTAGTCAGTCCAAGCTCTTTAATATCTCTTGAAATAGTTGCTTGAGTAATTTCAAAATTTGCATTTTTAAGTTCTCTAGCCAGTTCATCTTGAGTTTCAATTTCTTTTGTTGAAATAATTTCTAAGATTTTCGACTGTCTCGCACTTCTTGCCATTTCCTTCTCCTTAATCGCTATATCTCCCATAAATAAGGGCCTATAGCTTTTATGTATATTTATGAATTTATCAATATTCATTCATTTTTGATTATTATACATCAAAATTTATAATTATGCAAGCATTTTTTGCATATTTATTCATTCATTTTTGATATATATTGCATAATATGCAAATTTATAAAAAGCAAAATTATAAATAATCGTTATGTTGCATAAAATGCACTTTTTATAATATAAACTCTCTTCTTGGCTCTTTGATAAAATATGATTAAAACGATCAATCTGCCACATAAATCTTAATGTATAAAAATAAAAATAAAAAAAACAGGAACTTTTCCTGTCTTTTATTTTTTCATTTAATCTATTACAATAATTTCTTCCGTTTGTAAACACTCCTCGACAAGCATGTCTATATTCAATCTCTTTTCTTCTTTTTCGCACTTTTCTATAGTTGGTTTTATTACTGGATTTTTTGGAAGAAAAACCGTGCAGCAATCTTCATAAGGCAAAATAGAAGTTTTATATGTGCCAATCGCATTTGCAATTTGCATTATATCTTCTTTATCCATCGCTATGCAAGGTCTAAACACTGGCTTTCTTTTTACCACTTCACCTGTCACCGTCATACTCTGCATCGTTTGACTTGCCACTTGTCCTAGACTCTCTCCTGTAATGATAGCACCTAAAGAATTTTTCTCACAAATACTTTCAGCCACTCTCATCATAATTCTTCTCATCAAAGTTATCATATATTCTGGTAAACAGTTCATATGAATTGCTTCTTGCACTTTAGTAAAAGAAACAACATGAAGTTTTATTTTTCCTACATAAGGTGAAATTTCTTTTGCAAGAGCTATTACTTTTTCTTTTGCAAGCTCTGATGTATAAGGATAACTATGAAAATGTAAAGCTTCAAGTTCCATCCCTCGTTTCCCAATAAGATAACCAGCAACAGGACTATCAATACCGCCAGACAAAAGAAGCAAACCTTTTCCAGCAGAGCCTAAAGGCAAACCACCTTGACACTTTATAGTTTCACTAAAGATATAAGCTTTGCCATGCATTCTTATATCAACATTGAACTCAAATTGAGGGTTATATAAATCCACACTAGAATTAGGATTATTTTCTAAAATCACCTCACCCAATTTTTTTGCCAATTCCATTGATTGTATTGGGAAATTTTTATCCGCACGCTTGACAATCGCTTTAAAAGTTTTATTTCCAATATCAACTTTTTCAGCCTCAGCATAAATTGTTTCAGGCTTTGCATCCACTTCAATAGCCCTGCTTAAACTATACAGACCAAACACCTGTTTTAATAATAAAATTAAATTTTCTTCATCCTCTTCTTTATAATTTGAAATTACATAACGACCAAAAGTTTTTGAAAACTTAAAATCTTCGCCTATTAATTTCTTCTTTATATTTCCAATGAGCATGCTTTCAAAAATATTTCTATTATTTCCTTTTAAATATAACTCACCAAACCTTAACAACAAAACCCTCATATAACCCTCGCTTTTATATCATTGTAGGTTTCAATCAAGATTTCACCTGCTTTTTCAATATCTTGCAAACTCAAATCAGCACAAAAAGAAATTCTCAAGTGTGATTTTATTTGATCTTTATTAAAACCTATATTCTCTAAAACTCTGTTTCCTGCCTTTTTAGAAGAGCAAGCACTTCCAGTCCCTACTATAACTCCTTTGTTTGCAACAGCCCTCATGAGTGTTTCGCCATTTACATTTTCAAACCAAACACTAAGTATATATGGACTTCCATCAAAATCATTTATATGCACATGTTTATCTTTTGAAAGAATTGTTATCATTTTAGCTTTCAAAGATTTCACATACTCAAGATTATATTCTAAATCAGTTTTTTCAACAGCAAGCCCCATTGCAATTATTCCACCAACATTTTCCGTCCCAGAACGATAACCTTCTTCTTGACCGCCACCATAAACAATTGATTTTAAATTATTTACATTTCTGACATACAGCCCACCGACCCCTTTCGGGCCATGAAATTTGTGAGCTGACATAGAATAAAAATCAACCTTAACTTTATTTAATGATAAGCCTATCTTACAAAATGATTGGACGCCATCAACATGAATTAAAGCTTTGGGTGCAAATTTATCACGAATCATAACAATTCTTTTCAAATCATTGATTGCACCTGTTTCATTGCTGACATGTTCAATTGAAATCAAACGCGTTTTATCATTCAACAGCTTTTCAAGTTTATCATAATCAATCTGACCATTTTTTTGTAAATCTACAAAATGCACATTAAAACCAGATTTTTCAAGTTCTTTTGCAACATTATAAACGCTTGGATGACCACCAACCGAAAAAATATATTCTGTTTTTCCATTACGTCTGCTGCCCATAATGGCAAGATTATTGCTTTCTGTTGCACCACCTGTAAAAATTATATCCCCTTCAGATACATCAAGTCTTTTTAAAATAGTTTTTCGCACACTTTGCAAATCTTTTTTTATTTCACCCGCTTCTCCATATCCAGCGGAAGGATTGAAAAAAGAATGGCAGGCATAATGTCTATATAAGTCTGCCCCTTCTTCAAGCATTTTTGTAGTAGCCGCATTGTCAAGATAAATCATCTAAGAACCGCTCCATGTTTAAATGTAAGTGCTTTTAAAACTTTTTTCATTACCGCATTTACTTCATCATCTGTCAAAGTTTTTTCAAGATCAGAAAGCTTTATTTTAAAAGCCATACTTTTCTTTCCATTTCCTACATTAGCACTTCTGTAAATATCAAATAAAGCAACACTGAAATATAGTTTTCCACATGCGGATTTGATAGTTTCAAGTAATTGTTCACAAGTTACAGTTTCTTCCACTATTACAGCCAAATCACGTTCTACAATTGGATATTTTGATATAGCTTTCACCTTCATTACTTTGACAGGAAGTTCAGCTAAAAATTCAGTATCAATTTCAGCATAGAAAACATATTCAGGATTATCATAGTTTTGGGCAACAATAGGATGAATTTTTCCAAACGAACCTATCACGTTTCCATTGCAAAGTATATCTGCAGACACACCTGGATGCAAGAATGGCTTTGAAGAACGTTTTATAGAATAATCCGCTGAAGTAAAAGAAAGAAGTTTTTCTACAACACCTTTCAAATTAAAGAAATCAAATCCCTCTTCACAGACAGCAATAGCAAGCAAATTTTGTTCAATAGGCAATTCATTAAGCGGAATACTTTTTGCTTTATAGATTCTTCCGCACTCAAACATTCTCATATTTTTGTTGCCAACGCTTAAATTGTAATTTATATTTTGAAACAGACTGTGAGCAAGAGATGTTCTCATACATGAAATATCTTCACTAATAGGATTTGCAATCTTGACAATTTTGTTTTCATCTTCATCAAGCATCAATTTTTTATTGATATCTTCAGCTACAAGAGAATAAGATATATTTTCATAAAAGCCTTGCTCTATTAAAGATTTTCTCATTTCTCTTTCAAGCGACAATCTTGGATGATTTTTCCCCTCAGTCACAGAAGCTTTATCAAATAAATTGTATTCAATATCGTCATAGTGATAATAGCCATATAACCTAATTATTTCTTCAGCTAAATCATAATCATTTTCAATATCTTCTCTATATGGAGGAACTTTGCAGCAAAGCTTATCTCCCGTAGCTTTTGTTTCTATTCCTAGACTATTAAGTATACGGGTCATCTCAGAAACAGGGACTTCAATCCCCAAAATGTCATTAATCAGTTTTACAGAGCAAACTATTTCTCTAGCTTCATTCTTTTTATTGCAAATATCAATAACACCTCTTGCAACTTTGCCACATTTAAGTTTGCTCACCAAATGCAATGCTCTGGCAAGACCCATTTCAGCATTGGCAACATTTACTCCCTTTTCATATCTAGCAGAAGAATCAGTCCTTACCCCTATATTACGACTGGTTATTCTAATAGATTTCAAATCAAAAATTGCACTTTCCAAAATGCATGTAGATGTATTATCGGTAATACAAGAATCTACGCCACCAATAACTCCAGCTATAACCATAGGTTGTGAATTGTCTGCAATGACCATGATATCTTCATTAAGTTCATATTCGTTATGATTTAAAGCTACAATTTTTTCACCTTTTACAGCCTGCCTTACATTTATTTGTTGTCCTTTTATATTATCTTTGTCAAAAGCATGCAAAGGTTGCCCCATTTCAATAAGCACATAATTTGTAATATCAACCATAGTATTGATAGGTTTAATTCCAACCGCATTCAATCTTGCCCTCAACCATAATGGCGAGCGTTCGATTTTTAAATTTGTTATTGCAGCTGCCATATATCTAAAACAATTTGTTGTATTGATTTCAACATTCACAAAATTTCTTACAACATCTTTTGAATAAACATCTATATCATAATTGAGATTGATTTTTTTTAAGTCTTTCCCAAGCAGTGCACAAACTTCTCTTGCTATACCAATTACACTCATACAATCAGATCTGTTTGGAGTAATATTAATATCAAATACTACATCATTTAGCATAAGAGCATCTTCAATAGCAGTTCCACTTTTTAAATCTTTTGGCAATATTAATATCCCGTTTACACCAGCTCCCTCAAAATAATTTTCATCGATACCTAGTTCTTCTCCAGAACAGAACATACCAAAAGATTCAACACCACGCATTTTGGTTTTTGAAATCTTGATTCCATTTACAAGATCTGCTCCTTCCAAGCTTACTGGCACGACAGCACCTTCAAACACATTTGTCGCAGCAGTAATAATTTGAGTTACTACACCATTTCCAATATCTACTTTGCATACAACAAGCCTGTCAGCCTCTGGATGTTTTTCTATTTTTATTATTTTGCCAACAACTACATGATGGAGATGTTTATTTTGATAGCAAATTTCTTCAACTTCCATACCTGCATCAGTCAACTTTTTAGCCAATTCTTCAGGTGAAATATTTATATCCACCATTTCTTTAAGCCAGTTATACGTTATCTTCATTTTTTCTCCTTATATTTAAAAAATTATTTAATTAATTAAAACTATTAAATGAATTCGATTTGTTTTAATATATTGAATTATTTCATTTGATCTAAAAACCTAATATCATTTTTGTATAAGTATTTTATATTTCCAATACTGTTTAAAATCATAGCCGTTCTGTCAAGACCAAATCCAAAAGCAAATCCCCTATATTTTTTGCTGTCAATTCCAGAAATTTCTAAAACTTTTGGATTGACAATGCCTGCCCCCAAAAGTTCAAGCATTCCAGTAGATTTACAAAGACTGCAACCTTTTCCATGACAAGTTGGACAAGACACATCCACTTCAATACTAGGTTCAGTAAAAGGGAAAAAAGATGGTCTAAATCTTATTGTTGTATCTTCACCAAATAGTCGTTTCATCAATATTGTCAACATTGATTTTAGGTCTGCCATTGAAACATTTTCATCTATTACAAGCCCTTCTAGTTGATGGAATATAGGACTATGTGTAGAATCACTATCATTTCGATATGTTTTTCCTGGACATATAATCTTAAATGGTGGCTTGCGTATTTCCATTTCGCGAGCTTGAACTGCTGATGTTTGAGAACGAAGCAAAATATTATCATTTATAAAGAAAGTATCTTGCATATCACGAGAAGGATGATTTTTTGGTATATTCATTGCTTCAAAATTATAATAATCGCTTTCTACTTCAGGTCCTTCAACAACAGAAAATCCCATCTTTACGCATATATCAATCATTTTATCAATTACATCTGAAATTGGATGAACAGCCCCCTTTGATTGGCATTTTGCAGGTTCTGTGATATCTATTTTTTCATTTTCAAGTTTTTCATTTAATTCTTGATTTTTAAATTGATTTTCCTTCATTGCAAGAGAATTTTCTATCGCATTTCTCACCTCATTAATTAAAGCACCAACACGTGGTCTATCTTGAGGCTCAACATCTCTCATCCCTTTAGAAATTAATGTAAGAGTGCCATTTTTCCCGAAAACTCTCACTCTAATGTCCGCCAACTTTTTTCTTTCGCTATATTGAATTAAATCTATTTCTCCTAAAACCGTATTTTTTAAAATATCAAGCTCTTCTATCAACATTTTTCCTCCATATAAACTAATTTTTAAACTCTTTTTCAGCATTAAATAAAACTATAAAAAGAGAAAAAGTCCTCTTCGCATTAGGACGAAAGAAGACTTTTTCGTGGTACCACCTAAATTCAATAAGGAAATCTCCCTTATTCTTATTATCATCTTTTACGCAGATCTACGGCAAAAACTAATCAATAAAAATATATTTATCTTTTTTATTTTTCATCTTCACAGCTAAAAAGTGAATTCACAAGTATTTATATCACCCACATTTCAGCTAACAGCAGGCTCTCTGAGATTAAATTTTCTTGCTACTACTCTTTCATTATCGCTTTTATATTTACTAATTATATAAATAGAATATATTCATGTCAAGCAAAATTAATAATGTTTTGAAATTTACATTTTTTGTGCTATAATGCTTTTATGAAATTTCATGAATTTAATATTGTAAAAGATTATAAATCAATCTACTATTTCTTAAAAGATGAAGGATTTTCAGAAAATTTTATTACAAACCTCAGAAAACACTGCGGGAATTTTGTATTAAATGACGAAACAGTCAATATAAGAACTCCTTTAAAAATTGGCGACAAATTAAAAATCAATAACAATCCAAATACTAAAACAGCTATTATGCATTGCATACTACCACTAGATATAGTGTATGAAGATGAAAACTACCTACTAGTAAATAAAACCAGCGGTTTATCATGTATGCCAAACAAAAGACATTATACAAAAAATCTTGCTGGCGGAATTTGCAACTATATGAAAGATAAAGATGAAAATTTTGTATTAAGAATATTAAATCGTCTAGATAAAGACACTGCAGGAATAATCATAATCGCTAAAGATAGCATTTCTCAAAATAAAATTCAAGATGTTGAAAAAACTTATTTTGCAATTTGTGAAGGAAAAATAGACAAAGAAATGACTATAAATAGAAAAATTAAAACCATAACTACAAATGGTATTAATCAACAAAAAAGAATTATTTCAGAGGAAGGACAAGATGCAATAACTCTTATATCCCCTGTTAATTATAACGATTTTCATTCATTAATTAAAATTAAACTTGTTCATGGTAGAACTCACCAAATCAGAATTCATCTTTCTTCAATTGGTCATCCTCTTACTGGAGATGCATTATATGGCTTAAAATCGGATTACATAGATCATGCAGCACTTGTATGCAAAGAAATTGGTTTTTATCATTATATAGAAAAAGAACATAAAAAATTTGAAATTGAATATCCAGAAGATTTTAAAAACTTGCTTAGTAAAGTAAATCTTATTTAATTCTAAAATTGCATAATAAAATATAAAACATAATATAATTTAGCCAAACTTCTTTTATATCAAAAAAAACTATCCAAAGGATAGTTTTTAATTTATTATAATAATTCATCTCATTAAAATTCACAATTGTTTGGAGTTCTCGGAAACAAAATTACATCTCTTATATTTGAAATACCTGTTATATACATAAGTATTCTTTCAAAACCAAGTCCAAATCCACTATGTTCAACAGAACCGAATTTACGTAGATTCAAATACCACCAATAATCCTCTTCTTTAAGGTTTAAAGTTTTCATATGGTTTAATAATTTATCATAATCCGTTTCTCTTTCACTTCCACCAGTCACTTCACCAATTCCTGGGAAAAGCAAATCACAAGCTCTTACAGTTTTTCCATCATCATTTTGTTTCATATAGAAAGCTTTAATCTCTTTTGGATAGTCAGTAACAAAAACAGGTCGTTTAAACACTAATTCACTAAGATATCTTTCATGTTCTGTCTGTATATCACTTCCCCATTTAACAGGAAAATCAAATTTATCATTATTTTTTTGCAAAATTTCAATAGCTTCAGTATAAGTAATCTTTCCGAAATCACTTTTTATTACGTTATCTAATCTTTCAAACAATCCTTTATCAACAAAATCATTGAAAAATTTCATCTCATCAGGACATCTTTCAAGTATTTTGGTCATAATAAATTTCATCATTTCTTCTTCAAGGTCCATTAAACCCTCAAGGTCAAGGAAACAAACTTCTGGCTCAAGATGCCAAAATTCATTTACATGTCGAGTTGTATTGCTGTTTTCTGCCCTAAATGAAGGACCAAAAGTATAAATTTTCCCAAATGCAAAAGCACAAGCTTCACCTTCAAGTTGCCCTGTTGGACTTAAATAAACTTTTTTACCAAAAAGTTCATCTTCAGGTTGAAATTTTTTATTCTCATCATAAATATTTTGTGTTGTCACCCTAAACAAATCACTACCACCTTCACAATCTGAAGATGTCAATAAAGGAGTGTGAACATGAACAAATCCTTTTTGTTCAAAAAATTCATGTAAAATAAAAGCAAGCTTACTTCTTACTCTAAATACCGCGTTAAATAAATTTGCACGAGGTCTTAGATAGGCAATTTCTCTTAAAAATTCAAGCGAATGCCTTTTCTTTTGCAATGGGTATTCATTGTCTGTAGCATTGATAATGTTGATTACTTTCGCTTGTAATTCAAAAGGTTGTTTATTTTCAGGTGTCAAAACTATATTTCCTTTGCACATAATAGAAGAACCAGTATTCAACTTTTCAATTGTATCAAAATTTGATATCTTTTCTTTATCAAAAAAGATTTGCAAGCTTTTAAAGCAAGTTCCATCAGATAATTCAATAAATCCAAATTTACCGTTAGTTCGACAACTTTTTACCCATCCTGCAACTACTATTTCTTTATCTACAAATTCATCTGTTTTATCGTAAATTGATTTAATATCTTCTTTAATCATAAATTCTCCTTCATAAATAAGAATAATTTAAATTCATAAAAATAAACAAATTGATTTAAAATTACCCTATGATATAAGATTATATCACATTTTTTCATCTTATCAAAACAAATTAACAAAAATCTCTATCTTGATAATAGAGATTTTTTATTTTAAAAATCAAAGTATATTTTATAAAGCCTCAATCCATCCATTCATATATAAATTGACGTTATTATTCATAACGAATGAAAATTCCAAAACTTGATATCCATTCTTTTCAGAAATATCATAATCAATAAGACTATCGTTTATCTTGATTTCTACATTATTAGAAAAAGGCATAAGATAAATATTAAAGTTTACTTCAGTGTCTTGTTTTATATTTTCTAAAATATTCACACCATTCGTTTCTATGTATGCTACATAAAGATCTTTAAAATCTGATACTTCAACTGCATATATTTCTCCAAGCTTTTCTGGACAATTTAATCCTTCAAAACATTCTGAATTGATGTCAAATGTAATTTTATAATAATTTTCTTCATTCATAATATTACTTGTAGAATTTGAGCCACAAGAAATAAGCAATGGAATACATAGCATAATAAAAACTAAAACTAAAATTTTTGATAATTTTTTCATAATTAATCTCCCTCAATCAATAAAAAGTATATCATAAATTAGTGTCTTATCAAATTAAATTTAAATGTTTTTTCGTGTTTTTTTTATAAAAAATGACAATTTTAGACATTGCTATAATAATTATCTTTTATTTCCATTAATTAGATTTTTTACTCATTAATTTGTTTGTTTTTAATTAATAAATATGATTCAACGAATTCAATCATAAGCTTAATAATATCGTTTTTTATATCCTTTTGTTGGATGCCATGCCCAACCTGATTGTTTTACAGCGTATGAAAAATATAAACGTTGAGCAAACTTATAACCTCTGTATTTTGCAATAGACGCCCAAGCAGCATATTCCATTTCAAAACAAACAGCTTTTAATTTGATATTAAAATATTTCCTTCAAATGGTTTTAAATATAAATAAAAAAACAATTCATAAGAATTGTTTTTTGGTGCGGGCGGTGGGAGTCGAACCCACACCCTTTCGGACTTGCCCCTTAAACAAGCGCGTCTGCCATTCCGCCACGCCCGCAATTTCATATGCATTTATCATGCTTTATTATTATATCTATTTAATTATTATTTGTCAACTATTTTTATAAAAATTAAAAAGAAATTACACTTTTCTTAGATAATTTAGCAAAGTTTTTAAAAAAAATTGCCTGTTTTGGCAATTATTTTTCATCAGTTTCCTGAAATTCCTTCAATCCTTTCTCAAATAGAGTCTTACTTTCTGGGTCTAATTTAAATAGCAAACCAAATAATTGCCCCACATGCAATTTCTCTTCTTTTGCTATATCCCTAATTGTATTTTGTGCAGCTGGCATTGTTGCTTGCAACAAGTGTGTTTCATAGCCAATAATTGCCTCAAGTTCTCCAATTATATCCAATTTTGCATTTTGAGTCATGGTGTATATATTGTTGTTTGAATTATTGTCCAAAATATTAAAAATTCCTTTCATTACAACCTCCCTGTTTATATATTCAGATAATATTTCAAGTGTGTATACCATTTTGACATATAAAATTTATGTGTAAAAAAAGAGATGAATTAACACACCTCTTTTTTATCATCAACTCTTTTTATTATTTCTGGTTGCCCATCATCAAACTCTATAAACTTTGATGTAACAATAATTTTATCAACATCCTTTAAACTAGGAGCTTCATACATAAGTTTTGTCATCTTAGATTCAATAATAGTCCTAAGCCCCCTTGCCCCCGTCTTTAATTCAATTGCTTTTTTTGCAATTGCAGATATTGCATCCTCTGTAAATTCAATATTGATATTATCAATTTTAAACATAAGATTATATTGCTTTATAAGCGAATTTTTAGGCTCTTTCAATATACGAACCAACGCTTTTTCATCAAGTTCATCAAGTCCCACCACAATAGGAAGTCTGCCTATAAATTCAGGTATTAAACCAAACTTTATAAAATCATTTGGTTGAATATCCTTCACATAATTTATGCTTTGAACATTATTTTTAATATTTGCATTAAATCCTAAAGAAGTATCATTTTTTCTGCTTTCAACTATTTTATCAAGCCCTACAAAAGCTCCTCCACAAATAAAAAGAATATTTGTGGTATCAATTTGAATCATTTCTTGATGTGGATGCTTTCTTCCACCTTGAGGTGGAACATTTGCAACAGTGCTTTCTAAAATTTTAAGTAAAGCCTGTTGAACACCCTCGCCAGCCACATCACGTGTAATTGAAACATTTTGTGTCTTTCTTGCAATCTTATCAATTTCATCAATATAAATAATTCCGCGTTGAGCCTTCTCAATATCATAATCGGCATTTTGAATAAGTTTAAGCAAAATATTCTCAACATCGTCACCAACATATCCAGCTTCTGTCAATGTAGTAGCGTCAGCAGTCGCGAAAGGCACTTTTAATACTTTTGCAAGTGTTTTTGCCAAAAGTGTTTTTCCAGAACCAGAAGCACCAAATAAGAGGATGTTGCTTTTTTCAAGTTCAACATCTTCAGTTTCTTTTCTTAAATCTTTATCATGAATATAATTGAGCCTTTTATAGTGATTGTAAACAGCAACTGAAAGCACTTTCTTTGCCTCCTCTTGCCCTATAATATACTCGTCAAGTTTCCCTTTAATTTCACTAGGAGTAGGTAATTCAATTTTCTCAAACTTAGTTTTTTTGGCAACATCAACAATAATATCTTTGCAAATATCAATACATTCATCACAAATATATGAATCACCATTTGGACTGGCAATCATTTTTTTAGCGTCACGCTGACTTTTTCCGCAAAAACTGCATTTACATTCTTCACTCATCTCGTCATCTCCTATTTAACTTTACAATCTCTAGATACGAAAATTTCATCAATAATTCCGTATTCTTTTGCCTCCTGTGCTGTCATATAGTTGTCTCTGTCTGTATCTTTTTCAACAATTTCAAGCGGTTTGCCTGTATTTTGACTTAACATTTGATTCATTCGTTCTTTTATATATTGTATATGATTTGCTTGTATTTGAATGTCACTAACCTGACCTTGTGCACCGCCTAAAGGTTGATGAATCATAATTTCACTGTTGGGCAAAGCAAATCTTTTACCCTTTGTGCCACCTGCAAGCAAAAAAGCACCCATTGATGCGGCACGACCAACACATATAGTCGAAACATCACATTTTATATATTTCATTGTATCATATATTGCAAGCCCAGCACTAACACTTCCACCAGGACTATTAATATAAATAGATATATCCTTATTAGGATTTTTCCCCTCTAAGTAGATTAGTTGAGCAACAATAATATTTGCAATATTATCATCAATCTCACCATTAAGAAAGATTATTCGATCTTCAAGCAACCTTGAATAAATATCATAAGATCTTTCGCTATTTCCTGTCTGATCAACCACCATAGGTATCAACATAATTTATAGCCTCCTGTAACAAAAGTTTATATTTTCAAACAAATAAATTATATGCCAAAACTCTTATTTATTTTCATTTTTTGATTTAATAAAATTCAAGACTTTTGTCATAATTGCGTTGTTTTGGAAGAATAAGTAATCATCAGAAGACATAGCCTTTTTAAAATCATCAACATTCATTTGATATTTGCCAGCATACTCAGCAATTTTTTCTTCAAGTTCTTGGGCAGAAACAGTGAGTTTGTATTCAGATATTATTCTTTGAAGAACAAGTCTTGTTTTAATATTTTTTTCCGCATCGTTTCTTCTTTCTGCCTTAAATTCCTCAATAGTTTTGCCTACATAAGATAAATAACCTTCTAAAGTCATTCCTTGATGAGAAAGTCTATGTTCAAAATCATGAAGCATATTATCGACTTCAAAATCAATCATTGAATCTGAAAGGTCAATTCCACTCTTATCAGCAATAGCATCCAAGAGAGCAACTTCATATTCTCTTTCAACCTTTTCTTCATTTGCCTTTAATAAGTTTTCCCTTATTGATTTTTTATATTCTTCTAGAGTATCAAATTCTGTTGTATCAGCTACAAATTTATCATCTATTTCTGGGAGAACCTTTTTTTCAACCTTTTTAAGAGTCACCTTAAATACAACTGGCTTGCCTTTTAAGTTTTCAGCACCATAGTTTTCAGGAAAAGTAACATTAAGGTCTTTTACTTCACCCTTCTTCATGCCAACTACGCCTTCTTCAAAACCTTCAATAAAAGTATGAGATCCAAGTTCTAATCTATAATCTGCTGACTCTCCACCTTCAAACTTTTCGCCATTTAAATAACCAACAAAATCAATGGTTGCAAAATCACCAATCTGTGCAACTTTATCTTCTTCAACAAATCTTGCTCTTGTAGCTTTTGCTCTTTCAAGTTCTGCTTCAATTTGACTTTCTTCTACTTTTGCTTTTGCCTTTTTTACACCCAAAGTTTCAAATTTTGGAAGATTAAACTCAGGCATAAGATCAAATTTTAAAGTAGCTTCAAGACCAGTTTCTATTGTAAATTTGTTTAAATCAACATGAGGTTGACCAGCTGGAACAATATTTGTATTTTGTTCTAAAAATTTAGAATATTCTGAAGATATAACATCATCAAAAGCCTCATCAAAGAAAACTGAATCGCCAAAATTTTGTTCAATCACTTTTCTTGGTGCTTTTCCCTTTCTAAAACCTTGAATGTTATACTTGCCCTTATTTTTTTCATAAGCTCGATTAATTGCATTTTCCCATTCTTCTTTTGATATTTTGATATTCAAAACACCTTTTTTATCTTGTTTTTCAAACTTAAACATATATTTTCTCCTTTTTTTTATATAAAATTACCATTAAATTTTACCATATTTTTATTATTTTAGCAAGCAAATTTAAACAAAGTTTATCATTGAATAAAATTTAATCGATTTGTATAAAAATCTTATTTAAAATTTTAATATAACTGCAACCATGATTATGAATACACTGACAACAAATAAAATTTTGCATATATCAATAAATTTTTCAAATCGTAAACTTTTTTTAAATGCTTTTATATGTAGATTAATATTTTGCTCAAATTCCTCGATCGATATATTTTTAAAGTTTATAGTCTCTGCCCTATATCTATTAAATTCATCTTCAAAATGCTTATGATAATCATCGATATAAAGAAAAATCAAAAGAACTATCCAATATAAACAAAATAAAGTCAGAAATGGTAGAGCAATATAAACAAAGCCCGACCAGACCGACTTCAAAGCAATAAAAATAATTGTAAAAGCGATTAAGATAGTCGAAACTAACCATCTTTTCATTAAAAATTTTTTAAACATATCTTAGAATTAAACATTTAATATAAACAGCACTACAATCGTAACAACAAAAATCACATAACAAACTATCCAAGCAATTGAACGATGATTTTTTACCCAAGTGAAAGCAAGACAAACACATATAAGATAGGCAATGACTTCTCCAACGGAATTAAAAGCATCAGATAATTTTGTATTACCTTTTAAAATTACAGTCAAAAGAAGAGCAATTGCAATACATCCTATGCCTATATAAGCAACAAAAGCAAGAAAAGAATTTATACCAAATTTCTTTTTAGTTTCAGAGGTTTCTTTTTTCTTTTTTTTATCTTTTTTGGTCTCTTCAACATAAGCTATTTCTTCTTTATTTTCTTCCATGAAAGCCTCCCTATTTGCAAATATGACATGCTAAATCTACAGTTTTGTTTGAATAACCCCATTCATTATCATACCAAGACACAAGTTTAACAAAAGTTGGACTTATCATAATTCCTGCATTTACATCAAAAACTGATGTATGAGTCTCACCAATAAAATCTGAGGAAACATTTGCCTCTTCTGTCCATGATAAAATTCCTTTAAGCTCACCCTTTGCAGCTTTTTTAATCACATCAACTATTTCTTGATAAGTTGTTGGTTTTGAAAGCCTAACAGTCAAATCTACGACAGATACATCAGTTGTTGGCACTCTGAAACTCATACCAGTAAGTTTGCCTTTAAGAGAAGGTATTACCTCTCCTACAGCCTTTGCTGCACCCGTTGAAGAAGGAATTATATTGCATGAAGCTGATCTTCCCCCTCTCCAATCTTTTTTTGAAGGGCCATCAACTGTCAATTGAGTGGCTGTCATAGCATGAACAGTTGTCATAAGCCCCTCTTCAATTCCAAAGTTGTCATGTATAACTTTGGCAAGAGGTGCAAGACAGTTTGTTGTGCAAGAAGCATTTGAAACTACAAGCATATCCTTTGAATAACTTTTTTCATTGACCCCCATTACAAACATAGGCATATTTTTGCCAGGTGCTGATACAATAACCTTCTTAGCACCTCCTTTCAAATGTTTTACAGCATCATCATAATTTGTGAATTTTCCAGTCGCCTCAATTACAACGTCAACATCACTCCAAGCAATCTGCTCTGGTTCTCTTTCAGCATAAAAGACAACTTTATCGCCATTGATGACTAAGCAGTTATCTTCTATCTCACATGAACCTTGAAATTTTCCATGAACGCTGTCAAAAGTAAACATATACTTTGCGTATTCAAGATCAATAAACGGATCATTTACAGCAACTAAATCAATATCTTCACGATTTGCACAAACTCTTGCAACAAGTCTTCCAATTCTTCCAAATCCATTAATTCCTACTTTAATTTTTTTCATACTCACCTCTCATTTTTATAAATTTTTTATTCAACTTCTTCATCTGTGTCATAAGTTTCTTTATTTTCAAAATTTTCATTTTCTTCAATTATAAAATGTTCATTTAATTCCATTGCATTTACAAAATTTTTCTTGCCCACTGAAATATTAAATAAAAGTAATAAAAGCATTATAAATGTTATCGATAGACAAATCATATCAAGACATACAAGAAGTAGTCCAACTATAATTCCTATTTGTGTAAATACAGCCACGCATGTTGTGACAACGATTGCTATTAACAGTGAAAATATTGAAGTTATTGCAAATTTAATATTATCTTTTTTATCAAATTCAGATTTAACATTTTCAGCTGTTGTTTGCACAGTTGATTGTTCAACTCCTCGCCATCTATTTACTCTGCTTGAAAAACTCAAATTTCCTGAAGCTGATACAACAGCTGATATATCATCTCCCATAAAAATTGCGGAAGTATCGCCATCATATAACTTTAAACCCAAAATCATTTTTAATATTTTCTGCCAAACATTGAAAATAAAACTTGAAAATTTATTAAATTTGCGTTTGCAAGTGACAATGTCATGGTTTGAATATATAAATTGATTAAATTCATCTAAAGTCAATGGCTTTCGCATAACTAAAATTGATCCTGTCACTATTTTGCTTTGCAAAGCATTGATAACAGCCTCTCTTTTTGAACCTTTTGCATATTTAAAAAAGGTAATATTTTCACTATCTTCAATTTTTGACCGAACATCTAAGAAAATATCCTCATTAATGCCAACCAGCACATTAAGATCTGTCATTTGAGAAAGTTTATTTAGAATATTGTCGAATTTTTTATTTCTATCAACGATAGGAACAATTATATTTATCATAAATACCTCAATATTTTTTTATTCTTCGTGAATGTCTGCCACCTTCAAACTCGGTTGTTAAAAACACTTTAACGATTTTAATCGCTTTTCTTGCACTCGTAAATCGTCCTGATAAGCAAAGAACATTTGCATCATTGTGGCGTCTTGAGAAAGAGGCAAAATTCTCGTTGTGACAAAGTGCAGCCCTAATTTTAGGATTTCGATTTGCAACAATACTCATTCCTATACCTGTTCCACAAATGTAAATACCAACATTTCTTGGATCTTCAACTACTTTACTGTTTGCGGCTTTGGCAAAATCTGGATAATCATCTAGTTGTTCTTTTGAATAACAGCCTACATCTATAGCTATGATGTTTTCTCGATTAAAAAATTTTTTAATTTCTTCTTTTAAAGGATAACCTGCATGGTCGCTTGCTAAAATAATCATAAATCTCTCCACATTTTTATTTTGTCTATTAAAATTTCA
The DNA here is from genome assembly GCA_947062475.1 of uncultured Clostridia bacterium. GTDB lineage: Bacteria > Bacillota > Clostridia > Christensenellales > UBA1242 > Caccovivens. The sequence goes on from CAMSQA010000009.1 coordinate 28,896, forward strand.
TTAGCTCTTAAAATGTCAAGTGCAGTCTGATAGTAAATCTTTTCATCTCCACCATAAGGATCTGATATATCATGCCCAATCAAACTTTTAATCGTGATAATCTTTTTAGTAGGCAGTTTATCTTTCATTGACTGACTCATAACAACATATAGAGTATCTTTGTCAAGTTTTCCAAGTTTAACTGATTTGCGATTTGCTGATGAAGCTTTAAACTTTTTAAGAGTGATTTTTGCATTTTCAGCAATATTTTCCCCATTTGCATTTAAACCACGTGAGCTTACCTTTACATCTAAAATTTTGTTGTCCTTTAGATATTTTTTCATAAGTCTTTCTGCCATAATGGAACGACAGGTGTTTCCAGTGCAAACAAAACAAATTTTAATCATAAAATTCTCCCACTAAAAAACAAAAAAGGAAAATGATTTATAAAATCACCTTTTTTGATTGCCATAATTTATCCAAATTATACTTTTCTCTGGTTTGAACTACAAAAGAATGAATAACTATCTTATCAAAATCAAAAACAATCCATTCTCCTTTATTAAAACCTTCTGGATATTTTTCAATACCAAAATCTTGCATAATCTGAGAAGCTAGTTTTTTGTTGTATGCAATAGAAGGAGTTGAGACAATTATTCCAAAATCAAAAGTTTGATCTTCTTTTGATAAATCATATATTAAAATATCTTTAAATTTTTTTTCTTTAAGATATTCATAAATTTCACTTATATGTTCTTTCACAATCCCTCACTTTTTATTAGTATACTGTTTAAAATTATAATTGTCAAATAATTGTCTAAATATTTTTTATTTGTCTATAATTGAGATATGAAATTAATCCTTTTTGTTTTGCAAAAATTTTTAAAACTCAGTTTGGTATTTTTTATATTCTTTATTTGGATAAAGTTTTTCTCCAAATCTCTTTGGCTTTCTATTTTTGTTTCCACCATTGCTACAATTATAATAGAAATGATTTCCTTTATGTTTTCAAAGAAAAATAAAAATAAAAACTCACTTAAATTAAGTGAAAAAGAAAATGCAGAAAATATGTTTTTGTCTCTTTCAACAAACTCTTCCTATTTAAATTTTTTCTTAAATCTCACACAAACAAGACACACAAATTCATCAAAGAAAAAAGGATATATCGTAATAAATCATCGTGATAACAGCAAAGTTATTTTATATCCATTTCTACAATTAAAGAAAATCTCACTCAACGATGTGCTTGAAATAACTTCTAATATTTCTAAAGAAAGCCCAGATAAACTTGTGATAACATGTTTTGATTATGAAAAAGAGGTAATATCTTTTATCAGAAATTTCAATTTTGAAATTATTGTTTTAGATAGATTTGAAACTTACTCACTTTTGTATAAAGAATATGATTTTTATCCTGAAATCACAATGAAATATAAAAAAGAAGGAAAGCTGACCTTCAAAGACTTATTGGCTTTTTCTTTTAATAAAGCAAGGACAAAGGGTTATATTTTTGCATCAATTATTCTTTTTATTACTTCTTTTTTCGTTAAGCTTAATATCTATTACTGCATTATATCATCTATTCTTCTGCTTTTTGCTCTCATTTCTTATACAAATCCCAAATATAATTTACAACAAAATAAAGAAATAATCTAAATGACTATTTCTTTTTTTAAATCAAATTAATTATAAAAACATAACATAATAGTCTGTTAAATAAGCTCTATATGTTTTATATCTTTTTTTGAAGATTTTTTATAAACAATGAGCTTTCCCCCAATAACTTGCACAGGCTCTGCACCTGTTTTTTCACAAACAAGTTGCATCATTTCTTTTGGGGAAATTGAGCTGTTGTTTAAAACTTTGATTTTGACAAGTTCTCTAGCTTCCAAAAGTCCATTCAAAGCTTCAAGAGAATTTTCACTAAATCCATCTTTTCCTATTTGCATTACAGGTTCAAGAGCATTGCCAAGACCTCTTAAAAAAGCTCTCTGCTTTGTTGTAATCATATTTTCTCCTTTTTAATTTCTTTAATGAAATTTAATAATATTCATCAATTTATTCTGAATACTCAAATACAGCATCTTTTATTTTAATGACGCTTCCATTTTTAAGACCTTTTTCTTTTAGCATTGAAATTATGCCCATGCTTTCAAGCCTCTTTTGGAAATATGCAAATGATCTAGTATCTGAAAGCACAATTCCACGAGTAAAATTGTCAATTTTGCCACCACTAACGATAAACGCACCTTCATCATCTCTAGTAATAACAATACTTTCTTTGTCTTTGACATCAAAATCGAATTTTTCAATTTCTAGAGGTGGCTTTTTAGGCAATTTACTGAGTTGTTCTAAAACTTTAAGTTTTATTTCCTCAACACCTTTATAAGTCGCACCAGAAAGCAAGATATAGTCTTTTCCAATCTCGCTTTTAAATCTATCAACTCTTTCCTTTAAAGTCTCTTCATCAAGCAAATCAACTTTAGATAAAAGAATAATTTGAGGAGTATTTGAAAGTTCTTTACTATACAAAGAAAGTTCATTATTAATTACATGATAATCCTCAATAAAATCTCTTCCATCACTTTGTGATAAGTCAACTAAATGAAGGAGCAATCTCACCCTTTCAACATGTTTCAAAAAATAATGACCTAAACCTTGTCCATCGCTTGCACCTTTTATAAGACCAGGAATGTCTGCTACCACAAAGGTCTGATCTTTCACCTTACAAACTCCTAGATTTGGATACAAGGTCGTAAAAGGATAATTTGCAATCTTTGGATTGGCATTTGATATACAAGACAACAAAGTAGATTTACCTGCATTTGGGAAACCTATCAACCCAACATCAGCAATTGTTTTAAGCTCTAAAATCACCTCTCTAGACTTTGTTTCTTCTCCTGTCTGAGAAAAATGTGGTGCCTGTTTTATCGAAGATTTATAATAGGCATTGCCATGTCCACCTTCTCCACCTTTTAAAGCTGTAAATGTCATCCCGTCTTCATATAAGTCTGCAATAATTTTACCTGATTGGCTATCAATAATCACTGTGCCACAAGGCACTTTTATTATCTTATTTGCACCATTCGCACCAGTTTTCAGCCTTTGTGAACCATTCAATCCATTTTCTGCATAAAATTTTTTATGAAATCTGAAATCATATAATGTATTTAAATTTTTTGTAGCTTCAAATATTACATCTCCACCTTTGCCACCTTCTCCACCATCAGGACCACCATTTGCTGTCTGTGCTGTATGCAAAAAGGAGGTAGAGCCATTTCCACCATTGCCAGCTTTTATAATTATTTTAGTTCTGTCTAAAAACATCTCTTCTCCTTATTTTGTATATAATATGTGCATACATAATACTAAATATTGTTTTTATCTTAATTTCATTTAATTTATCATTGCCAAAGAAAAAAATTCTTATTATAAATTTTTATCCTTGACACACCTTTCTTTAAATGGGCATTGATCACAAGCTGGCTTTTGAGCTTTACATACATAACGACCAAAATGAACAAACTGAAGATGCAACTTTCCCCATAAAGACTTATCAAAAACCTGCATTAAACCCTTTTCGCATTCATAAGGATTGCCCGTTTTCACAAGACCTAATCTATTTGATACTCTAAGCACATGCGTATCAACTGCAATTGCATCCCCCTTAAAAGCCTCAGAATAAACTACATTTGCAGTTTTTCGACCCACTCCCGCCAGAGTTTGAAGTTTTGTAAGATCAGATGGGACCTCTCCACCAAAATTATCAATCAAGCTTCTGCTCATTGCCAAAATATTCTTTGCTTTATTATGATAAAATCCACAAGAGTGAATTTTTTCTTCAAGTTGCTTTTGAGTAAGTGTCAACATCTTTTGAGGTGTATTGTATTCTTTAAATAGTTCTTCTGCAACAATATTCACCCTTTTATCGGTGCATTGTGCTGACAAAATTACCGCTACAAGAAGTTCATAGTTATTTTTATATTGAAGTTCGCATTTAGGATCTGGAAATAAAGAATTAAGTTTTTCAACTATATTTATTTCTGTTTGTTTCATTATTACCTCATCAGTGGGAAAAGAACAGTGTCTCTTATATTTGGAAGGTCAAAGATAAATTGAATAAATCTATCTATTCCAAAGCCAAGACCAGAAATTGGAGGCATTCCATGCTCCATAGCAAGCAAGAAATCTTCATCTATATCCATAGTTTCTTCATCACCAAGTGCTTTTTCTTTCAGTTGATCTTCAAGAAGTTTACGTTGAACAATAGGATCAACAAGTTCTGAATAAGCTTTTACAAGTTCTGCTCCGCCAGCAACAAATTGAAAAACATCTATCACCCTTTCATCTTTATCATTTCTTCTTGCAAGAGGCATAAGTTCAGCTGGATAATTGTATATAATTGTAGGAGACACAATATCTGCTCTAATTTTTCTTTTATAAATAAAGTCAACCAAAGTTCTTACTGTTTTGCATTCATCAAGATCTTTTTCACTATAAAGTCCTGTTTCAATCACCTTTTTCTTTAGAACGTCAATATCCTTAATTTCTAGAAAATCAAAACCTAATATTTCTCTCAATCTTTCAATGTAATTTATTCTTGGCCACTGACAATCAAATTCAATTTCTTGTCCTTGATATTCAATTTTAGTTGTGCCCAAACACTCTTTGAGAACTGTCAAAATCATTTCACGATAAAATTTTAAATTATCTTCAAAATCCCAATATGAAGCATACCATTCAACTTGAGTAAATTCTTGAAGATGATAAGGATCCATTCCTTCATTTCTAAAATCTTTTCCAAATTCAAATACTCTGTCAAAACCTGCCGCTATACACTGTTTAAGCCAAGTTTCTTTTGCAATTCTTAAATTGCAATCAATGTCAAGAGCATTGTGATGGGTAAAGAATGGTTTTGCACTTGCACCTGAAACACTTGTTTGCAAAATAGGTGTTTCCACTTCAATAAAGCCATTATCTTCAAGATAACGACGCACGCAAGAAATAAGCTTACTTCTTGTCAAAAACACCTTTCGAGAGTCTTCATTTGAAACCATATCAAGATATCTTTGTCTATATTTTGTTTCTGTATCGCTTAAACCGTGAAATTTTTCTGGCAAAGGCCTTAATGTTTTTGCAAGTAATGTGATTTTTTCAGCTTTTACCGTAACTTCGCCAGTTTGAGTAAGATAAACTTCCCCTTCAACACCAACAAAGTCAGCAATATCAATCATTTTTTTATAAAAATCATATGCTTCTTCATCAAGTTCATTTCTTCCAACAGAAACTTGAATCTTTGCATTTATATCTCTTATCTGAATAAAACCAAACTTTCCCATCACGCGTTTAAAGATAATTCTTCCAGCTACTTTTACCTTTTCGCCAACTTTTTCTCTTGCCTCAGCGATAGTGCAGGTTCTTTCAAATTTATCTTTATAAGGAATTTCTCCCATTGCCTTTAAATCTTCAATTTTTTTCTTTCTTATATCAACTTCATTTGATAAAATTTGTGTATCTGCCATTTATAATCTCCTTAAAAGATAAGGTATCATAAAACAGCATTTATGTCAATTATTTGTATCTATTTTTATAATATTTATAGTTTTTTAATACTTTATTTAAATATTTATCTGTCTCTTTAAAAGGTATTTTATACAATTGTTTTCCATCTTTAGAATATCTCTCATCTTTTAACCATGATTTAACATTTCCTTGCCCCGCATTATACGCACAAATTGCAAGTTTTGAATCACCAAAATATTCAATCAAATAAGACAGATAAAAACATCCAAGTTTCAAATTATATTTTCCATTTTCTAGTTGCTTCTCACTATATTCTTCACCAATTTGATCTGCTATCCACTGTGCTGTTGTTGGCATAATTTGCATTATACCAACTGCACCCTTATTTGAACGAACATTCTCTCTAAAATTGCTTTCTACATTTGCAACTGACGCAACAAGAGCACTTTCAACAGAATAAGATTTTGAATATTGAATTATTTCATTTTTATATTTCATTGGATAATAATATGCATAAAAAGATCCTATGCAAAAAGATAACAGCACAGCACAAATAGAAAGACTAATAATGACAAAAGATGTTTTCATATATTTATTTTATTTAGTTGTAAAATAAAAATACATTCAATTCGACATTATTTGAAATTATTCTAGCCTATTTTTTGATAAGTATTTCTGTTGCCTTCGACAATCACCCTATAAAATCCACCAAATGACCTGAAAGGTTTTGAAAAGACACTATTTTTCACCTGTTCAAATATTCGTTCATCAAAACGAACAGAAATTCCACAGCCAAATCCTGCATCTTTTGGAGTATTTATAACCGCAACTCTATATCCAGACATGTTAAGCAAATTTGCTAAATATAAGGTCTCATTTCTAGAACGGAAAACAGCTAAACAAAATTGCATAACTCCTCCTTTTCTTGCACAATTTCCCCTCATTTACACTATATTGTAAATATAAAGGAAAGTTACAAAATGATTTATTTAGATAATAGTGCTTCAACATATATCAAGCCAAAAGAAGTAATAAAAGCTGTCAATGATGCTCTTATTCACTTTTCAGCAAATCCTGGAAGAAGTGGTCATAAAGCTAGCATTAAAACTGCATTTAAGGTCGAACAAGTGCGAGAACAATTGGCTGCTCATTTTAATGCAGAAAGCGGTCAAAATGTAATTTTTACTCAAAATTGCACTCAAGCATTAAATCTTGCAATACTAGGCAGTGCTAAACAAGGCGGTCATGTAGTATGCACAGAAAATGAACATAACTCTGTTTTAAGACCATTAGAAAATTTAAAAACAAATGGAATAATAGACTATTCTATTGCCTTTCAAACCAATAGCAAAGGCATAACCTTAGATGACATCAAAAGAGAAATCAAACCAAATACTTATATGATAATTTGCAATCATATTTCAAATGTTAATGGCTCTATATGTGACATTTCAAGTATAGGAAAATTTTGCAAAGAGAATAATATGATATTTTTAGTAGATGGGGCTCAAAGTTGCGGTCACTTAAAAATTGATATTAAAGAAAATAATATTGATTATCTCACTGTTGCTGGACATAAAGGATTTTATGCCCCACAAAGCATAGGCTGCCTTATAATGAATGACAGTTTTCGACCTCAACCAATTCTCTTTGGCGGAACAGGAACAAATTCTCTTGAACTTTTTCAGCCAAATATTTATCCAGAAAGATTGGAAAGTGGAACTATATCAACGCCTTTAATTTTAGGACTTGGTGCAGGAGTCGAATTTGTAGAAAACAATTTTAAAGAAATTGCCTGCAAACTTGATGACTTAACAACCTATTTAAACTATGAACTTGCAAAAATGAACATAAAAAGCTACACAGACCCAGACAATTCCTTTGGTGTTGTGGCTTTCAACATTTCAGACCTAGATTCAAATGAAGTCGCAAGCCTGCTTAGTGAAAAATTTGATATTTGCGTAAGAGGAGGTTTTCATTGTGCTCCAATAAAACATCAAGCGCTAGGCACTCTTTCACAAGGTGCAGTAAGAGTTTCTATCTCATATTTCAACACTTTTACAGAAATACAACGACTTGTTTATGCCATTAAACATATTGCAAAAAATGCTTAAATCAAATAGAAATCACTTTTTTTAAACACTATTATGTTATGAAAATATAATTATTACATAATAGCTAATTTAGTTGTTTATATAATATAAAAAAAGAAAAAAATCTCATAATTTTTATGAGATTTTTTATTAAACTGAAGAAAATTATTTTTTATTTTCCTCTTCTTTTTCATTTTTTGGAACAATTCTTTTAAGATCAATTCTTCCTTTATCGTCAATTTTGATAACTTCAATTTCTACTTCATCACCAATTTTTACAACATCTTCAACCTTTTCAACTCTCTTGTTTGAAAGTTTTGAAATATGAATCATGCCTTCTTTATTGCCTGCAAATTCAACAAAAGCACCAAAATTCATTATTCTGACAACTTTGCCATCATAAACATCACCAACTTCAACATCTTCAACAATTCCTAAAATAATGGTTTTTGCTTTTTCAGCCATTTCACTATCTTGAGAAGCAATGAATACAAGACCATTGTCGTCTATATCAATCTTAACACCAGTTTCATCAATTATTTTATTAATCATCTTTCCACCTGATCCAATTACATCTTTAATTTTATCAGGATTAATTATAAATGAAATAATCTTAGGTGCATATTTTGAAAGTTCTTTTCTTGGCTCTTTAATTTCTTCAAGAAGTTTGTTCATAATAAACATTCTTCCCTCTTTTGCCTGATTAAGTGCTGTTGTTAAAATCTGTTTATCAATTCCTTTGATTTTGATATCCATTTGAATAGCTGTTACACCAACACTTGTTCCTGTAACTTTAAAGTCCATATCTCCAAGAAAATCTTCAAGACCTTGAATATCTGAAAGAACAGCAACTTTGTTTGATCCTTCATCTTTAATAAGCCCCATTGCAATACCTGCAACTGGCCTAGTAATTGGGACACCCCCGTCCATAAGAGCAAGCGTTGAACCACAAACCGAAGCCATAGAAGATGAACCATTTGAAGATAACACTTCAGATACAAGTCTAAGAGCATAAGGAAATTCCTCTTCACTAGGAATAACAGGTTCTAAAGCTCTTTCAGCAAGTGCTCCATGTCCTATTTCTCTTCTACCTGGACTTTTAATTCCCCTTGCTTCTCCTGTTGCATATGCAGGCATATTGTAATGATGAACATAACGATTTACTTCTTCATCGTCAATTCCTTCAAGTTTTTGCATATCAGAAACTGTGCCCAAAGTCAAAGTTGTGAGAACTTGAGTTTGTCCGCGAGTAAAGATAGCACTGCCATGAGTTCTTGGCAAAACTCCAGCATCACACCAAATAGGTCTGATTTCAGTAAGTTTTCTTCCGTCAGGTCTGATACCTTTATCAAGAATTTTTGCTCTAACTTTTTCTTTTGTCATTTTATATAACACTTGCCCAATCGCCTTTTCGCTTTCAGGGAAAATTTCAGCAAAGTGTGCTTTCACATCCTTATCAACCTCTTCTTGACGAGCTGATCTTTCTTGTCTGTCAAAAGTATCAAGAGCATAATCAAGTTTTTTATCGGCATATGCTCTAACCTGTTTATTGATATCTTCAGAAACTACATCATATATAAGATTCTGACAAAGTGGTTTGCCAATTTCTTCTTTCACCTTTCTTTGGAATGCAACTATTTTCTTGATTTCTTCATGAGCAAACATTATAGCATCAAGCATAGTTTCTTCAGGCACTTCTTTTGCACCTGCTTCAACCATAAGCACTGCTTCATCAGTCCCTGATACAGTAAGACTCATAAGTGATTTCTCTCTTTCTTCTGAGTTTGGATTAATGATAAATTTACTATCGACCAACCCAACTTGAACTGAACCTGTAGGACCCATAAAAGGAATATCAGATATAGTAAGAGCAAAACTTGAACCTAGCATAGCAAGTGGCTCTGGAGCAACATCAGGATCAACAGAAAGTGCTGTCGCCACCACACAAACGTCATGATAAAATCCTTTTGGGAATAAAGGTCTTAAAGGCCTGTCAATGAGTCTTGAAGTCAAAATAGCCTTATCTGCAGGTCTTCCTTCACGTTTTTTAAAACCGCCAGGAATCTTCCCAACAGAATACATTTTTTCTTCAAAATCAACTGAAAGTGGAAAGAAATCGATTCCTGGTCTTGGCTCTTTCGACATAGTCACGTTTACCATAACTACAGTTTCTCCACACTTTACAAGACATGATCCGTTTGCCTGTTCGCAAAGTCTGCCAGTTTCAAAAGTAACTGTTTTTCCACCTATTTCAATTTTATAAATTTTTGCATCTTCTTTCATAAATTCTCCTTAAATTTTACTTAAAAAAGGGAGCAATAAAAATCTCCCTCCCAAAAATCAATTATTTCACTTCTCTGATGCCAAGTTCTTTAATGAGTTTTCTGTAAGCTTCAATATCTTTTTCTTTAAGATAAAGCAAGAAGCCCTTTCTTTTTCCAACCATTTGAAGAAGTCCACGGCGTGAATGATTGTCTTTTTTGTTTAATTTCAAGTGTTCATTTAAGTGATTTATTCTTTCAGTCAAAAGAGCAACTTGAACTTGAACTGAACCTGTATCATTCTCAGAAAGTTTAAATTTGTCAATAATTTCTTTCTTTTCCATTCTATTTCCTCCTATTTTAATTTTTACTCCTAAAGCAAAGCAATAAGTCAGAAGGTGTCTATTTTACTGTGCAATAGGTCAATCGACTTTATAAGTATAGCATATACTCTTCTCTATGTCTAGTAATTTTATAAAATAAAATATTTTTTCTCTATTTTTTTGTATCTTAAATATTTAAGCATTTTATATTTAAATTTACTTATAAAATTCTTTTTTCTTTTCAAGCATTTCATCTATTCTTAAAATATAATCTTCAATGAATTTCACATTCGCCTGTCGCTCAATTCTATTTTCCAAATTAAATACTCGTTTGCTGATTGCTCCCGCTCCAATGCCAATAATTGTATTAGTCTCCTCCATACTTTCGATGTTGAACATACAAAGATATTCATCTCTATAATATCCCACATTTTCAAGACCTTTTAACTGATTTTTTTGCCTATAAAGATAATATGGTTTATATCCATTTTTAGCAAATTCCTCTTCAGCAAAATTTATCATTTTGTCAACATCACGATCGTCCACCAAAGTTTTATTATCGCGAAGCATTGCACCATTTTTTATTGATAATGTATGCACTGTCAAATTGTGCGGTGCAAGCTCAAGAAGGGTTTTGACAGTTCTCTTAAAAATCCCCAATTTTTCACCGGGCAACCCTGCAATTATATCCATATTTACAATAAAATCGCGTTCAAGAGCTTTTGTATAAGCTTCCAAAACTTGACTATTTTTTTGTCTTCTGCCTATCCTTTTCAAGGTTGCCTCACAGAAAGTTTGAGGATTGATTGAAATTCTTGTGACACCATACTTTTTAAGCACATCAAGTTTTTCCTCTGTTACTGTATCTGGTCTGCCGCATTCGACAGTAAATTCATTCACAGGGAACCTCAATTTATCTAAAAGCCTATCAAGTTGAGCGGCTGTCAAAACTGAAGGAGTGCCACCGCCAATATATATATTTCTTACAATATAAGCTTTTTTATTGATAATTTCTTTCACGCAATCTATTTCTTTAATAATACAATCAATATATTCTTCTACCCTGTTTTCCACCCTTTTTATTTCACTTGAAATAAACGAACAATAAAGACATCTTGAAGGACAGATAGGAATATTTAAATAAATATCAATAAGATTATCATTGCGAATTATTCCTTTTTGATTTTTTAAAATTTGACCGACTAGTCGCGATTTTTGTGAAGATACAAAATAATCACGCGTCAAGATTTCAGGAATGACATGTTCTTTTGCCTCGCCATGCAATACAAGGTCTCTAGCAAATTTTGTTGGTCTAACACCAGTCAAAGAGCCCCAAGATAGAGAAAGATTATATTCTTTTGAAATAATCTTGTAAAGATAATTTTTCACCATCCTCTTTTTATAAGACTTTTTTCTAAGTGCGTTTAAACTATTATCAATGCTGTAATCAAAAGTATATTCTTTTAAATCGCCATTGACAATAAATAAAAACTTATTATGGATAATCCCTCCGTCCTCTCTCTCTTCATGTTCAATTTTGTCATCTAAATTATTTACACCAAACAATTTCACTAAATCTTGAAATTCGATGATATAATCTTCAACATTTGTATTTATAATCATCTTTCGCTCCTATAGACACTTAATACATTTTTAATATTTTTAATAGAATTAATCACCTTATCAAGTTCTGCCTTATTTTTGACTTCAACAATTAAATTAAATAAGAAATTATCATCCATATCTTTTGCGTTAAGTCCCTTTATTCTAATTTTTAAGCTTGTGATAAGACTTGTCAACTTGCCAATATTTGTGTATTGTTTTGAAGCAACAATTACAATAGATGCAATAAAGGTTGCATCCTCCTTATTTTGCCATTTTGCATCAATCAACCTGTCACTTTCAAGATAAGGCAAGTTTTGACAAGAGCTTCTATGTATTGTCACGCCTCGCCCCCTTGAAATGTAACCAATAATATCATCACCTTCTATTGGATTGCAACATCTTGCAAATCTTACAAGCATGCCGCTGTCACCATCAATCAAAATGCCATCTTTATCTCTTTTAAGATGAACAACATTTTCAAATTTAGGAATTTGCTTTTTCTCATTATTGTAAAGTGCGATAAATCTGCTTAAAAGACCTGTTGAAGAAAGTGAGCCAGAACCTATTGCGGCATAAAGTTCTTCCATTGTATCTAAATTATATTTTTTAAGCATTTGTGAGATATAATCTTCAGTCAATAATTGAGAGGTATTAAAGCCACGATCTTGCACTGCTTGAGCAAACATTGATTTGCCAAGCTTTATATTTTCATCTTTGAGTTCATTCTTAAAAAATGCCTTAATTTTATTTCTCGCACTTGCTGTTTTGACAACTTTAAGCCAGTCACGAGAAGGTCCTTTTGAATGTGGATTTGTAATTATTTCCACAATATCACCATTATGCAATGGTGTTGTAAAAGGCTTTAGCTGATTATTGATTTTCGCACCTACACATTTATTTCCAATTTCAGAATGGATCGCATAAGCAAAATCAATAACTGTTGAACCTTGAGGAAATTCCAACACTCTGCCTTTTGGTGTTTGCACCACCAAAATTCCTTCATAAAGGTCACTTTTAAGAGTTTCAATAAAATCTTCATTTGACATCTTCTCAGCATTATCAATTGTCTGCCTAAACCATGTCATTCTTTGATCAAATGCATCTTGCTTGGTCTTTTTCTCTTTATAAAGCCAATGTGAATAAACACCGTATTCTGATTCTCTGTTCATCTCCTCTGTTCTGATTTGAACTTCAAGTGGATGTTGATTTTCAACAATAATAGTTGTATGAAGTGATTTATAACCATTTGGTTTTGGATTTGCGATATAATCTTTCACTCTTCCTTGCATAGGTTTGTAAATCCCATGAATACGACCAAGCACAGCATAACATTCTTCAACAGTATTGACAATTACACGCATTGCCAAAATATCATAAATTTGACTTAATTCGAGGTTTTTATTGTGCAATTTATTAAAAATTGAAGAAATATGCTTTATTCGGCTCATTATAGTGCCTTTTATCTTCAAATCAGATAAAATTTCTTGTAGCTTATCTTTTGTGAGAGCAAGCTGTTTTCTATTTTCTTCTCCCTTACTTTCAATAGCATTTTTGAGTCTAATATATTCATCAGGATATTCAAGTCTAATGACATTATCATAGAGAAGTTGCTTTAAAGCATCAAGACCTAAACGTTCTGAAAGAGGAACATGAATATCTCTTACCTGTTTGACAAACATTCTCTGATTATCATCAAGCGGATTATTTAAAATAGATATGTCATAATAAATACCAAACAATTTGATTATAACCACTCTTAAATCCTTTCCCATAACAAGAAAAAGTCTTTTGATATCATCGATTTCTTCACTTGAAGTGAGTCGATTTATATCTTTAATCACTTGAAAGTTGTGAACCATGTTCTGTTGGTCTTTACTTAATTTTGATATGACTTCTTCAGCCTTTTCAGGAAGAATTTTATAAAGTTGATAGGTCAAAAATGATAAGACTGAAGACTTATCAAGTTTCGTTTTTATAATCAGTTCTATAATAGACATGATACGTGGAAAATTTATATCATAGTTTAAAATTTCATTAATAATTTCAAATTCTTTTTCTTCAAAATTATAATTTTCATTTAAAAGGTTTAAAATCCGCTTTTCCATATTTTCCATTATCAGCTTCTCCTTTTAGAGTCTCTTTTAATAGTAATAGCTTATTGTATATTTTCGATTGGGAAAGTTCTACCTTGATACCTTCATTAATTTTTATTTGACAATTTTTATCTTCACTTATACTTATTATGCCAAGTTCTTCAAAAACCAAAAGTGCAGAATAAAAAGTAAAAAATGAAATAATATTTCCAAGATTTGTATTATCAAATAAATCAAAATAATTTATAATTGATTTACGATTGAATTTTATAAGTTCTTTATAAATTTTGCCAAAAGTTTCTCGAGAAAGATCTATTCCTGAAAATTTGCGAGGGTCTCCGCCAGTTTTTTCAATTGGAATAAAGATTTCTGCATCAGTTGCTTTATTTAATGCAGTCAAAAAATTATTATCAACAACAGGCGAAAGAAAGATAATCTTTGAGAAATTTTTCGCCCAAGCAATGCCCTTTGGAGATAACAATAAGGTATTGTATCCTATAAGTCTACTATCATATATTCCAAAATGATATATGCTTTGTGTATTGTAATCTTTACAAAATTCTACATAATCAAAACAGGAATAAGTGACAAAACAAGTACCAAAAACAGAATTTGAGGTTGCACTGACAAAATTAAGCAGCTCACTTTTTGGATATAGATTGAAATGAGCTTCCCCTTTTTCTTTAAAAGCAAGCTGATTTAATTCAATTGCATTCAACTTTTTGTATGCATTTTCAACTATAAAACTTCCACCATCAAATGCCACCACATTTCCATCTTTTGAGCCTGTTTCAAGCTCAAAAATAAAAGATTTTTGTCGAGAAAAATTAATTTTTAACTTGTTGTCAATATAGTTGAAATAAACAAGCTTTAAATTCCCAATTTTTATATTTGCGTGTTGTGGCGTTCTTTTCATCTGAATAATTTCAACTGATGGTGAAGTTATCTTAAATCTAGGACGTGGATTGCAGCAGCCAACAGGTTCAAGCAAAGCAAGTTGTTTGACAAATTCATCAGTAATTTCATCCTCACCTACTTCCAAATCATAATATTTGATTGGCATAAACACACTGTCATTTATTTTTGTTATTGCAAAAGAATTAATTTTTTGTGTAAACAACTTATAATTTTCAAGTTTTAAAGACAATCCAGCCGCCATTGAATGACCTCCAAAGGTGACTAATATATCTTTAAGAGATGACAAAAGCTCATGAATGTTAATGTCATCAATACTTCTTCCAGAGCCTGACAAAAGTTCTCCTTCTTGCACAAAAAGAAAGACAGGTTTATGATATTTTTCAACCAATCTTGAGCAAACAATACCAAGCACACCTTTATCCCAGTTTTTTGAAGCAAGCGAAATCACCCTCTGATCTTTCATATTGACTTTTTTTAATGCATTCTCACAGTCATCAAAAATTTTATTGCAAATTTCCTGTCTTTTTAAATTGTGTTTTTTTATTTTGTCAAGATATTTTTTAATTTTTACAATATCAGTTTCAAGATAAAGTTTAAGAGAATCAGAAGCATCACCCATTCTTCCTGAAGCATTTAATTTGGGCCCTATTTTAAAAGAAATACTAGTAGAATTGGGATATTTTACATTAAGCCCATATTCTTTAAACATCATTTTAAGTCCAATTGGCAAATACTTTTCGCAAAGTTTAAATCCCTTTGAAACTATACTTCTATTTTCTCCTTTTAAAGGAACAATGTCGACAATAGTTGCAATACTTGCAATTGGCAGATATTCTTCCGCCATAACTCTGCCAAGAAGTGCTTCTGCAAATTTATAAGCAACACCTGTCCCGCAAAGGTCTTTAAAAGGATATTCTTGATCTTCCTGCTTTGCATTGACTATAATGGTATCAGGCAAAATTTCAGGGATTTCATGGTGATCTGTGACAATAATCTCTATGCCTTTTGATTTTGCATATTCAACCTCGTTTACACAAGAAATACCGCAGTCAACTGTGATAATTAAATTTGGTTGAAAAAGTTCATAGACTTTGTCTATGACTGCATTTGTCAGACCATAACCATCAACATATCTATTTGGAAGATAATAATCAGCTTTAATGCCAAACTTTGTCAGTGCCTGAATCATTATCGCTGTCGCACTGACCCCATCCACATCGTAATCGCCAAAGATAAGAACTTTATCTTTAAGTTCTCTCGCAAGTTTAACTCTATCAACAAGTTTATCCATTCCTTTCAAAAGAAAAGGGTCATGCAAAACCTTAGGACTAAGATACTCCTCAAATTCTTCTTCAGTGTCTACCCCTCTAGAAAGAATGAGGTCACAAATAGAACGTGATAAATTAAACTTTTCTGCAAAATATTGAACTTTATCGGCGTTTACATTAAAAAACTTTTTAAAAATCATAAACTCCGCCTTATAGTTGCTTTAAAAACAATAAGCAACAACTCATGATTTAAGTATAACTTTATTTTTGATTTTAGGCAAGCGATTTGAATGTAAAAAAATATAAAATTAATAAAAAATTCAATTATTATTACAAATTTTTTAAATAGGTTTTTTAATTTAAAAATAAGCCATGATAAAGCAATTTTATTTTGTTTTATTATATAAAAAAAGTCCTTATTCGGACAATTTTTAATGCTTATAGACAATTCTCCTGCAATGTTCGCAAGTAATAACGCCCTCTTCATTAAGTTTTGTTATATTTGCAAAAGGAAGTTCCATATGACAACCACCGCAAGAATTTCCATTCAAAGGCACAAGCACTGGAAAGACATTTTCGTTTCTCCTCTTCTGATAAGCTTCCATTATGGTTGCATCAATTGTCTTTGAAAGCTCTTTAAGCTTTACAGCAATTTCACTCTTTTGTTTTTCAATTGACTTGACATCTTCATCATAAGCAAGCTTTCTCTTTGCATATTCTTCACGGGCAGTATTAAAGGTCTTTTTAGTCTTATTGAAATCTGCAAGAATTGCATTCATATTTTCAGCCAAAGAAGTTAAATTTTTTTCTAATATTACAAGATTTTGATTCAACTTCTCTTTTAAAGAAAACAACTTGTCTATTTCAACTTTTGACATTTCTTCTATATCTTTTCCCAAAAATTCTTGCATTTTTTGATTTTGAACTTGAATTTGAGATTTGACCTTTTCAATTTCTTTCAAAAGTTTGCCAGCATTTTCTTCGAGTTTGACAGAACGCTCTTGTGCATTTTTGATATTTTCACGAAGTTTATCTGCCATTTTTTTGTTTTGATTTTCTCTCAAACTCTTTTCTATTTTAAACATATCACTATCAAGCGATTGATACTTCAAAATCATTTCTACTTTCATATTTTTCTCCTTTATTTTTGTAATTGCAAAAGCTTATGATAAATTTTTATTAAATGAAATCAACAAGCTTTTTGCTTCTATTTGGATGTTTTAATTTTCTTAAAGCTTTAGCTTCTATCTGTCTGATACGTTCACGAGTGACACTAAACTCGCGACCAACTTCTTCAAGAGTTTTACTTTTTCCGTCAATGAGACCATATCTCTCACGAATTACCTGCTGTTCTCTTGGAGTAAGTGTATCAATAACTGATAAAAGTTGTTCATGAAGTAATTTTTGTGTCGCAATTTCCATAGGACTTTTTGCACTTTCATCTTCAATAAAGTCACTCATTTTACTATCCTCTTCTTCTCCTATTGGTGTTTCAAGTGAGATAGGATCAAGTGCACTCTTTTTGATCTCAACCACCTTATTTTCACTTATTCCCATTGCATTTGCAACTTCTTCTAAAGAAGGCTCTCTGGAAAGCTGCTGTGTAAGCTGACGGACAGTTCTTGAATAACGATTTATTGTTTCCACCATATGCACTGGAAGTCTAATTGTCCTTGATTGATCAGCAATAGCACGAGTTATCGCCTGTTTAATCCACCATGTAGCATAAGTAGAAAATCTGAAACCTTTGGTATAATCAAATTTTTCAACGGCTCGTAAAAGCCCCATATTGCCCTCTTGAATAAGATCAAGAAAGGATAAAGCATTTGTGCTTGCCCATCTTTTAGCAATAGAAACAACAAGTCTTAAGTTTGCTTGACAAAGTCTTGCTTTTGCACTTTCATCCCCTTCAAGAATTTTTTTTGCAAGCTCAACTTCTTCTTCAGCGGTAAGTAGAGGAACTTTTCCTATATCTTTAAGATACATTTTTACAGGATCATCGATAGCCATAAAACCTGTAAATTCAAGTTCATCACTTTCGCTTTCATTTTCTTCGGCAGATTTCAAAATTTTAATACTATTAGTTTCCATTTTTTTAATGAATTTTTGAATTTCCTGAGCCGAAAGATCATACTTCAAAAGTCGATAGTAAACTTCTTCATCATTAATCGAACCCTTTTTGCTGGCCATATCAAAAATTTTTTTCATCTCGACTTCAATTTTATTATCTGACATAAAAATCCTCCAAATTTTTCTCTCGTAAAGTTTTACTTATTTTATTAAGTTTCTCTGCAATATTTTTTCTTTCATCTCTATCTTGCGATAACTTAAATTTTTCTGCAAGTTCAGTTTGCTTATTTGTCAATTGTTGACTTGCGATCAACCAAACACATTCGTCAAAATAACGTTTGTCTGCGTTTTCATATTCTGAAAAGTCTATTCCCAAACAATCTTTCAAAATAGGCATTTCATCAACATCAAAATAATCATAATATGATGAAATAGGAATCCCTTTTAATGCCACATCAATTATTTCTGCTTGACGAGGCAATAATTTCTTATAATCAATATTTTTATCAACAAATGATTTTTTAAATATAAGTGAACCTAATATAAACCTTATAGCCCTAATATTCCCATTTTCACGCGTAATTAAAACATTTTCAACAACTTTTTCCTGCTTTTTCTTAGCTTCACCGCTCGTCAATTGTGCCAAATCACGTCGAAGTATATCAATTGGTATTGAAGTGATGTCACATAGCTTTTCAAGATACACTTCCTCTTCACTACTTGACCCCAGCCTTGATATAATTTCCACTGCAGCTTTGGTAAATTTCCCTTTTTCATCAGTCTTTGATAAATCAAATTTTTTCATTTCGTTGGCTAAAAGAAAATCAGTAATTGGTAATGCTTCATTTATAATATTCTGCATCGCATCAACCCCTAGCTCTCTTATTATTTCATCTGGATCTCGTTTTTCAGGCATAGAAGCAACTCGGACATTAAAACCTTCTTCTTTCAAAATAATTATGCTTTTAATAGTTGCTAAAATGCCTGCTTCATCACCATCAAAACACAAGACAACATTACTTGAAAGTTTTTTAAGTTCTTTTGCATTTTCCTTTGTCAGTGCCGTGCCCATACATGCAACCGTTGATTTAAAGCCAGCCCTATGCATTGCAATAACATCTATTTGACCTTCCACTATTACAATTTTATCAAGCAGACCTTGTTGTTTCATTGCTTTAACAAGGTTTATCCCAAATACAACCCTTCCCTTTTGAAAAACAATAGTTTCACATGTATTTTTATATTTTGCCATATCAGTTTTCACAAGCACTCTTGCACTGAATCCTACACATTCATTAAAAGCATTAAAAATAGGAAAAACAAGTCTTTTTGACATTACATCATAATAATATTCTTTCTCGCCCTCTCCATCTTGAACTTTTGTGCCTTTATTTACAACACCAGCATCCAACATTTCTTTGTATGTAAATCCCTGCCTCCTTAAATATTCAACTAAGGCATAGCTATTTGAAGAATATCCAATTTTAAAATCTTCAAGTTCTCTTTTTGTAAATCCTCTTGACTTAATATAATCTTGAGCAAGTTTGGCGTCTGGAGAATATAAATTTTCCTGATAAAACTTATAAGTCATATCCAGAATCTTCAAAACTCTTTCTTTAAGTTGTTTTTTTTCAACTGCTTTATTATCCCCCTTAAATTCTGGCAACTGCATGTTTGCATTTTTTGCAAGCAAACTTATAGCTTGAGTAAAATCACATGATTCATATTTTTGAACAAAAGAAATTACGTCTCCACTTTCCTTACAACCAAAGCAATAAAAAATGCCTTCATCCTCAGATACACTAAAAGATGGCGTCTTTTCGTGATGAAAAGGACAACATGCCCAATAACGCCCACCCTTACGTTCAAGATGAATATATTTACTGATTATAGATACAATATTGTTTTTTTGCTTCAACTCATAAAGCCAATCGGCTTGATAACCTTTATTCTGCACTCGTCTACAATTTTCCTTAATCTAAAAATACTTACAATTTTTATATACTACAAAAAACTATAATTTCCTTTTTTTATTTAAAAATAATTAAATTGTTTTTGTTTATGACAAAATAATGGTTATTATTCTGTAACTTAAAATAGTTTTACTAGAAAAATTTATTATATGACAGGCTTAATACCTCCGCCGTTGAAGTATATTTCAGGCACCTTTCCAACAATTACATTTTCACACAAAAGCACTTCAAGTTCTGTATTAAAATTTTCAGTTTTTCCAGGCAAAATCATTCCTATTCCAGCATTGACGACAAAATATAATTGATGAAGGGTTTGATTTATGCCTGCAGAGGTAAATTTAGAATTTATTTTGGTATTTATTGTGCCTATAGGAATAAGTTGAATTGTCACAGTCGAGCCTATACCATAAAGAAATGGAATACCAGTAAAAGTTCCGATAGCAATTTCAAGCCCTTCATTTCCAAGATTATTAAACTTATCTTGCACACCTTTTGTAATTTGTCTAATTAAAATATTTGCCTGAACAGTATCGACTTCAATCGCATCAACGGTATTTTCGCTTGAATATTTTATCTTTGCAAGTTTATTATAAGATATGCCTTCGTTTATAAGCGTATCGCCAACCACCTCACTAATAGCTGATGTTGCAACCGAACGCACTCTCTCTTCACTTAGATTGACAATAACTGGACATATAACTTTAAAATAATAAAAAACGCATGCAATAATTAATGCAAAAACTACAAAAAAGGTCACCCTAATTTTTCTTTTGGCTGACCATTTCACTTTTGTTTTTCTTTGCTTACACGTTTGCATACAATAGATATATGCACTCTTTTTTAAAAAATTGACAAAATCTATATATTGTATGTTGTATAAACCGCATACTACTATTATTTGTGCTATTATGCAAAATTAGTTTTTTGTTTTTGACTTAAATATTAAAGCAAAGATAAAAGCAAAAATTACTGCTGCTGCAATTCCACCTGCGGTTGCTTCAAGTCCACCTGTAAAAGCACCTAGCAAACCTTTTGCTTTTACAGCACCAATTGCCCCTTTTGCAAGAGAAGCACCAAAGCCAATAATTGGCACATTAATACCCGCTCTCGCAAAGGAAGATATTGGATCAAAAATTCCGAAAGCTTCAAGCAAAACACCTATCAAAACAAATGTCACCAAAATTCTAGCTGAGGTAATATTTGTATAAATGATTAAAACCTGACCAAGCATACAAATAAATCCGCCTATCAAAAATACCCATAAATAATACATTTATTCCTCCCTATTGAAACTTAAAATAGACTTTTGTTTTCTACCATCTGTCATTTTTTCTTTATCATTATCTTTTGAATTTATTTTTTCATTTAAATCATTTTTTTCATTTTGCAATGATAATTCCTCATTTTTAGCTTTTGGACTTGATTTTATTGAAGAAGTTTTTGTTTGCTTTTTCACTTCAACACTTTGAAAGTTTTTCTTACTATCCTTTCCCACATCACTTTCAATGACAATCGCATGACAAACTCCAGGTATTGATTCTCCTTGTTGTGCAGCCGTTGTTGACATCAATGCCCCTGTCGGCATAAAAAGCACTTTTTTAAGTTCACCAGTTCTCAACTTGCGAATAATATAAGAATTTAAAACTGTTGCACTGCAACCACAGCCACTTCCGCCAGAAAGAGTATTTTGATTTCTTGTAAAATACATCTGACCGCAATCATTATAATTTAAACCAAGTTTTATTCCGTTATGTTCCATCAAATCAATCAAAATTTCACTGCCAAATTTTCCAAGATCACCTGTCACAATCATATCATAGTCATCTGGGACAGTATTTGTATCTCTGAAATGTGCAAGCATTGTGTCCATTGCAGATGGGGCCATTGCAGCCCCCATATCATTTACGTCAATCACACCATAATCTACAACCTTACCTATAGTTGCCATAGAAATTTTTGGACCTTTTCCTGTAGAAGAAAGAACTGTCGCTCCAGCACCTGTCACCGTCCATTGTGATGTTGGTGGTCGTTGATTTCCAAGTTCGAGAGGAAATCTGAATTGTCTTTCAGCCGAAGAAAAGTGAGAGCCTGTTGCACACACCACCTTTTGAAAGTGTTTAGAATCAATAAAGGAAGAACCCACAGCTAAACTTTCAGCCATTGTAGAACACGCACCAAAAAGTCCAAAAAAAGACACATCAAAATTTCTTGCTGCATATGAAGAAGAAATAATTTGATTTAATAGGTCTCCTGCCAATATAAGTTGAACATCCTTTGGTTTTATTTTAGCATCTTCGATTGCCCCAACAATGGCACTTTCAAGCATCTTTTTTTCTGCTTTTTCATAGGATTTTTCACCAAAACTGTCATCTTTCATGACATAATCAAAATAGGGTCCAAAATTACCCTTTCCTTCTTTTGGTCCAACAATTGAATAACTGCCAATAATGACAGGTTTATTTTTAAAAATTATTGTTTGACTTTTTCCCATTACAACCTCACTAGATAAAGAGATAAATAATTCCTACCAAGATACTTGAAACTATCCCAACTACAATGACAGGACCTGCTATTGTAAACATTTTTACACAAATTCCATATATAATTCCTTCATGCTTAAATTCTATCGCAGGCGAAGCAATAGAATTTGAGAAACCTGTTATTGGCACAATAGAACCACCACCAGCAAATTTTCCAATCTTATCGTAAATGCCTATACCTGTCAAGAATGAAGCGATAAATATAAGGACTATCAAAGTATAAGCCCATGCCGATTGCTCTGCCATATTTGGAAACCACAACAAAATAAGATCATTTATTCCTTGACCTAAACAACATATAATTCCTCCAACCAAAAATGAATTAAAAAGACTTGGCCAAGGTCTAGTTTTTGGCAGTTTAGCTTTTACATATTTGTTGTAAGCTTCATTTCGTTTTTTATCGTCCATATTAATCTCCTGCTTAATTATTGACAAGAAATTAAAATATAAACATTTAAGAATAAAAACCCTTATTTTTCACACAATAGATTAATATATCAATTGGAGGAAATATGAAAATATCAGCGTTAAATTTCAAAAAATTAGCATTATCTTTTTTAATCATTTTTATTGCCATAACTATGATTGGATGTTCCAACGGAAGCTCTAAAGCTATAAATTCTTTAAATGAAGAACTAGACAACGTTTCAAATATTGTAAGCTCGACTAATTCAAGTGAAATCTCAGATGTAAGCCCTATAATGCTTTACAATAGATCAAAAACAGAACTAGACAATTATAAAGCACTAACAAACGCCAATATGTCAAGAGAGGAAGAGGTAAGACAAAGAGTCCTTTCCTTAAATTCTTATATTAAATCCTGTTCTTATGAAAATTTAAAACTCAGCAAAAGCAAAATTAATTCTATAAACACCCTTACAAAAGATATAAAAAAATATAATCAGCTGCTCAAAAATACAAAATCAGAATTAAAAAATTCTGTGGATTATATCAAAAAGAATGTCAAAAAATCAAGTTCAGACAACGAAATGACAGAAACTTTATATATATCATTAAATAATTGCATGAATGAAAGATTTGTTTGTCTATGCAATTTATATAATAATCTTGAACAAGTTTATATTCTTGTCTGCAAAGATTGCGAAAATTGTGAAAATAATATAGAAAATTCTTTTGAAATAAACGATACATCTATGTATGACAATACTCTTTCAAAACAAGATACGAATCAAGAAAACTTAAAAATTGAAAATGAAGATAATAATGGTAAAACTTTCAAGAAAAATATTGATAGTTATTTAAGAAATGACACTGAAGAGCAAACAAATCAAAACAATAATACTAATTGCCCAAATAATGATTGTAATAATCATGCCGTAAACAACAATATCGGAAATTATAACTACCCTGTAAACTATCCAAATCGCTATTATTCAGCACCAATAAACAACGCATTTTATCCAGCAAATAATCCTTATAATTATGGATTAAACTATGGTATGTATGGAAATGGAATAATGGGCAACGGAATGTTTGGATATCCATACAATGGGATGACCAATCGATATTTCTTTAACCCTTGTCGCAATACAGACACCTTTTACGCTTTCAATAAAAACATTGACACTTACAGATTAAATCCAGCTGCAATAAATAATGGAAATTTAAATAATTTTGCTATCAATGAAATTCCTGTAAATGCAAAAGCAGAAATAATTGAGGAAAAAGGAATTTTAAATGAGGACAAAATAGAAGAAATAAAGGAAAACAATAAAAAATTAAAACCAAATAATGTCATAAATTTATCAGATGAAGTTGGCTAAAATGAAAAGATAGTATTACAAAAAATCCACTAAAAATTATTAGTGGATTTTTAATTGAAAAAATATAAATTAAACAAACTTCTATAAATATTAAAACTTTGTCAGATACTTAGTTTACTGCGTAAGGAATTTAATATTTTATTTTCAAGTCTTGAAACTTGAACTTGAGATATATTCAATTCTTTTGCAATTTCACTCTGTGTTTTATCATAATAATATCGAAGCATGATTATTTTTCTATCGCGAATATCAAGTCTTTTTACAAGTTCATTTAATGCTATATTATCAAGCATTTTCCCATTTTCATCATCCTGAGCCTCTATTCGATCAATCAGTGTAAGATTTTCTGATTCATCCTCAATTGGCGTATAAAGTGAAAGTGGCATTTTTGCAGAATCCATTGCCAAAATTATTTCTTGTTGTTCAATTTGAAAATGCAAAGAGATTTCCTCTATTGTAGGCGAACGCTGATTATCATGACAAAAAACTTCGATAAATCGATTTATCTGCAAATTTAACGATTTTAACGCCCTTGAAACCTTAATAGAGCCATCATCACGCATAAATCTTTTTACTTCTCCAATCACCATAGGCACAACATAAGTTGAGAATTTTACACCAAAATCAGGATTGAAATTCTTTATTGCTTTTAAAAAACCTATACACCCTATTTGATATAAATCATCATACTCAACACCTTTATCTCTAAAGCGTTTTATAACGCTTTTTATGAGCGGTGAATTTTCTTCTATAAGCACCGATTTTGCTTCTTGGTCACCCTGTTGAGCTTTTTCAACCAATTGCAAAATTATGCTGTTATCAAGCATTGCCCACCTGTAAGACAGAACCAACCTGCTTATACATGGTCACAGTAGTGCCTCCCTTATCATTTTTTTCAACTTCTACATTATCCATAAAACTTTCCATGACTGCAAAACCCATTCCACTTCTTTCTTCACTAGGTTTAGTGGTAAAAAATGGTTCTCTCGCACGAGCGATGTCGTTTATCCCAACACCATAATCACTCACAATAATTTTTATACAATCACCTTCAATTTCACATCTTAATGAAATTACACCTTTCTGCGCTGGATAAGCATGAACAACACAATTTGTCACGGCTTCAGATACAGCTGTTTTAATGTCATTTATCTCATCAATTGAAGGATTTAATTGCACGCAAAAACCAGCCACACATATTCTTGCAAAGCCCTCATTGATTGACAATGCTTTAAAATTTACTTCCATAAAATTTGAATTAATCATATCAAACTCCTTTTCTTTTTTATCAAACGATTTTAGGCATAATTTCATAAAGCCCTGTCATTTTAAATATCTTTTCTGCATGTTTTGAAGGATTGCAAATAAATATCGGTATGTTTCTCGTTTTCATTTTTTTATAACGTCCTATCAAAACCCCTATTCCTGTGCTGTCCATAAACTCAAGTTCGGACAAATCAATTATAATTTGATTAAAATCTCCACCTGCAAATATATCATCTAGAACAATCCTTGTATGACTTGCAGAATGCTCATCAAGTTCACCACAAAGCACAACATACATGGTGCCATTATAAATCTTATTTTTTATATGCATGCTCTCCTCCTTTTCAAACCTTTCTTAGATAAAACAATGTTATCACATCCAATTTTGCAAAAAATAAAAGATTTGCCCGAAAAAAGACAAATAAAAAAGAAAAAGTAAATTACCTTTCCTTTTTTTTATTAAATTTTAAAATCTACAAGCACCGCCTGCAACTTCTATTACTTGACCAGTGATAAAAGAGGCATCTTCACTAGCTAAAAAAGCAACCGCATCCGCAACATCTTCGCCACTTCCAAGTCTATTAAGAGGAGTATTTATTTTTATTTGCTCTCTTTCTTCATCATTAAATTTTTCGGTCATCTTGGTTTCTATAAAACCAGGTGCTACACAATTTACCTTAACATTAAAATTACCACATTCAAGAGACATTGCCTTCGTTAATGCTATCAACCCACCTTTTGAAGCCGAGTAAACACTCTCACAAGCTCCACCATAAATGCCATAAATTGAAGAAATAAAAATTATAGAACCATACTTTTTTCTACTGAAAAATCTCATAGCTTCACGTCCAAAATAAATCGCACCTTTTAAGTTGACATCAATAATATTATCAATTTCCTCTCTTTCCACATCTATAAGCAATTTTTCATCAAATGAAATTCCAGAACAATAGACCGCACAATCAAGATAATCTACTTCTTTTTCAACTTTTTTAAATAAACTTTCAAAAATTTCCCCATCTTTTACATTCAATGAAAAAGAGAAAAGATTTGAATTATATTCTTTACATATTTTTTCAATCTCTTCAATATTGCCATTATTAAAAGTTGCAAAAATATCATAACCAGATTTTGCAAATTTTTTTACAATCTCTTTGCCTATACCAGAAGTTGCACCAACAACAAGCACCGTCTTTTTAATCATTAATTACCTCTTCTTTTATTTTACATCTTTCATTATTTAAAAGCAAATCTTTTTAAATGAAAGATTAAAAAAGAACAAAAATTAGATAGATATTATTTTTTTTATAAAACTATAATTTTTTTAAATTTTTGTAAAATATTGTAAAAAATTGTTGACATTTTTATAAACATAAATTATACTAATAATGGCTGTTATAAAAGACAGCAGTTCTCCCAAATCAGCTTTGCTTAAATTTGAGCAAAGCTTTTTTATTTAAACTATTTCCACCCTCAAATAATAATGTTTATCATAAACAATATATTTTTATAAATATTTTATAATTTTGTAAAATAATTTAAAAATTCGTTTGACTTATTAAATTTTATATATTATAATAATAAAGACTAGTTGAAAAAACTAGATCTCCTAAGTAAAGGTTTTGCTTGAAAGACATGGGCAAAACCTTTTTTTCTGTAAAAATTTAAATTATGAGTGAAAATTATTATAAAATAATTTCACAATTAAATATGCAATGTTATAGACTCAAATAAAACAAAAATAAAATACACCATGATATATGGTGTATTTTGTTTGGTGGGCAGGGATGGATTCGAACCATCGAAGACGAAGTCGACGGATTTACAGTCCGTTGCATTTGGCCGCTCTGCAACCTACCCATAAATTTAAAGCACCTTTAAAGGTGCTTTGTTTGGAGCTGGTGAAAGGAATCGAACCTTCAACCTGCTGATTACAAGTCAGCTGCTCTACCATTGAGCCACACCAGCACAGTGCTTCATGAAGTCTACACAAAAGCTCTAATTTATATCAAACTAGCCTGCCTTTATGCGGATATGAACTTTATACCTACATGATTTGAGTTCCACTCCACTTTGGCACGATGGTGCCCTAAGGTGGAATCGAACCACCGACACAAGGATTTTCAGTCCTTTGCTCTACCGACTGAGCTATCAGGGCTTAACACTAAAAGTTTCACAAAAAAAATAATTGTTGAAATTTTTTTAGTTTTAATTTAACCCATAGGGTTATGGCGACTCGAATGGGGCTCGAACCCACGACCTCCAGCGTGACAGGCTGGCGTTCTAACCAACTGAACTACCGGGCCATATTGTGTTTTTTTACGGCGCATTGTATTATATGCGCAAGACGTTTATTTGTTTCCAATAATATCGGAAATTTTATTTAGTGTATTGTATAACACTATTATCAGTATTTTTACTTTATAAAAATACTTGTGGTGGGAGTTACAGGGCTCGAACCTGTGACATTCTGCTTGTAAGGCAGACGCTCTCCCAGCTGAGCTAAACTCCCATACATTGCGCTTTAATCAGCGACAACAAT
>CAMSQA010000010.1 GCA_947062475.1 uncultured Clostridia bacterium
TATATCAAATAAGCTCCTGTCTTGACTAGAGTTCGAGCCTTGCCTTGCTTGTTTCTCACCATGCTGAAATTGTCTGCGATAAAAGTCGCAATGCTGCGTTTGCTAAACATCTAGCCAAATCAGTCACTTATATCAAATAAGCTCCTGTCTTGACTAGAGTTCGAGCCTTGCCTTGCTTGTTTCATATCTTAAATGCCTCGCAATGCTTAATTCATCTAAAATTTAATAAAAAATAAAAAAAACACTTTATTTTAAGTGTTTTTTCTTTTATTCTTGAAAAAATTTGCAAGAAGATTTGAAATATCTTCGCTCATGCTTTCGTCATATACCATTTCAACCTTGTGATTTAGTCTTTGACTTGTCAAAATTTTTTCGCATAAATTATCGCCAGAACTTTTTTCTTTGCAGCCATAAACGACCTTTGAAATCCTTGCATTTGCAATTGCACCAGCACACATAGGGCAGGGTTCTAATGTCACATAAAGAGTTGCATTTTCAAGTCTCCATGACTTGAATTTTTTGCAAGCTTTTTCAATTGCGATGATTTCACCATGTTTGATTGCATTTTGGCTTTTTTCGCGGTTGTTGTGACCGCGAGAAACTATCTTATTGTCTATGACGATGAC
This sequence comes from uncultured Clostridia bacterium, assembly GCA_947062475.1. GTDB lineage: Bacteria > Bacillota > Clostridia > Christensenellales > UBA1242 > Caccovivens. Next base: position 627 of record CAMSQA010000010.1, read on the forward strand.
AGCACCAATTGGCACTTCATCTTCGTTGTAAGCCTTGTTTGCTTCTTTAAAAGCTTCTTCCATAAAATTTATCATAAATTTATTTTAAAGAATATTTTTTAAAATGTAAAGGCTTTTTATTGCTTTTTTGGTAAATATGTAGTAAAATAGTATATATTGTTTGGGAGAACAAATGAAAGATAATTTACAAGAAAATTCAAAAGTTTTTGAAAAAAGGAATATTTATAGAGATGATGACAGTGGAAAGGTATTTTTAATTGCACTTCTCGCACCATTTGTTATGGCTTTTTTATTTTCTTTTATTGCAGGGCAAATTGCAAGTGGCAAAGAAGTCAAGATTGAAGCGATAACAGATTCAATAGGCTATTATCTTGCTTTTTCTATTTGCACTTTTTTGCTTTTAATTTCAATTGTTTTAATCTATAATAAAAGTAATAAGATAAGTTTTAAAGCTTTAAACATAAACTTTAAAATGAAATGGCATACATATCTAATATTGATTGGCATTGGCATTATTTCTCTTTTTGGTATTCAATATTTTATAGGTGCTTTTGACAATTTGCTTAAGCTTATAGGCTTTCCACTGACTGAAAATGTTTCAATGCTAAATCCAACAAGTTGGGGGAAATATTTTCTTTCAATTCTCGCTCTAGCAATCTTACCTGCGATAGGGGAAGAATTTGTGTTTAGAGGTGTTGTGCTTCATGGGCTTAGAAGTCGTTTTAATGACGTTTCAGCAGTATTATTGTCTGCACTCATGTTTGCAATAATGCATCAAAGTCTGCAACAACTTATTTATCCTTTCATTTTAGGATGTATTATGGGATGGGTGGTTCTTAGGACAGGCTCTCTTGTCAGTTCTGTTTTAATCCACTTTGTAAACAATTTTTTGGTTGTTACTTTGACGTTTGTTGAAAATATGACAGGTTTCTCATTTGCAATTGGTGGGGCTTGGTGGTTTTATATTATTGCAATAGGGCTTTTATTTGTGACATTTGCAATTTGCTATATTATAGATAGATTTTATTTTAATCATCAAAGCAAAGTTCAACATGAAAGGACATCACATAAAACGTCAATTTATGTGTATATTTCGCTTGCAGTTGGAGTAGTTTTATTTATTTTAGCAACGATTGTAGCGATTTTAGCATGATTTATGTATAAGAAAACGCATATTTTTACATATTTTTATTAATAGTAACAAAAGTTTTATAATTAATATAGATAAATATGAATAAAATACAAAAGGAAAAGAAGGAGAACATGTCTTTTAAAAATAAATTACTAAGGGTCACTTTAATATGTTATCTTCTGATTGTTGTAGTTTTTGCAACAATCAGAATGCTTTCTGCGTTTGGAATACTTAGTTTTCTAAATAATTTTGTTGGAGATTTAGTCCTAAATATAATCATTCAAGTGGGGCTATTGTTTTTGGTATCAATTTTTCTTTTTTCAGGGCTTATAAAAAGCAAGCCTAAAAATGTTTTTAAATATTATGGCTTTAAAAAGATTTCATTCAAGCAAGTGATTGTTACTATTTTAATTGGAATTGTTGTTTATATTTTAAATGTCCTTATTACAACTTTTTTTAATGCTTTCCTTTCTGCACTTGGATATCAATTTTCAAGTGGTGGCGGCTCAATGACTTCTTATCCATTCTGGCTTTTGATTGTCAATATTATTATAACCGCTGTTTTGCCAGGAATTTGTGAAGAAGTGGCTCATCGTGGACTTCTTTTGAAAGGTCTTTTGCCACTTGGTGCGAAAAAAGCAATCATATATTCAGCACTGCTATTTGGACTGTTGCATCTTAATATTGAACAATTTTTCTATGCTACAATGATTGGTCTGCTTGTAGGATATGTGTCGCTAAGATGTGAAAGTATTATTCCTGCAATGATTATCCATTTTATGAATAATGCTATTTCTGTATTTATGGGATTTTCAAGTTTTCATGGATTAGGGCTTGAAAAAGGCTTCTTTATCCTTCAATCTTGGCTTTTAAATAGTCCAATTCTTGGTCTTGCCTTTATGATACTTTTAATTATCACACTTTTCTATCTTTTGATTTATCTGCTTAAAAAACTTTTCAAGTATTCTACCTTCAGCAGAATGAACAAAATGCAGCGTGCTATGGTTGAGCATTATGAAAGAGAGAAATATTTGCAGGAAGTGAAAAATATCACAAACGGCATCAATATAGAAATTTCAGATCAAATGCTTCAAAATATGTTTATCCAAAATTTTGATTCTATATATCAAGTTTTGTCAAGACAGATAGGTTGGGAAAGTGATATTGAAAATAAGTGTAGAAATGATGAAAAGGATTTCATTTTTGATAATATAACTAAAATTATTCTTTTTACAGCTTTTGCAATTGTTGGTGTTTTGACATTATTTACATTTATTTGGGGAATATTATGATTACCATAAGAGTGGTTTGTGTTGGGAATTTAAAAGAAAAATTTTGGATTGATGCGGCTGAAGAATATCAGAAAAGATTATCAAGATTTTGCAAGCTTGAAATTGTTGAACTTGTTGAGCAAAATAAATTTGACAATATTGAAAAAATAAAAAATGTAGAAGGCGAGGAGATAATTCATTCTCTTTCTGGGAAAAATATTTTGCTTGATGTGAATGGCAAAATTATTTCAAGTGAGCAGTTTGCAGATAAAATAAAATCACTTTCCTTGCAGACAAGCACGATAACTTTTGTCATTGGTGGTTCTTATGGCGTCAGTGACGCTGTAAAAACAAAAATAGAGGACAAATTGTCTTTTGGTAAGGCAACTTTTCCTCACAATTTGGCAAGAGTAATTTTGCTTGAACAGATTTATCGAAGTTTTATGATAAATTCTAATAGTAAATATCATAAATAATCAATTTTTAAAAGAGATTGAAAAATAATGATGCAAATATACACCCAATAAAGATGACGATGATTGTGATTAGTGAAAGATTGCGATAACTCATTGTCTACCTCGATCATCAAAATGTTCATCAAATAATCCTGCTGGATGATCTTTTTGTGGCAATTCATCTTCATCAAAATCTCTGAAATTATCTTCTCCGCTTTCCACGTTGTAAGCATGGGCATAACTATCTTTTTCAAAAGCTTTTTCTTCCTTAGTTTTGTTTATTTTATTTGCAAGGTCTTTTTTGTTTCTTTTTGAAAGTATATTTAATGTGCCTTTGCCTTTAAAAAGTTTAAAAACCAATACAATACTTGATGCACCAACAATGATATATATAATTCTTGACAATATGCTGGCTTGATAGCCAAATATTCCTGCTACAAAATCATATTGAAGCAGCCCTATCATAAGCCAATTTACCGAACCGATAAGTGTAAGTAAAAATGCGATAATAGTTATCATAACAAACCCTCCGATACAATTATCTTTCGCATTTAAAAGAAAAAAATTCAAATTTAATAAATATTGTTGACAATTTAATCAATAATACATATAATATAAAAGGGAAAATTCGCAAAATCAAAATGTTGCTTTGTCGTTTACATGACGGGTGACATTTTTAAATAAATAAAAGGAGTTTATTATGACACATTTTTTAACAGCTGAAGGCAAAAAACAATTAGAGGAAAAACTCGCTTATTATAAATCAACAAGAAGGATTGAAGCCAGTGAAAAAATTGCAATCGCAAGAGAATTTGGTGATCTTTCTGAAAATGCTGAATATGATGCAGCAAAAGAAGAACAGGGTCAAATTGAAGCTGAAATACGTGAAATGGAAGATATTCTTCTCAATTGCCAAATTATAGACAATTCTGCCGTTGAAGGTGAGGTAAGTATTGGTTCAACTGTCACAGTTTATGATGAAGAATTTGATGAAAATCTTGTGCTTCAAATTCTTGGCTCGACAGAAAGCAATCCTGCAAAGGGCATTATCAGCAACAACTCTCCAGTAGGAGCTGCTCTTATTGGAAAGAAGGTTGGTGACCGCGTTGTAGTGAAGATGGGCGGTGATAACGAGATAGTTTATAAAATTATTGAAGTAAAACACAATATTTAGTGGATAAAATTGCAAATTTGACAAGATTTTTCTTGCCAAATTTGTTTTTTTGTTGTAAAATAAATATGAATGAATATTAAGTTGATATATTTGACTTAAAAACACTATTTGATAGGCAAAAAAAATTATGATGTTTAAAAATTCTTGTAGACTTTTATGTGCAAATTTTGCTGGAGTATGGAAACTTCTTGTTTACCATATTTTATCTATTGCTGTTTGTGTGGGTTTGCTTGCCGTTTTTTATCAAAATTACTTTGATTATTTCAATCTTGCAAGTGTAAAAGCAGACCTTGCTTCAGTATGGGACACTGGAACACTTTATGGTGCATCTTTTGCAAAGGCTCTTACAATAGTTGTAAATTTTGTAATATTTTTCTTTCAGATTATGTTTGCCAAAAATATCGGAATAGGCATTTATTTTTGCGTGATTATTTTTCTGCTTTTGCCAATTCTTATGAATATTGGTAAGGTTGTGACTTGTGAACTTATGTATGGATATATGTCAGCATGTCAAAAACAAAGCTTCACTGGGACATTTCTTAAAACCTTAAAGACAAGCCTTTCTTATTCTGTTTTTAAAGTGTTTTATACTTTGCCTTTCAATGCATTGATTGTGCTTGGAATGTGGTCTTTGACAAGAGTCAATAATAATATTTTTGACCACTTTATGCCATTTGTTTTTGTAATATTGACAGCTGTTTTGATGTCTATTAAAGAACTTTTCAATGCAGGCTGGGCACCTGCAAAGGTGGTTTATGACCATAATATTCTTTCATCATATACAATTGGAATGAGGGCAGTGCTTCGCAGAGGTGCACGTGTATTTTCAACCGCAATTATAGTTTACCTACTTACAGTTGTGCTTTCAATGGTGCTTGGTCTTTATTCAATAATTATAATACTTCCGATCGTTCCTGCATTTATCCATATTTTTGAGATGGTTTGTTTCTTTTCAAGTCAGGGCATGAGATTTTATGTTGATAATGATACAATCCTTTCACCAAAGAGACTTGAAGAAGTTGATAAACTTGAAGATGCGAAGTATATAATTTAATTGTCAGTGCAAAAATCAATAATATAATTAAAATAAGCCAATAAACAAAGGTGAATTTTCATAAAAGAGTTCACTCTTGTTTTGTAAAATGAAAATTTTTGCATATTATATCGCTTTTTATAGTGATGTATTTTTGAAGTAATCTTTCAAATAAAAAATAAAATGATAAACTAAAATAAAAATAAAGGAGATAAAATGAACAACAACAAATTAAAAATTACTTTTTTAGGAGGAGTGGGGGAAATTGGAAAAAATATGACCGCACTTGAATACAATAATGAAATCATAATAATTGACGCAGGTTTAACTTTCCCTGACGACGATCTTCCTGGCATTGACATTGTTATTCCAGATATGTCATACGTCATTGAAAACAAAGATAAAATCAAGGCACTTGTGCTTACGCATGGTCATGAAGACCATATTGGAGCAGTTCCTTTCTTGCTTGAACAGGTTCAAATGCCTGTGTATGGCTCAAGACTTACCTTAGCTCTCGTTGAAAATAAGATGAAAGAGCATCCAAAGGTGAAATATAAATGGGTTGCAGTAAAACCTAGAAACGTGCTTAAAATAGGAAATTTTGTGATTGAATTTATAAAGGTCAGCCATTCAATTGCTGGTGCTCTTGCTCTTTCAATATCAACTCCTGCTGGGACAATTGTGCATACAGGCGATTTTAAAATCGATTATGAACCTATAGACGGCGAGATGACAGATTTATCAAGGCTTGGTGAAATAGGGCGCAAAGGTGTTTCTTTGCTTTTGTGTGAAAGCACAAATGTATGCAGAAAAGGATACTCTATGAGTGAAAAATCTGTGGGAAGGACACTTGAAGAGATTATCAAAAATCATGCAAACAATCGTATCATTGTTGCAACTTTTGCCTCAAATATTCACAGAATGCAACAAATATTAAGCATTGCAGAGAAATATAACAGAAAGATTGCTTTCACTGGCAGAAGCATGATAAATGTCAGTGAGGTGGCTTTAAAACTTGGCGAACTAAAATTTAATCGTGATAATATCGTTGACCTTGAAAAAGTTGACAAGATGGATGATAAAGAAATCCTTATTATGACTACTGGAAGTCAAGGAGAACCAATGAGTGCCTTGACTAGAATGGCTTCTGGTGAATTTAAAAACCTTAAAATAAGACAAAATGACCTTGTTATTCTTTCAGCTTCACCAATACCTGGAAATGAAAAAAATGTTTATAATGTAATCAACGCATTATATAAATTGGGTGCAGACGTAATCTATGATGAACTTGCTGATGTCCATACTTCTGGTCACGCATGCCAAGAGGAATTAAAACTTATGCACAGCCTTGTAAGGCCAAAATTCTTTATGCCAGTGCATGGTGAATATAGACATCTTAAAACTCATAAAGAACTTGCAATGAGTCTTGGCATGGAAGAACGTAACATTCTTCTTCCAAGTATTGGAATGCAAGTTGAACTTACTGCAAACTCGATGAAAGCAGTAAAAACAGTCAAAGCAGGGCAAAGACTTGTTGATGGAATTGGAATTGGTGACATGGACAGCAATGTTTTGCGTGAGCGAAAACAACTTTCAGAAGATGGAATTTGCGTCGTTTGTGTCAACATCAACAATGTCGCTGGTGAAGTGATTGGTGATCCTTTCATTATCACACGTGGAGTTGTTTATGCTGATGAACAAGAAAGTTTTGTGCAAGATGCGAAGGCATGCATTATTGCATCATTAAAAGAAGCTGATCTTCGTGGAGTTGATCCAACAATGATCAGATCTTCGCTTAGAAGAAATGTTTCAAACTTCATCTTCCGAAGAACAAAACGTCGTCCTATGATTTTGACAATAGTTACTTTAGGCTAAAAAAATGGAAAGAATAGAAGAAGTATTGAAAAAATTAAAAGAAGAGGCAAAAGAAAATTTTGTGCCTATTGTTCGTGACAACACAATAAATAAAATTGTTTCACTTTTAAATAAAAAAAAATGTAAAGATATCCTTGAAATAGGCACAGCAATTGGCTATTCGGGGATTATCATGCTATTGCAAAATGACAAGTCATTTCTCACGACAATTGAAAAAAACGAAAAACGATATAAAGAGGCACAGCAAAATTTTCTTAAAACTGGTCTTAATGATAGGACAACTTTAATCTTGGGAGACGCACTTGAAGAGATAGCAAAATTGAAAGTGAAAGGGCAAAAGTTTGATTTTATCTTTTTAGATGGACCAAAAGGTCAATATATCAAATATCTTCCATATTTAAAAACTCTTTTGAAAGGTGGCGGAATATTGTTTGCCGATAATATTCTTTTGGGTGGACTATTAAAAGATCAAAAGAAGGTCACGCATAAAAATCGAACCATGTTTAATAATATGAAGGCATTTTTATCTGACATTCAAAAAGATAATGACTTTGAAACAACTTTATATGATATAGACGATGGATTTTTGATAGCAATTTTGAAAAAATCAGCAGATTAAACAAATTCTGTTGTTTTTTTTTAAGAAATTTGTTACAATATAACTATTATGAAGTTCGAACATGATATCATAGTCTTTTTTCAGTCAAATGCAACGACAGGGTGGTTGACTTTTTTTCAAATAGTGACTTGGCTTGGAAGTTATTTAGGCTTGTTGTTGACCTTTTTATTTGTATTTATGAAAAATAAAAAACTAAGTATAGCTTTAGTTTTAGTCTTTTGCATAGGATCGGTATTAAACTTTGCTTTAAAGCACATAATTGCCAGACCTCGTCCTTTTGAAAGTTATAATGATATTATCAATTATGGAAACGAGGATGGATATAGTATGCCTTCAGGGCATAGTCTTTGCGTTGGCATGTTCGCGACTTATCTAATTTACACCCTTTTTATCTCGACAAAGTCTAATTGGACTAAAGGTCTTGGCACTTTTACAATCTTGTTGTTGCCACTTGTTGTAGCTATTTCAAGAATGTTTTTAGGTGTACATTATTTTACTGATACATTATTTGGTATAGCACTAGGCACGGTTTTTGCGGTCATATCTATAATAGTTTTCAATTATATTACAAAAAATTCAAATAAAAAAAATAACCTAGATTAGGAGAACATATGGAAGAAATATTGTCTATTATTACTAAAAATGAAAATGAAACAATGCTTGTTGGTGAAAAACTTGCAAGGACTGTTGGCAAAGGTGTTGTTTTTACTTTGATTGGTGATTTGGGTGCTGGAAAAACACATTTTGTCAAAGGTTTTGTAAAGGGACTTGGTTCTGATGAGCTTGTCACAAGTCCAACATTTACATTATTGAATGTTTACGAGAAAGGAAAAGTGCCAGTCTATCATTTTGATATGTATAGGCTTGAAGATTTATCTGAAGCACAAGAACTTGGCTTTGATGAGTATTTTAATCTTAATACTCTTGATGGCATTGTTTTGGTTGAATGGCCTGAAAAGGTGGATGGACTTATCAAATGTCCGCATATACAAATAAAGATTGAAAACATTGATTCCACAAAGAGAAAAATTGTAATAGCAAGCAGTGGAGGAAAATTATGATAGCAATTTCTACAGCTTTTAAGAAAGCTTTAATAGCAATTTCAATTAATGATAAAATTGCTTGCACGGAAATACCTTCAGATTGCAAGCATGCAGAAAGCATCCTTCCTGTAATTGACAATACACTTGAAAATATGAATTGCAAGCTTTCACAAACAGATTCTTTTTCTCTTGTTATAGGTCCAGGCTCTTTTACTGGGCTTAGAATTGGAATAGCTCTTATAAAGGGGTTTATGGCAGGTGGCGGAGAAAAAAAACTTGTCACAGTCACTTCAAATGAGCTTATGGCATATACATATATTAAAAAATTTAAGCCTGATGACAATTTCTGTTGTGTGATTGATGCATTAAGCAACTTGTATTATGTGTGTGAATTTTCAAACAAAGGAGAAAAAATTGGCAAGGAAAGACTAGTAGAGAAAAATGAACTTGAAAATATGGAAATTAAAAAAATAGGTCTCATAGAAGAGAAAGCTCCATGTGAAATTTTTATAGAGCCTTCTGCCCAAGATTTACTGGAGCTTTCCACAAAATTGTTACATAAAAATATTCTTACAAGTCCTGAAAACTTAGTCCCATTATATTTAAGAAAAAGCCAAGCTGAAGCGAATTTGGAAGAGAAAAATAAAAAATAAATTTAAATAAAAAAAGTTTCAAAAAAGTGAAAAAACTTGATAAAAATAATAGACTTTTTATAAAGAGCATTGTATAATGTGATAGAAACATATAAAGGAAATTAAAAGATGTTTTGTATTTAAAAAATATCAAAAAATTATAAGGAGTAAATATGAAAAAACCTGTTTATATAAGATGTCCTAGATGTGAACTCAATTATATACAAAAGAAAGACAAATACTGTTCTGTTTGTAAAGCAGAAATGGAAGCAAAGAAGGATGATCTTGATGACGTAGATCTTGAACTTTGTCCTATTTGCAAAACAAATTATATTCAAGCAGATGAAATCATGTGTCCAAGTTGCTTGAAAGAACATAGAAGTGAAGATGGTGACCTTGCATCTGATTGGGAAGATTATATGGTTTCTGATGATAATGAAGATTCTGTTTATGATGAACTTGGCGAAATGGCATCAGTAAATGATCTTACAAAATCTGGCATGCTTGATGATGATATGGATTCAGAGCTTGAATTTGCTGAAGACGATGAAATTGACTTTGGTGATGATGAATTTGAAGATGTAGGTGAAGAAGTCGACGAAGATGATGATTTTGACGAAGATTTTGAAGATGAAGATGATTTCGACTATGAAGAAGATGACTATGATGACGACTTTGATGATGACGAGGATGAGGAAGACGAAGATTATGATGATGACGATGAATAATTTTTTGTCAACGTTTTGATTAGTTTAATAAATACAATAAAAAAAGGAAGATTTAATTCTTCCTTTTTTTTGATAGCTTGCAACATTTGAGATTAAAGCAAAATTCAAAAATGATTATTTTTCAGATTTGTTTCTTTTTCTCATTTCCTTTTCAAGAGCTTTTCTTTCTCTTCGCTCAGCAGTAAGCCTTTCATCTTCTTCCATAATAAGTTTACGTTCGATAGAAAGTAGATAGTCAGCAGTCATGCAGTTTTCTATTTTTTCATTTAAGATGTTGATTTTTTCATCAAGTCTTGCAACATTTGCATTATATTTCTTAAATTCAGTTTCAATTGCTTTTGAAATTTTGCCATTAGTTGCCGTGCGTTGTTCTTTTACATAATCTTTATGCTCTTGCTCAATAAGCTGCCTTTCTTCTAAGAGACGATTTTTTGCAGCCTGTAAATTTTGCACTTCAAAATCTCTCTTCTTTTGAGCTTCTGCCATTATTATATCATGATTTACACTGATTTTTCTGTCATAGCTTTCCTTCTTGATTTTATCAATCTTCTTAATTTTAATTCTTTTAAAAATCATTCCGATTATGGCCACAATAAGTGCGACTCCCATAATAATTGAAGGAATTAAAATCCAAGTTGAACTTGCTGATGAAGTGTCTGTATTGTCTGTGTCTGTATCAGTGTCATCATCAGGAGTTTGAGTGTTTTCATTTGATACTGTTGCCTTAAAAATACTCTTCTCAAAACCTGGTTGACTTGACAGGTTGGCATAAGTCGCTTCATCAGAGGAAGTAAAATTCAAATTAGAAATTATTGCAGTCCCCAAAGAGTTATCGCAATCAGATATCAATGTGAATGAAATTTTTGGATTTGAGCTTTCACTTGAACTTTTGTAATATATTTTATAAGGTTTAAGTTCACCATCGCCAATTATTTCACTTACAGCTTCATAGCCATCGATTGTCACTTTAAAGCCATATTTACATTCCTTATGATCTTTATCTGTTGTTCCTGCTTTTTCCCCGAAGAAAGTTGCAAGATCAAAAGAAAGCTCATAAAAACTATCTGCACTCATTGAAAGATTGAAGTTTGTTTGAAGGGTAGTGCTTGAGGCAACTCTATTTGAAATTACCAAAAGATTATTTTCATTTATAATTCCAAAATCATTGTTTTTGCCATGTGCTATTCCACCAATGTTGCCACTGTTTTCAGTGCCAAAGTTTGCATCATACACTTCATCAACCTTAAAAGTATAAGCAGGAGAGTTTTTAATACCTGAAAACTCTGATCCATCTAGTTTGAGATAATAATTTGTCAGGTCTGATTTGTTTTCAGCATTTGCAAAAGCCTCGCTGAAAGATTCACTTGAAGTGAGAGTAAAGTTGTCTAAATAAACAATTCCGCCAACTTTATTGTCTTCTTCGCCAAGTGATATTTTTACTTGAATAGAATGTGCCACTGTTTCTGCAGTGCGGATATAAATATCCATACTTGCCCATGCATCAAGGCTTTGAACATCATCTTTTGAGAATAAAACTATATCATTTTCGTCAATTACTTCAACTTTTATTTTTGACTCGTTTGAATTTGAGAAGAATTGGTTGTAATAATCAAATGATAATTTATAATAGGAATTTGCGTTTATTGTTGATGCTGAAGAGAGCAGTGATTGAAAACTGTTTTCTTTGTTGAACATCATATAAACGTTATTTGGATTGTTTGTCTTGTTTGGATTAATTCCTGCCCAAAGATAATTTTTATCTTTATAGAGGTTGTCATAAGCCTCTTTGTCGGCAAGATAAATTATTCCGCTTTCATTTATTTTGTCATTTTCTTTTGTTATAGTCCACTCTGATGCCTTTACTGGGAATTTCCCATCGTTTGTTTCAACTTCAGATTTGTTAAACTTAGAATTTTTAAAGCTGTCGTTTTCAGATTCATTAGCTTCATTCCATTTAAATTCATATTGGTTTGATGCATTTGAAAATGTTTCATAAGAAGCACGCTCTATCATTATGTTGTCAATAGCAACGCAGCCTTCAGCTTTGTTTGAACTATCGCCAAGCCATAATTCAAGATTGACTGCAGTTGTAAACATGCTGTGTGATTTGATAAACATTTCCACAGTTTGATAATCATTTGTCCAGGCATTTGTTACGTTTGAAGTGATTCCGCTTGTTTGACCGCTTTGAAGGGCATAATAATTTTTTGCACTGCTGTCACTATTTAAAAGTGTAGGGTATGCAGTGTAGATAAAATCGCTTTCATTGACTTTAAGAGTAAAAGCACCTTTAAGCCCGTCTGAAACTTTCATTTTCAAGCTTACTTTATATACAGAATGAGGTTCAAGTTTGATATCTTCTGATTTGACACCAATGAAACCATTGCTTGAATAATTATTGTTTGTATTTGTCCAAAGCACAAGAGCTTGATTATTGTTATGCGAGAAATCATCACCAACATAATTATGACCTGTCAAAGTTTCAAAATCTTTTTGAGAGGTGTTTCTGACATCAAGGATTTGTGCATTTGCATTTGACCTTCCTCCAGCAATAATTTGCCAGTGTTGTCCAAGAGCATCACTATCTTCATCAATTTGTTCTTCAAAGTTTTCATAAATATAATATTTTTCCTGCAACTCATTGATTAAAAAGATAGATTTTTCTTGATCAGAAGAAATTTCATTGTTATTTTTATATTTAATAAATTTTATATCTTCGTTTTCATATCCATAAGCTTGACTTAATTCAAAAAATTGATTTTGAGAGTATCTTGTGATATTCACATTGTCAAAGAAAACAGCACCTTCACTTCTTGTTCCATTTGATGCACCAAGATAGAGATCAAGAGTGACAGTTTGTGATGAAGCACCTGTAGAAACAAAGAAATAATATTCCCTCCATGTGCTATTTGAAAAGTTTTCATATCCAAGCTTAATAGTCTGACCATCTTTGTCGACAAGACCATTTAAATAAATTGAACCTTGAACATACTCATCACCATTTTTCATCGCTTTTGCAGAGACTGAGAAAACATAATTTGAGTTTGCTTCCAAAGTGATAGAACTTGACCTATATCCCAAAAACGCTTCAATATTTTTTTGAGCCAATTTTTCTTTAGAATTGATCATCAAAATTCTGCTGTCTTTTCCATGTGCACCAGGATTAGCAGAAAGCATATAGTCATCTTTGTTGTTTGAAAAGGTTGTAGTTTCAGAAGAGTCATCACTATTTGTGCCTCTGCCAACATCAATAAGCATACCAGTTGCATGACTATCTTTTTCAATAGCATTCCAACCAGCAAGCGAGTCTCCTTTTGCGAATGGAGTTGCACCTTGTTCAAAGTTTGAGTTTGTCAAATTTACCTTTTCATTGTAATATCTTACATAACTTTCACTTGACGCAATGGTTTGGTTGTTTGTAGTGAGTGCAATTCCACCAAATAGGGCAAAAGGGAAAAGAAATATAGCACATAATTTTAAACATTTAGAATTTGAATTGTATCTTTTTTTAATCATGTTCCACCTTTTATAATTTTACCTAAATATTATACAACATTTCTTGCAAACAATCAAATAAAATTTAAATATTTATTCATAATATTTATATAATCTTTTAATTCTACTATTGTGGCAAAAAACAATTGTTAAATTAAAGTGTTTCACAGTTAAGGAAAATATTATGAAGGAAATAAAAAAAGACAAAACCCGTCAAAAAAAGACAAGTCAATTTAATGATAATAAAGATAATTTGACAAAAAAATCAAAAAAAATGTTAAAAAATGGTAAAAAATCGTTAAATTTAACTGAAATTAAGAAAAATATCCAAAAAAAACAACAGTTTAGCCATGAAAAATTTGTTAATGAAAATCGTTTAAAAATGTCAAAAAAATTTACTTCAAAACAAAAATTATTGCTTATTATCACTGGCAGCATAATTGGATTTTTAAATGGATTTTTTGGTGGTGGAGGGGGAATGATATGTGTTCCTCTTCTTCAAAAGGTCTTGAAACTTGATGCTAAAAAGTCTCATGCGACAGCTATTTTAGTGATTTTTCCTTTAAGTTTAATTTCAGCATTTATCTATGTTTTTAATGGATTTATAAGTTCGCTTCCACTTATTACTGTAGGAACTGGAGTTGTGATAGGTGGAATCATTGGTTCTTTTGCATTAAAATTTCTTCCGCCAAAAGCTGTAAGAATTATCTTTGCAATAGTCATGTTTGTAGGGGGGATTAAGTTGATAATATGATTTTAAACATTTTTTTATATATTTTGTTTGGCTTTATTTCAGGTATTTTCGGCGGACTTGGAATGGGTGGCGGGACACTTTTAATTCCGCTACTTACTATATTTTTAGGTTTTGAGCAAAAACTTAGTCAAGGTATAAATTTGGTGGCATTTTTGGTGATGGCTCTTTTTTCGCTGATCATTCATTTTAAAAATGGATATCTTGAAACAAAAGGTCTAATTTTTATCATTTTGAGTGGCATTGTTTTCTCATTTTTAGGTGCTATAATTGCTGGTGTCATGCCTTCAAAGTATCTCAGAATTGCTTTCGGTGTATTTCTTTGTGTATTGTCTTTATATCAAGGTTTTAAAGCTATTAAAAAATAGAAATATTATTAAAAAATCAGTTTACTTTAAGCTGAAAATATGTTAGAATATCTCCAAACGGAGGAAAAAATGATTGATAAGAATAAATGCATAAGTTGTGGAACCTGTGTTAATATTTGCCCAGTTGGTGCTATAAGTTTTGATACAGATGGTAAGGCTGTGATAGATAGAAATAAATGTATTCATTGTGGAGCATGTGAGGCAAGTTGTCCAGTAGGTGCGATTAAACTTGATTAAAGGAGATATAATGGAAAAAATAGCGATTATAGAGCTTAACGAATCGGCTCTCAAATTGTCAATATTTAAAGTGAGTGGAAGCAAATACAATTTGTCACTTTCTCAAAGCCAAACTTTAAGTTTGGGTGAAGAGGTTTTTAGAGACGAACTTTTAAGTCCTCAAATGAAAAACAAGATTTTGAGTGTGCTTAAAATATATCGCAAAATGATTGAAAAATTTAATGTTGAAAAAATCTTTGCAGTTTCATCAAATTTTATGACCCGTGCAAGAAACTATCGTGGTTTTATCGACGAGATTTATAATAATACAGGAATTAACTTTTCACTTTTAAGTGATGAAGATTATATCAAATATTTATTTAATTCTGTTGTAAATTCGATAGACAATGCAAAGGGTGTTTTTGTGTATATAGGTGCTTTTGCAAGTTATGTGGTGAAATATAATAGAAGGACTATTATTGAAAGTGCAACTATACCTTTTGGGACGTTTAATGCAAATGAAACAGAAAAAGACCTTGATAAACTTACTTTGTTTATCAAAAAGAAGGCTGCAAATTGCGGGATAACATTTGAAGAAGAAGAGAATGTAAAATTTGTTGGTATTGGAAATGCTTTTCTTGCAATGGGAAAAATTGCGAAGAAGCTTGAGCGTTATCCTCTTGATATAGACAATAATTATCAGATTTCAAAGGAGACGATTGATAAAACCTTTGATTTTATTAAAGGGCTTGAACTTGATAAAATCAGAAAAATCAAAGGTGTAAATTATGATAATGCTGATAAAATAGCTGTTGGATTTGCAGTTATTAAAGGTATATGCGAGGCTCTTCCTGTCAGTGAAATAGATATTTCAACTGCAAATTTGATAAATGGTGTGCTTGGTGTGAATGTAATTGCACTTGCACAAGAGAGATTTAATGACCTTCTTTCAAATTCTCTTGAAAACTTTTATGAATTTTCAAAAGATGAATTTTCAATAAATCAAAGCGTCCATAATCTTTCAATTATACTTTTCAAACAATTGAAGGTCATGCACAAGCTTCCACGTTTATATGTAAAACCTCTTAGAATTGCTTCTTATATGTTTGATAGCGGCAAATGTATAAATCCAGAAGAGTATAGTAAACATTGTTTTGAAAAAATTGTTTATTCTGATATAAAGGGTGTTTCACATCGTGAACTTGTCATTGCAGGCTTTATCTGTGTTTGTCAAGATCTTGATAATTTCTCTTTGAATGAGTGGATTAAGTATAAAGATATTATCACAGAGGAAGACCTTGATGCTGTGAGAAAGCTTGGAATAATAGTCAAACTTGCTGTAAATTTGAATGCTTCAAGAAATGATGTAATAAAGGATGTAGTTTGCGATATACTTGGTGATTCAATCATAATGAAAACCATAGTTGAAGGTGATGCAAGCTATGAAATAAGCGAAGGTATGACTATTGCAAACGATTACAAAAAAGTTTATAAAAAGAGTTTGCAAATAATTTAATTAAAAAAGAATATATTTTATTATGTTTTGGATAAAATATAAAATAGACTTTTTTAATAATTAAATGCTTGTGAGTTCTAAAAAAAAATTTTATGTAATAGGAGGCGTATATGAAAAAGACTTGGAAGGCTACTATATTTACTTTAGTAATAGTTCTTACAATGTCTTTTTTATTGACAGGTTGTGCTATTCCATTCTTTAAAAACTTTTTTAATAAAAAAACTTATTCTGCTACAAGTTGCTTGACGGAAAGAATAAGCAACGATATGGATATTTTCGATATTGCAAAGTTGTATCGTGATGGCGGAGCAACAGTTGCTGTCACTGTTGAAGGAAAGATTCAATCTTCAGGAGAACTTATAAGTGGGCATGGAAGTGGAATTTGTGTGGCATCAAAAGGATACACTACTTCACTTGAAAATGGATATCAGGCAAGCAAGGGCAGTTATATAGTCACAAATTATCATGTAATTGATATTTTTGACAGCAATGAGATTTTCGATCGTCAACTTAATATTCTCGTTGAAAATGAAACTTTATATCCTGCAGAACTTTTATGGTTTAATCAAGATCTTGATGTCGCAATTGTCTATAGTGATGAAGTAAATTTAAATTATGTGACAATGAAAGATAGGATTGTTGATTGTGAAAAACAAGAAAAACTTGATTATGAACAGATTTTTACTATTGGTACTCCTGTAGAACTTGATTATTTAAATCGTCTTACAGTGGGCAATGTGGCAAGCAATAATCCTATGAATTTCTATACATCTACTAAGATTTACCCTTATACGAATGCACAAGGGAAAATTACCTATACTGAATTTCCATCAAAAAACAATTCCCTTCTTCCTTATACTGTTTTATCAAATTTGTATGAAGATGTAGTTGATATTGCGCTGGGTATTTCGCCAGGAAATTCTGGTGGCGGATGTTTTGATGCAAATGGATATTTAATAGGTTTGACTACACTTGGTGGAGACGTCGAACAGACAAATGGAAACCAAATGAATGGAATGGTTTCAATTTATCCTATTATGCAAGTGCTTGATAAGATTATTGATAATTATGAAAACAATGCCAATAATAAAATTTACACTTTTGAGACACTCGGTATAAAAGGCTTAGATGCAATAGAAGCAATCTATGCAAGTTATCTTAAAGAAAAAACTTCAAGTGCTTACTATTATTTAGATGGTGTTTTATATCCAGAAAGCAAAAAAGATATTTTTGATTTTGATTATGAAGGTTATTATATTATTTCCAATTCAGGCACAACAGGTCTTTTAAAAGATTGTTTTATCACTTCTTGTAAGTTGAATAATGGAGAAATCGTTGAAATTGTTGATCGAAATGATTTATTATATTTTCTTTTGAAGGCAAACAGTGGTGATAAAGTGTCTTTTACTTTGTATAATAACTTATTGGAAGAAAAAAATATTACGGTGAATTTATAATTAAAAACATAGATAAAATAAAAATGCTGAGAGAATAAAGGTTTGTATATAAATCTTGAAATACTTTGGAGAAAGATATGAATAAAATAAAATTTGCAATTGAAATAGGCGGAGCTTACACAAAAATCTTTGTCAAAGATGAAGGTTTTGCTTTATGTGAGCCAACATTAATTTCAGCTGAGCCAACACCACAAGGATATAAAATTATTGGTTTTGGAAAACATGCTAAAGATATGCTTGGAAAGACAAACGATAGTGTTGAAGTTTTCAGTCCAATTACAAATGGTCAGATAAATAATTATGAATATTTAAAACAACTTCTAATATATTATTTTGATCAACTCAATTTTAAACGTAAATATGACTCGTGTTTGGTCTTGGTCAATTGTGGATTATCAAAAAAAGATAAAGACAACTTTTTGACTATTATGCATGAAATTGGATTTAAAGAAGTTGTTTTAGTCCCAACAATAATTTGCAGTGCAATTGGTTCTGGCAAAAACATAAGTTCTACAAAAACAAATCTTGTTGTAAATATTGGTGGAGCAAATACTGACATTGCAGTCATCAACATGAATTCAATTGTCAAAGGTGCAACACTTGGAATTGGTGGAAAGGCAGTTGATGTTGCCATCGCAAACACAATTGCTTATAATCACGGAATAATAGTTGGAGTAAGCATTTGTGAAAAGCTTAAAATAGAAGTGGGTAGTTTATATAAGAATGATGGTTTGAATATGGAAATTACTGGTGTCGATATTGATAGCAAAATTCCACGATCATATATTATTTCTTCCCAAGACTTATTAGAAGTATTGGTGCCATTCTTTGATGAAATAATTAGAACCATTGATGTCACAATCACTTCAATGCCGCCAGAAATTTCAACTGATATAATCAATAATGGGGTGCTTTTTACTGGTGGAATGAGCAAAATAAATGGGCTAGAAAGTTATTTACGAAAAAACTTTAAATATCCTTTCAAGATAATTGAAGATGCTGAAAATGTTTCAATTTTAGGTGCAGGAAAGCTTCTTGATGATAAAGAATTGCTTAAAAAAATACTTGAAAATATTTAGTAGTTTTTCAAATATTATCAACTTTATAAATAAATCAATTTATGACAAAAAAGGGAAGGAAACGACATTTCTTCTCTTTTGTTATATAGTGCTGTTTTGTTAAAATAATATAGAAAGATTTTTTTATCAGGAGTGAGCTATGGCAAGAAAAATTGTTATGACCAGTGGAAAAGGCGGTGTGGGCAAAACGACAGTTTGTGCAAATCTCGGAATACAACTTGCAAAGTTGGGCTTCAGAGTAGCATTAATTGATGTTGATATAGGTCTTAACAACCTTGACGTAGTCATGGGAGTTGAAAATCAAGTTGTTTTTGATATTACTGATGTGGTAATGGGAAAATGTAGACCTAGACAGGCACTTGTGCAGGACAGAAACATATCGTCGCTTTATATTTTACCATCATCTCATGCTTATAATAAAACGACCATATTAGGAGAACATGTAAAAAATGTTGTTCAGCAAATCGACAACAGCTTTGATTATATTCTTATTGATTGTCCTGCAGGTGTGGAAGCTGGTTTTCATAGAGCGGTTTTTCCTGCAAATGAGGCTTTGATTGTTGTGACACCTCATCTTTCTTCAATAAGAGACGCAGATAAAGTCATCGCCTTATTAGATGAATATAATATTGAATATAAAGGACTTGTGATAAACAGAATGAGGGGAGATCTACTTTTAAATGGGGATCTGATGACTATTGAAAGCATTGTTAGAGCACTTAATATTCCGCTTTTGGGCGTAATTCCAGAAGATGATGCTATTGGCTCTTCTTGCTCGGTTGGGGGCAGACTTCAATCAATTGAAAGTGCAAGAGCTTTTACCCTTCTCAGTGAAAATATTCATAATGGGTCAAAAAAGATATTTGATTGTACATTTAAATATCGTGGAGCATTAGGATACCTAAAGAGAAATTTAAGAAAAAGAGTTTGACGTGGTTGCAGGGGGATTATATGGATTATAAAATTGCAAAAAGAATGAATTGTATTTTAAACAACGATAAAATGTGTGACCCTCAACGTGTATGTGAAATATTAAAGGAAGAAATAAAACCTGTGCTTGAAAACTATCTTTCTATAAAAAATGATGTTAATATCCGCTTTAAAAAGGAAAACAATCGAAATATTTTTTTCTTGGAGATTGAGGCGGACAGGATAAAACCTTTTGGTTATATTCCATATTAAAAATAAAAAATAATTTTAGAAATTAAAAATCCACAGATTTTCTGTGGATTTTTTTACTATTTTATCTCATTTAATTTTGTTTCCAGCAAGCATAAAGAGTGGTATCCTGCGTGATAGTAATTGATGTGAAACCACTGTCAGCTTTTGTAAATTTTTTCCAAGCACTTGTGCCCCAACTTGTTGCAGTGAAAAGTTTACCTTTTCCGAGTGCATTTGTTGTTGCTTCACAAGTAGGTCTATACTCAGGCTGAGAAAGGTCAAGGATTGTTCCGTCAAGCACTTTAATTGAAGGCATTGGTGTAGGTGCTTTTGTAATCGCACTTCCATCCACACAACCATAAACGATATACCAATCCAAAACAAACGAAACATTATAGTAATATTTTGTTTCATTTTCCCAGATAGCGATAATTTCAACATTTTCATTTGGCATGACAGAAGGTCTTTCTGTGATAATTCCGTTTACAGAGAAACCTTTGAAATAGTAATAGTCTCTTTGTGTTTGCGAGCCGTCATCGATATAATAGTCTTCTTGACTTGCAACGGAAAGACTTTGTCCCTGCCAATATTCAATAATACTATCTTCAATATTGCCATATTCTGATTTTATTGAAAGGGTGTATTTATTTCTTATATGAAGAGAAAGGTCATATTCAGGCATTATAAGAGAAGAATTAAATTCATCCATATAATTTTCGTCAAGATAGAACTTGGTATTTTCGTTTACCATATCTACGCCACTTAAATCAATATTTTTCCCTGCCGCAAGATAAACTGAATAGATGACGTTGCCATTATCATAAAGATTGAATTTAAAAGAGTGTTCAACGCTTTCAAGAATCCAATTTGCATAGAGTGTAGTGTCTGATTTAGGCATAACTGCCAAATTGAATTTTTCGTTGAAATCTTCATCCAAATACCAACCAGTAAATGAATATGTTGAAACTGTTTTTCCATCTTCAGCAACAACTTGATAAGCTTTAAGCGAAGGAAGGATAAGCTTTTCTCCTTCTAAAAGAGTTATATTTTCAATTGAAGTATCGATGAAAGTGACAAAATTGATAGTTGAATATCGAAGTGTTTCAATATTCCATTTTGCAAACAATGTGACATCATTTTGAGGCATTGTGGTGTTTGTAAACAATGAATCTTCTTCAAAATTTTCACTTGTAAACCAGCCAATAAAAGTCATCGTGGTTTTTTCAATTCCATCATTTTTTACGATTGTATCAAGTGTTGGAATAGAAATTTGTGTTTTAAAAGGTGCAATAATTGGAGCAACTTCCACTTCTGAATTTGAAACAAAAGTAATTGTTCGAAGAATTTCACTTGTTTTCTTCCATTCTCCGTCACCAATTTTTTCCATCATAGTGTCGTATGCGAAAGTATAAGCATTATCATAGTCATAAAGTTCTTGCATTTTATAATCGATATTTTTGCCGTAATCTACGATTTTGATAATTTTTGCTTTATCATCTTGGTTGTCTTTAAGTGGAGTAGCCAAATTGACAAATCCATCTAGAATAGACATATTCATACCAAGTGCTTGAAGATATGTTTCTCCAATTTCATTTTCACCAACATAAAGTCTTAAACCTAATTTCCCAAGAACTTTATTGTCAGCAATTTCAGCTATATTCAAAGTAAGATTATATATTGTTTGAGTGTTGTCAGCATTTTCTTTAATACTGAAACCACTTAAAACATTATTGAGATTGATAGTATCGCCTTCGCGATATTTTTCAGCTGGCTTTTTGATTTGATCCATAATTGTATCAGTAAAGCCAAAAGCAAATTGAATATAGGTGTAAATATCATTCATAAGTGAATTTGAAGTGAGTTTAACTGTCTGTTGACGAAGTTTGTTGTCCTTCGTTTCTTGTCTAAACATATAAATATCATCATCAATAAAATAGATTTTTGTGCTTCTATTTTTTACATTTTCAAACAATCCTTTTGTGACGAAAGGTATTGTTGGAATATTTGGAAATTCAAGTATTAATTGAAGTTTCTTTTCAACTACTTTGATATAGATATCAAATTCAACTGTATCAAGTGCAAGGCTGCCAAGTTTTAAGTCAATAAATCCATTTACATGGAAGTCCTCACGTTTTGACATATTTTTAGCAGCATTTACAAGTCTGAAAATTTCTTCTATATTGACGTAGTCATCGCCGAATGTCATTCTTTCAATTGGGTCAAAACTTCCTTTAATTGAGCCTTCTATTTTCATCTCGTCAATATTTACAAAAATCAAAATTTCTTGTTTGTTGTTTGTAAGGTTGACGTTTATTCCATTGATGATAAACTCAAGTCCATTCTCAGTTTGTTTAAAACTTGAAAACAGTGGATTTACCTTATCATCATTTTCAAATGAATCAACAACAGCTTTTGAAATTCCAATTAAATCTAAAATTGGATCAATAAGAGTGTCAAGTCCATCGGTCAGTTCTTCAATTGCTTTTGGAAGTTCATTTAAGTCAGAGACTAGTTTGATTTGATTGAAGATATTAATATAGACTTTGTTGTTTTCATAATAAATTGAAATCGGTCCTTGATAAATAAGTGCATTAAATTCAGCATAGAGGTTTTCCGCTTTGTCAATATTGAAAGCAACAGGTATTTCAAGTGCTTTGGATTTGATATTAAAATTACCAGAAATGGTATCGGCTTTCATTATATCTAAAACATTTTGAAGAGTAGGAAGAACATCAATTATATTGATATAGTTTTCTTTGTTTGTTTTTAAAGCATTGTCGACATATTCAATAGTCTTTGCATTGATAGAAATGCCAAATCCATTAAATTGAATATTGGTAAGCATTTTATCAATCACTTCAAGTGTAATTGTTTTATCGCCAAGTGGAATGATTGTCTTGTTTCCATCGACAACAATATTTTCAAAGAAATCTTTATCAATTTGTGAGATGTCAAATTTAATTTCATCAAGATTGATGTCTATATCAAATTCACCTTTGATAGTGTCAACAACATTTTCAATATTTCCGCTCTCTACGGCATTTAAAAGTTTGCTGATAAGCTCAACAGGGAGGTTAAATCCAAATTCTGAATTTAGCATTTCAAGAACAGTAGGGCATTCAAAGATGTCAAATTTGACAAAAATGTTTTTATACTCAAGATAAACAATATTCTTTTCAAGTAAGATATTAAAGTTTTCTTTTGCATAATTTGCATTTAGATAAAGCTTGAGATTTTCGATGTCTATGAAAATTTTTCCATTTACATCAATCTTGTCATAATTTACATCAAAATCAAAAGCGATGGTCTTTTGCATAAGGTAATTTACACTGCCTTCAACAGCTTGAATGATACCAGAATTGATGATAACTTTTGCAAGATCAAGGACATCTTCAATTTTTGTGTATTCATCATCATTGAAAACTGGAATGTTTACAATGGTATCACTTGCAATGACAGTAGCATTAAAGCTTAAATCATTAAACTTAGAAGAAACATTAATCTGTTTTGAACCATTTTCAATATCAAGCACAAGATCATTGAAAAGTGTAATTACAATTCCATTTTCTGTTTTTACAAGACCTTTGATGAGAAGTGGATTGATATTTGGGTCTACAATTCCAAGTATAACATCAATTAATTCCTCACAAATTTCATTTTTATCAATATTTATATTTAAATTAATATCTTTGATAAATTGGTCAATAGTTTGTGCAAGATTTGAAATTTCGCTTACAAGCATGAGTTTGTTGTCAGCATTCAAGTAAAGCTTGTTGTCCAGATAACTTATCTTGATTGGCAATTGATAAATAGTGGTTGTGATTTCTGCATACAAGTTTTCAGATTTTGAAATTG
Source organism: uncultured Clostridia bacterium (assembly GCA_947062475.1). Taxonomy (GTDB): domain Bacteria; phylum Bacillota; class Clostridia; order Christensenellales; family UBA1242; genus Caccovivens. The sequence goes on from CAMSQA010000010.1 coordinate 24,487, forward strand.
TATAATTAAATGTCAAGTCAAGATTTTTATTTGAAATATTAAAGTTACCAGAAATGGTATCGGCTTTCATTATATCTAAAACATTTTGAAGAGTAGGAAGAACATCAATTATATTGATATAGTTTTCTTTGTTTGTTTTTAAAGCATTGTCGACATATTCAATAGTCTTTGCATTGATAGAAATGCCAAATCCATTAAATTGAATATTGGTAAGCATTTTATCAATCACTTCAAGTGTAATTGTTTTATCGCCAAGTGGAATGATTGTCTTGTTTCCATCGACAACAATATTTTCAAAGAAATCTTTATCAATTTGTGAGATGTCAAATTTAATTTCATCAAGATTGATGTCTATATCAAATTCACCTTTGATAGTGTCAACAACATTTTCAATATTTCCGCTCTCTACGGCATTTAAAAGTTTGCTGATAAGCTCAACAGGGAGGTTAAATCCAAATTCTGAATTTAGCATTTCAAGAACAGTAGGGCATTCAAAGATGTCAAATTTGACAAAAATGTTTTTATACTCAAGATAAACAATATTCTTTTCAAGTAAGATATTAAAGTTTTCTTTTGCATAATTTGCATTTAGATAAAGCTTGAGATTTTCGATGTCTATGAAAATTTTTCCATTTACATCAATCTTGTCATAATTTACATCAAAATCAAAAGCGATGGTCTTTTGCATAAGGTAATTTACACTGCCTTCAACAGCTTGAATGATACCAGAATTGATGATAACTTTTGCAAGATCAAGGACATCTTCAATTTTTGTGTATTCATCATCATTGAAAACTGGAATGTTTACAATGGTATCACTTGCAATGACAGTAGCATTAAAGCTTAAATCATTAAACTTAGAAGAAACATTAATCTGTTTTGAACCATTTTCAATATCAAGCACAAGATCATTGAAGAGTGTAATTACAATTCCATTTTCTGTTTTTACAAGTCCTTTGATGAGAAGTGGTGCAGAGTCAGGTTTAAATATTCCGCCTAAATCTTTTATTGCAGAAGTTATACCAGAAAGGTCAATATCATAATTGATGTTGCTTAAAAAATCTATTATTTCATCAAAAATGTTTTCAAGATTTATTACTGCTTTAAACTTATCAGCAAAATTAATATAAATCTTGTCATTAAGCTTTTCTATTGTTAATTGGTAATTTTCAAGCCATGTTGAAAGTTTAAGATAATTGTTGTCAAGAGATAAAATAAAGTCGATAGGCAGTGAATAATCTTTAAATTCAAGATTGATAGTGCCATTTATAGAGTTTCCGTTTAAAATATTGATAGCATTTTGAAGGGTAGGGAGTAGGTCAACGATATTTATATAATTACTTTCGTCAACGTTTAGGTCGAAGTTTTTATAATTAATGGTATTGATATTTATATCCGCATTTTGTCCAATAAAACCGATAGAACTTAGTTTGTCATTATCAAGTCCAATAGAAATTAATCCAATATTTTTAAGCAATATATTGGTCTTGTTGTTTTCAATAAACACTTTTTCAAGTATTGAAAGGTCAAAGCTTTTTATATTTGAAAGGTCAAATCCAAGCTGTGCGAGTTTATCTATCAATTCATCTTTATTGAAATCTTTTAAAAGATTGATAATATCATCTATTGGAAGTTTGATTCCAAAACAATCTTCAATAAAATCACATACCAATGCATAGTCATTGAGATTGAATTTTAGATAAACATTTTCAAATTCAAGATAAATAAAATTGTTTTTCAAAATTAAATTGACAATTTTGTCCTTAATATTGACAGATAATTTGCTTTCATATTGTTGTGGATTGTAATAAGCTTCACCTGTGATATTAAATTCCTCATATTTCGCGTTGATATTCACAGCGAATTTTTCTTCTGTCTTAAAGTAATTTATTGCGCCTGTCGCAATATCTAAAAGATTATTCACATTAACATAATCTTTTTCATTTTTATTGGTAATATAAATTTGTTCTGGATAAGCGATAGATGCTTTTACGTCAACCGCAATGTTTTCTGCGTTGTATCCAAAATTTAAGGCTTTTGCTTTATAATCTTTATCACATTTAAGTGTAAGCACCTGTTCTATCACAGGAATTGTGATAAGAAGATTTATTGTTTCAGGGTCATTTTCTTCCATTTCTTCTGTCAAATTTGAAAATAGGCCAAGTATAGCATTCAAATCCATTTCGCCAAGCATTCCACTGATGTCTGGAAGCTCGATTTCAAGAAGTTGTAAGATTTGATTAATAGGTTTGATTATGTTTTTTGTGTCAATCGACAATTTTCCATTGAATAAGTCAAAATATGCAGTTCCATTTTGATATGCAAAGTCAATATTATAGTATTGATTGTTGCTTTGCGTTGAAGCAAGGATTGAGCCTTCAGCCTTGATATTGTTTATTCCTTCAGCTAGGTCAATATTGGCGTCAACAATTATATTGAAGTTTTCAAAAGATGTTTGCATGTTTGCTGTCAGATTTAAAGATAAAAATTTACTATTAGAAAAATTATCCAGCACTTTTGTAATTTGAGTTGGAATAGAAGGTGATACAGGCTTAACAGGGTTGTCACCTTTAGATGAAAATTTGTTTGAATTGTTTATAGATACAGTTATAACCCCGTATGCCGAAGCAAGCGAGATTAATAGGTAAATAATTGCATATGAAAGACATTTAAATACTTTCTTCATAATAAATCCTTTTATCTTTAAATGTTTTATTAGCCCTTTATTTCTGGCAACAATACTTCTGGTAAATCAAATTCATAATCTATTTTGATTGTTCCTTTACAATTTACACGAATAATCTTAACAGCGCTATAGCTTTCAAACACTTCTGTTGAGATAAGCTTCCATTTGCTGTCTATTGTTGCAATAAATTTTATACTATTAAATTCAGGATCGGTGTCCAAACCTCCAGTTCTTCGCACCTCTTTATAATAGTTCAGCACACTTGTCATAGGGTTGAGGTTGAATGTGATGACATAGTTTCCATTGTCATCTTTTATTAATGTGCTTGAAGTCACAGTTTTCTCTGAGATAATATATGGTGTAATATTACTTGGTAGACCACCAGTCATATTTTGATACTCATCAACTGTTATTGTATTTTTGTAATACCAGTCAGCATTCTTTTGAGAAATATTTTTGCCAGTGTAAAGTTTAATTTGATTGTTTTTATCTTTTTTATAGATGTCAAGATTTGCAACCTCAACTTTTATAGCACCTGCTTTCTTGCTTTTGCTTATTGATTCAAAAGTATAAATATCATTTATATGCCTTCTTTGGCTGTAAACTGTTTGTTCAATTCCAGCAGCATTGACTAGACCGTTGCCAGTAAAAACAAAAGATTTGGCAAGAGTGGCATTGTGAATTGCAAGCAATACATTATCAACATTTGATAAGTTGTCAGGTGTTTTGTCGCCCACATAATCAATCCAATTTTCTATTTCTTTTTGAGAAGTCAAACCAAAATTTTCTGACATGACTTTTGAAATAGGTTTTATATAAGCATCAGCCGATAAAGCACCATAGTCAGGTGATTTTAAGTTTGTGTTGAAATACCATACTCCAAGTCCACTGCCAGTAAATATTCCCAATACTAGCAAAATACTTAATAGTTTCACTTTGTGTGCAAGTGTGGTTTTTTGTTTTTGTTTTTGTTTTTTTTCTTTTTTTCTGCTTTTATCATTTCTTCTTTCATTTGTATCGTTTTGCTGTTTGTAAAATTCATTTTCTTGGGTTACGGGCTTGTCCAATTGCTCAGCAAAAATAGAGACCTCTTCTGTTGAAGCCTGTTTAGATGATAAATTTGATATGTTTAAAGTTTTTTCTATATTTTCTTCGCGTAAACTCGCGTTTTTATCTTTCTTTTGGTTTTTAGCCATGTTCTCCCTCATGATAGGTGGGGATAGAGCATTTGCATTTACCATTGACCTATGAAATTGTAAATATATAAACATGGTTTGTCCATGAAAAAATCAAAATTGTTTTGAAGCAGTCAATTTAAAACACTCATGCTTCTAGGAAACTTTTAAGTTTTATCCCCATTATTTTATGTAAGATGATATCGCTATATTTATAATTAATTTTTTTTGAAAATGTAAAATTCTCAAAGATGATATTACGATATGTATATATTATAATATATAATAAAATGAATGTCAATAATTTTTGCAAAAAAAATCATAAAAATACAAATTTATTTTTGAATAATTATTCATAAAAATGAATAATTATACTAATTATTTTTTTAAATTAAGAAGTTTAAGGTGTTTTAAAATAGGAGGTAAAACTCTGGGAATGCAAAGGTTTAAAAGATTGTAAAATTTGATATTTCAGCTTGTCTAAAAATTTTTAAAAAAGTAAGAGAAAATACTTGACAAAATAATATATTTATTATAAAATAAAAGACGTCTTAATCTAAGGCGTTTTTTGTTTGTATTAGCCCCACAGATAAAATCACCTTAAGACATGTTCGGAGGAAAAATGAAAACATATTTAGCTAAACCAGCGGACATTGAAAGAAAATGGTTCGTTGTGGATGCGGCAGGTGCTCCACTTGGAAGAGTGGCAACAACAGTCGCTGATATTTTAACTGGAAAAACTAAAACTATCTACACACCAAACGTAGACTGTGGTGACTTCGTAGTAGTAATAAATTCTGATAAGGTTGTTCTTACAGGCAACAAACTTATTGATAAAAAACACAGATGGCATACAGGTTATGTAGGCGGTCTTAAAGAAGTAAACTATGGCACTTTAATGGAAAAAAATTCTCCAAAAGCAATTGAACTTGCTGTAAAAGGAATGTTGCCAAAAACTTCTTTGGGCAGAAAACAAATTACAAGACTTCATGTTTATAAAGATGAGGCTCACAAGCATTCAGCTCAACAACCTCAAAAAGTTGAAGTAAAAGGAGTAAGAAACTAATGGCAGAAAAGAAAACAAAGTCAGCAAGTCAAATTATTTCAACTGGCAGAAGAAAAAAATCAATCGCAAGAGTAAGACTTTTCCCTGGCACTGGAAAATGCACTGTGAATGGTCGTGAAATGGGTGAATATCTTCAAAGAGATACACTTCTTTTGGTTGCACGTCAACCATTTGAAATTACAGGAACTGGTGATAAGTATGATGTGATTGTTCGCGTTATTGGTGGTGGAGTTTCTGGTCAAGCTGGTGCAATTTGTCATGGTATTGCAAGAGCACTTGTTAAGGCCGATGAAATGTATAAGAGCGAGCTTAAAAAAGCAGGACTTCTCACTCGTGATTCAAGAATGAAAGAAAGAAAGAAATATGGTTTGAAAAAGGCGAGAAAAGCTTCGCAATTCTCAAAACGTTAATTTTCAATTATCAATCAAAAGGGTTTGTTTTTACAAATCCTTTTTTTAAGGAACGCAAGAATAACTCGAATGAAATGAGTGTTTTCTTATATTTAGCGAAAAATATATTAAAAACACTATTTTTTTTATAAAAAATCTTTAAATTTGCTTAATTTATAAAAAAGTTGTTAATTTAAACAAAAATATTTAAATTACACAAAAAGATAATTGTAAATTTAATTTTATAATTTGCTTTTATTTTTTAGAATTTTATTGTAATATATATATTGGAGATTATTATGACTGAAATTAAGAATGAAATAAAAGTTTATGATGTCGTCATTGTTGGCGGTGGGGTTGCTGGGATAACTGCAGCTATTTACGCAAAAAGGGCAGGAAGAAAGGTTGTTGTTCTTGAACGTATGGCCATTGGAGGTCAACTAAATTTTGTTGGCAAAGTTGAAAATTATACAGGTTTTGGCATTACTGATGGGGCGAGTTTGGTTGACAGTTTATATTCGCATATTGATAGTCTTGGAATAGAAGTTGTTTATGATGAGGTAATCGATTATCAGCTTGAAAGCGAGGACAAAATTGTTTCATGCAAAAATGGAAACTATCAATCGAAAGCTGTTGTTTTGGCACTTGGCAGCAATCCAAAAGAACTTGAAGTAGAGGGTGAAAAGGAATTTAAGGGGAGAGGTGTGAGCTATTGTGTGCAATGTGATGGAAACTTTTTTAAAGGTAAAACTGCAGCTGTAGTTGGCAGCAATCAAGCAGCAATTGATGATGCTTGTTATCTTTCTCAAATTGCTGAAAAAGTTTATTTAATTTCACAATTTGACATTTCAAATATGATGCTTGAAAAGATAAAAAAAATAAGTAATATTGAAATAATAGAAGATGCTAAACCAATAAAGATTATTGGTAATGAGGCTGTCAAATGCATGGTCGTTGAAAAGGCTGAAAAGTCTTTAGAAATCAAAATCGAAGGCGTATTTGTTGTTGCAGGCAAAAGACCAAACACATCAGCACTGGATGGCAAGGTAAAACTTTCTCAAGAAGGTTTCATCCTTTGTAATGAAGATATGCAGACAAATTTAAATGGTGTTTTTGCTTGCGGAGATGTGCGAAAATCAAAACTAAAACAGATCGCAACAGCAGTTGGAGATGGTGCAATTGCTGGTGTAATGGCATCAATTTATGTTTTAAATCTTAAAAAATAATCATCTTTAAAAAAAATTTAAAATACAAAAAACATCTCTTGTTTGAAACAAATTTGCTGAATAAAGAGATGTTTTTTAATTTTAAAAATGTATAATTATGCAAAATGACAATTTGGAAAAAGTTTAAATTTATAAAAATCTTGAATAAATATTACTAATTTCTCTGATTATTCTTGTGGATGCGATGAGGTATTTATGAAAGTTGCATTATCAGAGGCGAGATAGATTTTGCCATATTTTTTGTTTATCTGGGATATTATAGTTGAATAATCTTTTTCTTCTTTATCAAACATTGATAGTTGACGAATTGATGCATTTGAAAGATTTGATAGTTTTATACGAATTGCTCTTATAGGCACATTGTATTTATAAATTTTGTCACAAAGTTCCATTGCTTTTTTTGAAATATCTTTTACAGAATTTGTAGGGGGAATTTTTGATGATTTTGCTATTGTTTTAAGTTTGTTTGATTTTAGCTTTATTGATATTGTCGAACCTAAGACATTGTGACGAATCATGCGGGTTGAGATTTTTTGGGCAAGAAAGAATACAACTTTTTCTATATCTTTTTTGTTTGAAATATCTTTAATCGTTGTTGTGCCATTTCCAATGCTTTTAGGAGGTGGAAGATTATAATAATCAAGCACTGCTACACTGCGTTTTGCAAGCAAATCTGCTTTCAAATTTAAACCATTTATTCCAATCATATTTTCAAGTAAACTATCTTCAAGTTTGACAAAATCGCCTATGGTTTTTATACCTATTGAAGAGAATTTATTTTCTAGACGATTGCCTATTCCAACAATTGAGTTTAAAGGAAGAGAATATGTCATTTCTTTAAATCGATTTAAAGGAATTTCTGTTGTGAAATCAGGTTTTCGCATGTCAGAGCCAAGTTTTGCAAATATTTTTGAAAATGAAACTCCAACAGAAAGTGTTATATCAAGTTCTTGTTTCACCCTTTGTCTTAATTCGTCAGCTATTTCTTTTCCGCTTTTATGAAGATAATTTTCACTTCCAGTCACATCAAGCCAGCATTCATCAAGACCTAATGGTTCTACATAATTTGTATATTCAAGATAAATGCTGTGAAGCTCTTGGCTTATTTGCTCATAAAGATCATAATGTGGCGAAAGACAAACAAGTTGGGGGCAAATTGCTTTGGCTTCACCAATGACTTGTCCTGTTTTTATACCATATTTTTTTGCTATTTCGTTTTTTGCAAGAATTATCCCAGTTCTTTTATTTGGATTGCCTGTTACGGCGACAGGTTTATTTATTAAACTTTTATTCATAGAACATTCAACAGATGCGAAAAAATTATTTACATCAGCATGCAAAATTACTCGTTGATTTGTTTGCTTTTTTTTATTCATTTGTTGTATAATAGGCTAATAAATGGAGAAATATGCACAACTTTGATAAATCATTTAAAAATCATTATTGCGATGCTTTAAGTTGTTCGCTTGGCGACTTTATTGATCTTTTTAATAATGAAAGAGAAGATGAAATTTCTGACATGCTTACATTTGAAGAACTAGAATTATTGTGTGAATATTCAGTTTTAAAAAATAGAATTGCAGGGGTGGGAGAGCTGTTTATTAAGGTGCCAAAACCTTCTTTTGCAATAAAATCAATGGAAAAATATGGCTTGATGGGCAGTGAAATTTTGTCCGCCCGCCTTATGTCAGGTTTGAGGACAAGTGACCTTTTAGGCGGGCGGTTGATGCTCAGCATAGAAGATTTGCTTGATTATAATGAGGGTGCTTTAGCTGAAATTTCTGATTTTGTAGCTAAGGCGGATATACCTATTTTCATCTTTTTAGGAAGAAATCTTGAAGAGGTGGGAAAAATAGTTAATAAGTTTGGCAAATCGCCAGTTGAAGTGCTAGAAGATTTTGGGTTTTTAGACAGAAATTGTTATGTTTGCGGGCTGAATTTTATCGACAAAGATGATCAAAAATTGCTTGCAAATTATGGGACAAATATAATTTTATCGCCCAGAAGCGATGCGGAAGAGGGAAAAGGGGCAATAAACTTATATAATTTTATTTATAATGGTTTAAAATTTGTCTTTTCAAGCGGAAAGTGTTATAATATAGACATGCTAGGTGAAGGCAAATTTGCCACCTTAATTACAAACAATCTCATGAATGAGCGGGGGCTTATTTCATCTATTGATTTAAATGCAGGTGTTTTTATTCAAGATAAATCATTAAACATAGATGACCAAGTTGATAGGCTTTATGATGAGAAGTTTGAATTAAATGAACCTTCCTTATTGAAACAGAAAGAAATTCTGAGAGAAAAAGTAGGTAAAATAGCATTAAAAATAAAGGAGAAAATATAATGGAACTTACAGAAGTTTTAGCACAGGAATTTGGATTGAAAGTTGAATATTCACAAAATATTATCAATCTTTTGGATGAAGGTTGCACAATACCATTCATTGCCAGATATAGAAAGGAAATGCATGGCACTTGTGATGATCAAACGCTTCGTGCTTTTGCTGATAGACTTAAATATTTGAGAAATTTAAATTATGAAAAAGCTAAGGTTGAAAAGGTCATTACCGAGCAGGGCAAATGGACTGAAGAGCTTAAAACCATGCTTGACAATGCAAGGACACTCACTGAGGTTGAGGATATTTATCGTCCTTATAAGCCAAAGAGAAAAACAAGGGCAACTGTGGCAATTGCAAAAGGGCTTGAACCTCTTGCAGATATTTTGATTGCGCAGTCAAAGAGTTTTGAGATTGAAAAAGAAGCAGAGAAATTTTTGACAGAGGAAGTAGCAAGCGTCAAAGATGCTTTGCAAGGTGCGATGGATATCATTGCAGAACGTATTTCTGACGATGCCGAGCTTAGAAAAGAACTTCGCAAAATGATTGAAGAAAAGGGAATTATTGTATGTGAGCTTGTTGAAAATGAAAACAGCAGTGTTTATGAAACATATGCAAATTTCAAGCAAGAGGTAAAAAATCTTCCAAGTCACAGAATACTTGCAATAAATCGTGGTGAAAAAGAAAAATGTTTAAAGGTGAATATTGAGCTTAATGAAGAGCTTGCTATTGGTCTAATCAAAAAACATTTTAAGAAAAATAATGCTGACACAGATAAGCTTATTGAAGAGACTATTCAAGATAGCTATGATAGACTTTTGTTTCCATCCCTTGAAAGAGAATGCCGCAGTAATTTGACAGATAGGGCAAATGAGCAAGCTATAAAAATGTTTGAAGTCAACTTAAAACCTCTTCTTATGGAAGCTCCACTTAAAAATAATATTATTTTAGGTTTAGACCCTGCTTATAGAACAGGTTGCAAAATTGCTGTCATTGATAAAAACGGAAATGTGCTTGATACAACTGTGATTTATCCAACACCACCACAATCAAAGACAGAAGAGTCGATTGCAAAACTGAAAACTCTTATCGATAAATATAAAGTTGACATTGTTTCAATAGGAAATGGAACAGCTTCAAAAGAAGCTGAAATATTTGTGGCAGAACTAATCAAGCATGTCTCTCGACCACTGAGTTATGCAGTTGTAAGTGAAGCTGGTGCTTCTGTTTATTCAGCTTCAAAACTTGGTGCTGAGGAATTTCCTGATTATGATGTTTCTTTAAGAAGTGCAGTTTCAATTGCAAGAAGACTTCAAGACCCACTTGCGGAATTGATTAAAATAGATGTAAAATCAATCGGTGTTGGTCAATATCAGCATGATATGCCACAAAACAGACTCTCAGAAGTATTGACAGGTGTTGTTGAAGACTGTGTAAATAGTGTAGGTGTTGATATTAATACTGCAAGCCCTTCACTTTTAAGTTATGTTTCAGGCCTTAATATGTCAATTGCAAAGAATATTGTTGCTTATAGAGCAAAGGTTAAGGGAATAAAAAATCGTGAAGAACTGCTTTCTGTCCCAAAACTAGGGCCAAAAGCATATGAGCAGTGTGCAGGCTTCCTCCGTGTTGTAGGCGGCGAAGATATTTTGGATAATACTGCGGTGCATCCAGAAAGCTATGATGCAACAAGAAAACTTTTAAAACTGTTTGATATGAGTGAAGAAGATGTCAAAAATGGCAACATTGCAAACCTTCCAAAGCTTATCGAACTTAAAGGTGAAGAAAAGGTTGCAAAAGAATGCGAAATTGGTGTTCCAACACTTACCGATATCACAAAAGAACTTCTAAAACCTGGTCGAGATATTCGTGAAAGTATGCCAAAGCCAGTGCTTAGAAGTGATGTAATTACTATGGAAGATCTCAAAGAAGGAATGGTATTTTCAGGTGTTGTAAGAAACGTAATTGATTTTGGTGCTTTTGTTGACATAGGTGTTCATCAAGATGGTCTTGTGCATATAAGCCAAATTTCAGATTCCTTCATCAAACATCCTTCTGAAGCATTAAAAGTTGGGCAAAGAGTTGACGTAAAAATTCTTTCTGTTGACCTTGCAAAGAAAAGAATTTCTCTCACAATGAAAGGAATCGATAAAGAATAAGTTTATTTATAGGTTTTATATCTCAACTATAGAAATTCTTAGATTCTCATAAAATAAGATTTTTGCATATTGACCTGAATCATTAATTTTAATAATTAATATAGTTTTATCTAAGTAAGATTGATAAAATGATTTATAAAATTTAAATTGATACATCAGGTTGTGGAATATATAAATTCTAAAGGTAAAACTGCGATAAATGTCAGAAAGGTTGAAAATCGTTATTAAATGAGTGAAGAAAGATTTGGCATGGCTCTAAATCTCTTAAAGTTTATATTCTTGATCTTGACTGTCAAAATTAATTGCATGATGAAAATATTCAAGAATTATAAACAATAAAAAAGGAATTTTTAAAATTCCTTTTTGTTTAATTTGATGATTATTTTAAATTTTCTACTTTTTTGAAATTTAAAAATATTTTAGAAAATTTTTAAAATTAAATATAAATTTACGAAAAATAACAAAAATTTGGCTGTTTTTATTAAAAATTTACTCAAAAATGCTAAATTATTGTTTTAAGAGGTTAAAATGAATAAATGTCCTTATTGCAATACGACCTACAATGAAATACTACAAACTGGTTTTGTTGGCTGCAGTCATTGTTATGAAGAGATTGAAGAACTTAAAATGGCTGTGCAAAAAATGTATAATGGAAAAACACATAAAGGAAAGCGGGTGACAAGAGAAGATGGAAGTTTATGACAACATCGCCATTTCATCTCGTATTCGACTTGCGAGAAATGTAGATGGTTTAAAATTTTATACAAAACTTCAAAGTGATATTGATGCAGAGTATATCACAGCTTCTGTAATGAATACCCTAGAAGAATTTGATAATTTTAATTTTTTCTCTTTAAAAGAATTGTCGCTAAATGAGTGCAATGCTCTTTTTGAACAACATCTTATAAGCCATGAACTTATTGAAAACAAGGATATATCAGGTGTGGCAATAAGCGAAGATGAAAAAATTATTGTCATGATAAATGAAGAAGATCACATAAGAGAGCAATGTATTGAAAGTGGATTTAATCTATATAAACCTTTCAGAAAATTGTCTGAAATAGATGATAAAATATTGCAGTCTTTGCCGATTGCTTTTGATGAAAAATTGGGCTTTATCACAGCTTGTCCAACAAATTTAGGCACAGGAATGAGGGCTTCTGTCATGCTGTTTTTGCCAGCTTGTGAACTTCTTGGGAAAATAGATGAAATATATTCCCGAGCCAAAGAAAATGGTTTGACAATCAGGGGAATTTATGGCGAGGGGAGCAAGGCAGTTGGATATTTCTATCAGATTTCAAATCAAGGTTCACTTGGCATGGATGAAAATGAAATTATTGACAAAGTGAGCGATTTTATATATTCTCTATGCAATGAAGAAAAAGAAATGAGGCAGGCACTCATTGAAGAGGATTATGACAAATATAGGGATATGACTTTGAGGGCATATGGCACAATTACAAATTGTTATTGCCTTGAAGAAGATGAAATGATGGAGCTTCTTGCGTCAGTTAAACTTGGGCAGGTGCTTGGCTTTATTGATATAAAGTCTGATGACAAATTTCAAAAGTTGTTTTATGAAGGTGCAAGTGCAAATCTAACAGAAATTTTTGGATTATTTGACAAAAAAAAGGAAAACATTATAAGAGCGGAGTATATATCTAAAAAGGTAAAACTTTTGACGCAAAGGAGGCTGTAATATGAATTATCAATCTTCATCATTTTCAGATAATATACAGAAAGTAATTAAGAATGCAAGTAAGTTTGCTTTAAGATTTGGTTCAAATCTTATAGGAAGCGAACATATTTTGTATGGACTTGTCAGTGTCAAGGATTGTTTAGCTTCAAGAATATTAAATGAAGAAGGTGTGACCGAGAGTAATCTTTTTAGTTTTTTTGAAGAAAATGTAAGCATGGATGACATCTATGGAATAAGTGGAAGTGTCGAAATGACTCCTCGCACGAAAGATCTGTTTAGGGTGGCTCAGCAGATTGCTATATCGATGAGGCATGCTTTTTTGGGCACAGAACATCTTTTACTTGCACTTTTATCTTCGTCAGGAAGTGTGGCATATCGTATCTTAATAAATCAATATGATATTGATATAGAAGAGATGAAGGCAAAAGTTATGTCTCATTTAAGTGTTTATTCAGGCGAGGAAGAGAAAAAAGAACAGGCTCAAAATAAACAACAAGGAAGTGCTTTGCCAGAAAAACTTTTGGAAATGGGCACAGATATCACATTGAAAGCGAAAGAACTTAAACTTGATCCTGTCATTGGCAGAGAGGAAGAAATTCAAAGAGTTGTTGAAATACTTTGTCGAAAGACAAAAAATAATCCAATCTTGATTGGCGAAGCAGGTGTTGGAAAGACTGCGGTTGTGGAGGGGCTTGCTCAGGCAATTGTCGCAGGAGACGTTCCAGAAGTTTTGAAAGATAAAATAATTTATTCACTTGAAATTGGTGGGCTGATGGCTGGAACAAAATATCGTGGTGCTATGGAAGAAAAATTGAAGGAAACAATTGAAACAATTATTGAAAGCAAAAATATCATTGTTTTTATTGATGAAATTCACACTTTGGCACAGGCAGGTTCTGATAAAGGTGAAACATCTCCTGCCGACATGCTCAAACCTTATCTTGCAAGAGGAGAACTTCAAACAGTTGGAGCGACAACAACTGATGAATATAGAAAATTTATTGAAAAAGATAAAGCGCTTGAAAGAAGATTTCAGCCAATACTTGTAAATCCACCATCGGTTGAACAAACAATCCAAATTTTGAAGGGGCTTAAAGATAGTTATGAAGCTTTTCATAAAATTACAATCACCGATGATGCCATTGAAGCTGCTGCGATTTTGTCAGACCGTTATATTACAGATAGAAGTTTACCAGATAAGGCGATTGATCTTATCGATGAGGCAAGCAGTAAAGCAAAGGTAAATTATACTGTCAAACCTCAAGAAGTGCGTGTGATAGAAGAAAAAATCAAATCTCTTTCTGCAAGTCGAGATGAAGCAAGTTTGCAAAGAAATTATGAAAAAGCAGCAAAACTTCAGTCCGAAATTATCAACCTTGAAAATGACCTTAAAAAGAAAAGAGAAAAATTTACCGTAAACAAAGAAAAGTTGCCAAGCAATTCTATTGGTAGCAATGAAATTGCAGAAGTAGTTGCAAAATGGACTGGCATTCCTGTCACAAAAATTACTGAAAGTGAAAAGGAAAAACTTGTTCATCTTGAAGATATTCTTCACAAACGTGTTGTTGGTCAAAATGAAGCGGTTGAAGCGGTTGCAAAGGCAATAAGACGCTCTAGAGTGGGTCTGCAAGATAACAAACGCCCAATTGGTTCATTCCTTTTTATGGGGCAAACAGGTGTTGGTAAAACAGAACTTTGCAAGGCGATTGCAGAGGCAATGTTTGATGATGAAAATAATATTGTCAGAATTGATATGAGTGAGTTTATGGAGGCACATAGTGTTTCAAAACTTATCGGTTCTCCTCCTGGTTATGTTGGATATGAAGAGGGCGGTCAACTTACTGAAGCGATAAGACGCAGACCTTATTCGGTTGTGCTTTTTGATGAAATTGAAAAGGCACATCCAGACATCTTCAATGCTCTTCTTCAAATTCTTGACGATGGTCGATTGACAGACGGTCAGGGCAGAACAATTTCATTTAAAAATACAATCATAATTATGACAAGCAATCTTGGTGCAAGAGAGGTGAAAGAACATAAAAAACAATTGGGCTTTGGTGCTCATAATGATGAAGAGGAAATTGATAGCAAGAGAATTTATATGGATGCACTTAAAAGCAAGTTTAAGCCAGAACTCATAAATCGAATTGATGTGATTTGCATCTTTGACCCACTCAGCCATCAAGATCTTGTCAAAATTGCAAAAATTCTCATTAAAAATATTAATAAAAGACTCAAAGAAAAGAATTTGTCGATTAAGATGACTCAAGATGCACTTGAATTTATAGTAGAAAAAGGTTCTAATATCGAATATGGTGCAAGACCTTTAAAACGTTTTATTCAACAGGAAGTAGAAGATCAAATTGCAGAAAAAATATTGCTTGGTCTGCTTGAAAAAGAAGGCGAAATTGTCATTGATGTTGAAAATAATAAATTAACTTTCAATAATGCCTAAATTTGTTTGGAAAAAATATTGTTTTTTGATAATATATAACCATAGGGAGGGATATATTATGAAAATAGAAATATTAGAAAGAGGTGGCTATCAAGTAAGCCAACATCTTGAAAGAATTTTGAATGAAAAACTTGCAAAACTTCAAAAATATTTTGATGATGTAAATATCAAAGTTGTTTGTTCAAAAACTGCTAAACAAGAAAAACTTGAAATCACTGTTACAAGTAAGGGATTGATGTATAGAAGTGAAGTGACTTCTGACAATATGTATAATAATATTGATATTGCATTGCCAAAACTTGAAAAACAAATTGTTAGAAACAGAGAAAAGAAAATGGCAATCAAGGCAAAAGGCTCAAAACAAGAAAACTTTCTGCCATTTGAATTTATTCAAGGAGAAGTTGAAGAACTACCTTCAATTTACAAACAAAAGACTTTTGAGCTTGAACCTTTGCTTATAGATGATGCTAGATTTGCTATTGAGAGATTAGGACATGATTTCTATGTTTTCTTAAATGCTGAAACTGGAAAAATAAACATTATATATAAGAGAAAAGATGGCAAATTTGGCTTGATTGATCTCGTATACTAAAAATAAAAAATAGACAATGTTTTATTGTCTATTTTTTTCTTAACTATAAAATTATATAATTCTTATAAAATATAAGAAAAGCACAAAATATTTTGTGCTTTTCAAATTATTTATTTACATTTTCAAGTAATTTTGCATAATGAGCTTTCTTTCTGTTTGCACTGTTTTTGTGAATTACATTGTCACTTGCAGCTTTATCCAACAGAGAAACAACTTCGCTATATAAATTTTGTGCATTTTCTACTTCTTTATTATTTACCGCCATCTTGAATTTTTTAGCGTATGTAGAAATTCTTGATTTAATAGCCTTATTTTGAGCTGTTTTTTTCTCAATGATCTTTACTCTCTTTTCAGCTGATTTAATATTAGGCATACTCTCTTACTCCTTTATATTTTACTACATCAAAGTATAACATATAAAAAATAAGAAATCAAGTAAAATAAATATTTTTTTTAAAAATATACAAAATAATTGTATGTTTGATTTAATTGACGAATGTGGAAAAGATTTAAAGAGCTTTGGTTATGCTATCAAAAAACTTGATAGGTATGGCATTTCAACCGCTACATTGGAAGTGAAAAACAAAGAAGAGAGCAGTCAGCTTGGATTGGGCGAAGGAAATTATTATATTTTCAACAGTCCTTTTATCCATCAATTAGGTGAAGAAAATGGTGAATACCTATCGAATATTATGGCAAAGAGGCTGAAAAGTATATTTAAAGATTTTAAAATCACAAAGACATCTAGAATACTCATAATTGGTCTTGGCAATCCTGATATTGCGGCTGATAGATTGGGGAAAGAGGTTTTTGACAATATTGAAGTCCAGCCACTTAAACACAAAAATAATATATTTAAGTTTTGCCCTAATATATTTTTTTCGACAGGAATAGATACTCTTCAAATGGTTGAAATGTTCTCTAGAGGACTTAAAATTCAACTTGTGATTATTATTGATTCTCTTACAACGCAAAATATTGCACGACTTGGCACTTCTTTTCAAATTACTACAAGTGGAATGACACCTGGCAGCGGTGTCAATCGATATGGAAGCAGAATCTGCAAGGAAAGTGTTGGTGCTGAATGCATTTCGATTGGAGTGCCTTTTATGATTGCCTCTTCTACCTTTATTAAAGATGACGAAGTTGATATCTTATTAGCACCTAAAGATATAAATGAAAATGTAACATTTGCAGGTGAAATCATTGCAAAAGCTATATGCGAGGTGATATATTGAATTACTATTTATTAATACCATTTTTTTTGATTTTATTGCTGTTTATACCTGTCAGGGTTGAAGGTAGAATTTCTTTTAATATGCTTGACAGGTCAGGAGCTTTTGGTGTTTTTGTTTATGGTATAAAAGTTGAATATGAACAATTTTGGATTGAAAATAAAAAGATTGTCACAAAAAAAGATAACGAACTTGAAAGTCATATTTTAAATATTGAAAGTAAAGGTTTTTTATATTTAAAAACTCTTGCTTTGCAAGTTGCTGACAAATCTAGATTAAAAGAGTTTTTTGTATTTTATAATTTAGGAGTAAAAGATGCCTATCAATCTGCTATGATCGGAGGATATATCAATGTTTTTCTTTTGACATTTATGACTTCGTTAAAAAATATAAAACCAACAGCATCTATGGGAGTTTATGACACGATTTCTTACAATGATAAAGTTTGTCAATTCGCGACAAGAATGTTGTTGACAATTTCTTTGCTGGATGTTGTATATTCTTTGCTTCGTTCGGTTATTCTAACTAAGAAATTATCAAATAAAAAATCTTATAATGGAGGCGTATAATGAAATATTATTCTTCAAGCGACAATATTCAAAATCTAATCAATGTGGCAATGGATAAAATAAAGACAATAGTTGACAGTAGCACTGTTATTGGCGAAAAGGTAGAAACTTCTGATGGCACAACTATTATTCCAATATCTCGAGTTTCAGTGGGGTATGTTGTAGGTGGTGGCGAATATGCCGATCTTTCTTCACGACGAGTAGCAAATCATTTTCCTATGGCAGGTGGTTCGAGTGGCGGAATGAGTCTATCTCCTGTTGGTTTTTTGACTATTTATAATGGTGAAGTTAAATTTATCAATGTTGAAAATAAATCTTTGTATCAAACAATACTAAATCTTTTCAACACTCTTCTTGCAAAAATTGATGAAAGTAACATGAATAATCAAAATGTCAATAACAGTTCAAGCTATCAGCCATATGAGGAGGATGAAAATGAATAGAAGTTTAAGAAGAAGCTTAAACGTTGTTTTATGTTTGATATTAGCTCTTTTTTTACTTGCAACAGGCTGTGCTGCAATAAATCATAAATCTATACTTGCAAATGCAGATTATGCTTCTACATCGGCTAAAGCTATGTGTGTTATGGAAGCAGGTTCAAAAAGAATGCTATATCATAAAAATCAGTCAGAAAAACTTCCTATGGCAAGCACAACAAAAATAATGACTGCAATCACTGCAATTGAAAATTGTGAAGATCTTGACAAACCTTTTGAAGTTTCTAATAAATCTATAGGTATAAGCGGAACAAGCATCTATTTAAGAAAGGGTGAAGTTATGACAATGCGAGACCTATTATATGGACTTATGCTTGTTTCTGGAAATGATGCATCTGTTGCTATTGGTGAGCAAATTTCAGGAAGTCAAAATAAATTTGTTGAACTTATGAATAAGACAGCAATCAAGATTGGTGCAAAAAACAGTCATTTTGACAATACGCATGGATTAGATAGCAAAACGCATTATACTACAGCATATGACCTTGCTTTAATTACAAGCTATGCACTTTCTAATGACACCTTTAGAGAACTGGTTTCTACAAAAAATACAAAAATTACAAATACTGATGGAAAGGTGAGATATTTAAAAAACAAAAATAAACTTTTAAATAGTCTTGATGGTTGTTGCGGAGTCAAAACTGGCTTTACTGATGATGCTGGCAGATGTCTTGTTTCTGCTTGTGAAAGAGATGGTATGACTGTAGTTTGTGTGGTTTTAAATTGTGGTCCAATGTTTGAAGAAAGCAGGGCATTGCTTGAAAGAGCTTTTAAAGAATATAATTTGATTGATTTGACTACAAGTTATACTTACAATCGATATATCGATGTAAATAGAGGCAAAACTGAAAAAGTTGAGATAGGGACAACAGAAAAGTATTTTTATCCTTTAAAAGCTGAAGAACTTTCTAAGGTAAGTTATGAATACGACATCCTTGACAATATTGAAGCACCTGTCAATAAAGGTGAAGAAGTGGGAGAGATAAAAATTTTTATCGATAAAAACTTGCATTTTTCCGAAAAAGTGGTTACAATGGATGATGTAAGGAGAGATTCTATTTGGTCTAAGTTAAAAGATTTTATAGAACGATGGTAATAAATGAGATTAAATAAATTTTTATCAAACAGTGGAGTTGCTTCAAGACGTAAATGTGACCAACTTATATCTGAAGGTAAAGTTGAAGTAAATGGAAAGCCTGTCAATGAAATGGGGCTTAAAATTAATGAAAAAAAAGATAAAGTGACAATAGAGGGAAGGGTAATTAAATTGCCTTCCTCTTTTGTATATATAAAACTTAATAAACCAAAAGGTTATGCTTGCACAGCAAATGATGA
>CAMSQA010000011.1 GCA_947062475.1 uncultured Clostridia bacterium
CTTGAGCCCTGTTGACCTTTTCAACACTTGCAAGCCTTGTGTCTTGAGTGACATCGTTGGCTTCAAGGGTTTCAATTTTTGTGTTTTGTGCTGTGTCACTTGTTTCAAGAGCTGAAATAGAAGTCGAGTGAGACGAAGTCAGTGTTTCAAGACTGTTTAGACGAGTGTTATGTTGTGCAAGCTGTGATGTATGAAAGTTGTCATTTGTGATAAAACCTACAAACGAATCAGTCATCTCTTCCATATTGCTGTCGGTAGTAGCCAGCCAAGCTTGTGTTTCATCTATTGATGACTGGAAGTTTTCCAAGAGAGATGCTTGAGTATTTGATTTGGTCTCAAGTTCTGAAAGACTTGCAGTGTGAGAATCAATAGTTGTTTCAAGATTGTTTAGACGTGTATTATGTTTTCCAAGTTCGGCTGTGTGAAAGTTGTCGTTTGTAATGAATCCTACAAATGAATCGGTCATCTGTTCCATATTACTGTCGGTAGTAGCCAGCCATGTTTTGGTAGCATTTATTTCAGTTTCAATAGAATCCATCTTATCATTTATGCTGCTTATATTTGTTTGAAGTAAAGTAATATCACTTTGTGCCAGTTCACTCTTATTTTGAAGAGTGCTTATCAAAGTAGTCAAACTTGTCAAAGAAGTTAAAATGTCTGCTATTTCTTCATCATTCTCTGAAAGCGAACTTCCCAGCTGTGAAATAGTGGATTGAATACTTTTGATTTGATTTAAAATTTCGTCAAAATTTGTTCCGCTTTCGCCTGTAAGCGTGTTAATTTTTTCATTTAAAGCTGGCAGGCTTTGTGTTTTTATATACCAGACCTCTCTTTTAAGCTGTTCTAATTCATGTTTATTGTTTGCCATAAAAAATCTCCTTTTGAAAAGATTTTACTTTTCGCAAGGAGAGAAAATCAAGATTGACTGACAAATATTTTTATTTTCAATTAGAAATTGTTTTAAACATATTGTTTTTGTTTCTTTTTATTATTTTTCTTTTTGATAAAAACTAGTGAAAGAATTATAGTTACCGCTGCAACAATAATAGAAATACCAGCGATTAAAAGACCATTTATTCCGTCAGGCTTGATATTTTCAGTTTTGATATAGCCGAAGTATGGGGCATTGTCATCTAATAAAACCTGAATAGCTGTATATTCTCCCTTTTTGAAACCTTCATAGATAAATACTCTAGTATTTTTTTTAAGAATAACTTTTTCCTTCAAGTCATTATCATACAACATTGCATTGCGTCTAAGTTTTCCATTAAAAACAGGATAAATATTTTGAGCTTTATTTTGTGAAAGATAATACTTATAAACGTATTTGTTTCCTTCAAATTCAATATTGTCGCAATCAATTAAAGCAAAATCTCCTTCTTCTTCAAGAATTGTCACATTATCTCCATGATTTAGATAGACAGCTTTGCCATCTATTTCAATCTTTTTTGAAAAGTCCTTTTCATAATAGACATAGCATTTTGAAGCGATAATAATTGCCGAACTGTCAGTTGTTTGATTATCTGCTAGAGATGTAAAAAGACTATTGCCAGACATGGCAATAAATGAAATTAATATAAACATTATAGCAATCAATTTTTTCACAATTTTATTATCTTTGTTTTTGATAGTTTTGTCAAGGTTTTAAATAAAATTAAAAAAAAGACTGAATATTATTCAACCTTTTCATTGTCATTTTTTTCTGTTTGATTTGTTTCAACAGATTCTTGCGATTTTTTTTCTACTTTATCTTTCTTTATTGATTTAGCAATTTCTTTTATTTTTATTTCCTTAAAACTATCTTTAAGGCCATCAATTTTTGTTTTGTTTTTAGGAAGAAGCATATCTCCAATTCTTGTAAGAACAGAGCCTACTATGATTAAAATTAAGAATGGAACTGCGACAATCCATGCGATGAAAGCATCGTCTGTTTTGAATTTGAAGAAAAGCACTAAGAAGGTGATGAAGGATGCTAAAAAGCCAGCAAGTCCAATTGCAAGAGCAAGCCCGCCAAAAAGTTGAAATAAAAATTTGACTCTTTTTGCATTCTTTTCATTTCCGCTTTCAATAAGTTTGTCGTTGATTTTTTTAATATAGTTTTCCATGTTCCCTCATATATATATTTCAAATCCAAATTTAATATATCATATTTAAATGATTATTTCAATAGTTAAGTTTAAATTTTAATAAAAATACTAAAAACTCTTGCAATTTTTTTTTAAATAGTATACAATTTAATAGGTTTCTATAAGCGGATATGGCGGAATGGCAGACGCGCTGGATTTAGGTTCCAGTCCGAAAGGGTGCAGGTTCAAGTCCTGTTATCCGCACCAAAATTTTTTATAAAAATTAGTCAAAAAATTTTTATTTTATGTTAAACTGGTTTTGCGGACATAATTTTATAAAAATTGCAAAAGTTATGATAATGTATTTTAAGGATTAATTATGGAAAAACAAGTTTATTTTTTTGATTTTGACAATACTATTGTTGATTCTTTAGATTTATGGTATGATGTAATGGACAACAAAACTTTTGTTGACTTTGGTTTGCAGCCAAGCAATGATTTTGCTAAATTTAGACAAGGCAAAAGTAATATGGAAATTGCACAGATTTTTGTAGAATTAAATCATTTAAATATTGATCCAAAAGAAGTGATAAAACGTTGGAATTTTCATATGAAAGAAAATTATATAAAAAACATCCAGCTTATAAGCGGTGCAAAAGAGTTTTTGTTGAAATTAAAAGATGAGGGAAAAAGACTTGCAATTCTTTCTGCAACTGACGAAGATGTGCTTAGAGTGGCATTAAAGCATTTTGATATTGACATTTTTGAAAATATTTTCACAGAGGAAAATATAAATTTGCCAAAGCATAACCCAAAGTTTTATCAGGTTTGTCTTGAAAAATTTGGAGTCAAGAATGATGACGTCGTTTTATATGAAGATTCTTTTGTCGCACTTAAAAGTGCAACGAGCATTGGGATTGAATGTGTTGCTTTAAAAAACAAATATAATCAAAAAAATTTATCGCAGTTGCTACAGATGTGTAGCAGTATAATTGAAAGATATTGATTTTTATAAATTCATTTGAGCCGAATTGATTTTGCAGATTCTTAATAATTTTTGATAGAAAACTATCTTATCTATTTTTATTATTAAATCATAAAAAACTTGATAGAAAAATTTACTTTCAAGTTTTTTTAAACATTTTTTTCTTAAAACAATATCTTTGATCATGTTTAAATAAGCTTGAAGTTTTTTAATTTATTATTGCAAATATTAACTATATATGTTGACAAAAGGCTTAAGATGTGTTATTATCATATTAATAATATTAGGAAGGGTTTATGAATATTTATTTGGCGGGTCCCTTTTTCAATACTAAAGAAAGGGAAAATATAGAAAAGGCGAGAGATATATTAAGAGAAAAAGGTCTAGCGGTTTTTGTTCCTATGGAACATGTGATTGCAAATGCTTGGGAATTATCAAATGAAGAATGGGGGAGAAAGGTATTTGATATGGATAAAGAAGCCATTTACGATTGTGATGTGATGGTAGCTTTGTATTATGGACTTTATAGTGATAGTGGAACTGCTTGGGAAATAGGGTTTGCAAACTCTTTAAATAAAAAAATCATAATTGTTCACTGTGATGTTGTCCAAGAAAGTAGCCTCATGGTAGTAAATGGTTCTTCAGTCAATATACCTTCTATTGATGATTTAAAAAATATAAATTTTAATAATATTGGACAGCAAAGGTTTTTGACTCATACAACTCAAAAATAAAAAGATATGCAATAGGACATATCTTTTTTTATTTACTGAGAAGTTTCATCTTGTGTTTTTACTGACTCTTTATCATTCTTTAAATTTCTCTTTTTGTTGTGTTTCTTCACAAAATGCACAATAAATTTTATAATTATCATTACGATGAACAATGCAAAGAATATATAGAGAATAATATTAGTTGAATTTGGAAAAATTATACAAACAAAGGTTACTATTAGTCCGCAAATAAAGTTTCCAAGCACAACAGATATGCAAATTTGCCAAAAATCAAGACCAAGTAGCACTGCAAAACATGTTCCACTCCATACTCCAGTAAGAGGAACAGGAAATGCAACAAATAATAAAACATAAAACATTTTTATTAAGATGTTTTTGATTGAGCCAGTTTGTTTGTGTGCTTTTATAAATGAAGTTGTATTTCTTATATCATCTGTGAAAAACTTAATTATGTTATGAAAAAATTTATATTTATCAAGCTTTCTTATGATAGGTCTGAAAATTATCACAATAAATGGTAAAACCATAGTGCTGCCCAAAAAGGAGATTCCAAGCGCCGTCCATGACGAAAGAGCATTTTCGCCCCAGAAAGAGTGGCTCATGCCGAAAGGGATTGCTCCTTTAAGCTCAAACACAGGAATTAAAGATAGCAAAAAAGTGGCAAGCAAAACATTGCCTCCAAACATATCTACAAATAATTGTGATAACATTTGTGTCATAAAAATTCCTTTAATCAAAAATGTAAAAAATCAAATCTTCCACAATAAAAATCAGAGTCAATGTCATGATAGGCACAAAGATTGCCCAGTGTGGTTTTGTATTTTTATTTTTAAAATATTCTCTAAAAATAAAAAACAATGCTTGTGCCAATATGATTGTTCCCACTATGCCAAGTTGATAAATTATTGCAATATAACCATTATGTGGGCTAAGAAGATTAATCGAAGGGGCACCCAATCCTCTGCCAAAAAATAAAACTAGAGGGTTGTGGAAAATATATTGAAGATATTGTGTCCAAATATCAATTCTGCCAGTTGTCAGTTTGTTTAAAAAATCTTTTAAGCTTTGACATTCATTCAATTGTCCTATAAATCGATGAGTTATGTTTGAGATAACATTCGGGAAAAAAACGCATAATAAAAGTGCTAATGTGAGGACAGCGCATAATATAAGTGTTGTTTTTCCAGCATTTTGCGTAAAGCACCATATAAGCAAGATTGAAACTAATAAAACAAAAATTATATAATAGGTCTTTGAGAATGTCAAAAGTCCTAAAAAGGAAATAGCAACAAACAGAAAAAGATTTTCCTTATTTCCTTTTTTGCTTATTATAAAATAAACAAGAAGTGACATTACAACTTCACAAAACATCGCAAACACGTTTGGATGAATAAACAGTGCCATAAAACGTGTAATGTTGTTTGGAAGAGGAAGGATAATCATATAACTTTTTAGATAGGGTGAAAATAGATAGGTGAGGCTATAAAGACTTGCAAGTAATAGACTGGCACATATAAGCTTAATATTAAAATGTCCTTTAAAAATCTGTGGTTTATGAATAATCATTAAAATAACGATAAATATTGACAAAAATATAAAAATTTTAATAAATTTATTTAAATTATAATCGCCAATCGGCATAATACAATATAATATCAAAGTTGAAATGGAAATAATTAATGTCCAACTTATTTTATGCTTTTCTTTAAAGAAGAAAAAATAATAGAATTTTAAAATAAATATTAAACCGCATCCTAAAAATAAAAAGACACTTGTATAAACCTTTAAAAAGCAAAATGGCAATGAAAAAATCAAGTAACTAAATCCATTTTCAAGGCTATCAAAGATTATCATAATTGCAAGGATAGGAAAGACAATATACATCATATCTCCCCAAAAACAATGTGCGAAAAACAACAATGATAGAAAAAGTAAGTTACAAATTAAACATTTTTTTAAATAGAATTGCAAAATTGGCTTGATTTTTGACATTTTTGGTCTTCTTTTTTGTATTTTTAAAAATTCTTTTGTTTTGTAATTGATTTTTTAGTTTTAAATTAAACTCAAGAGTGAAGTTCTTTTTGGAAGTCAACTCTTCCTTTGTTTTTTATTATGTCATCAGCTTTTAAAAGCCCGAGAGAATATTGTTTTGCATTTATAATATTTTTATTGAAAAGATAATCTGCATAATAGTATTCACGTTTGCTTGATTTTGCACCTTCTGCAGATGCTTCAGATTTAAATAATATAGCGATAGTTTTGAAAATTATCTTCAAATCCTTCCAAAAAGTGATTTTTTCTGAATATTTAAGATCTTCTTCAAATATCTTTTCCCAACTTGCCTGACTTCTTCCACCAGAAACTTGAGAAGCACCAGTAAGTCCAGGACGTTTGCTGTATGCGGACAAAACTTTGTCATCAAAAAATATCATGTCTTTAACAAGGCGGGGTCTTGGGCCAACGATACTCATGTCACCTTTCAATATATTGAAAAGTTGAGGTAGTTCGTCTATGCTTGTTTTTCTGATAAATTTACCAAATTTTGTTATTCTATCTTCATCAGCAAGCAAATTTCCAAACTCATCCGTTTTGTCAGACATGCTTCTAAATTTATATAGTTTAAAAAGTTTGCCGTTTTTGCCTGGTCTATATTGTGCAAATATAGTTTTTCCACCAAGTGAAATTTTTGAGGCTATAAATACAACAAAAAATAATGGTGCTAGCAAAATTAGCGCCAATAAAGATAACGTGAAATCAAGAAATCTTTTTATAAATCGCTCATATAGAGTTTGTTTTCTTTTTTTGCTTTTCATTAATATCCTCAGCAATTAAATGATAGCATATAAAGAATAATATGTCAAGAAAATGCTATTGAATTGACATTTTATATATTTTATTAAATTTTTTTTGATAAGCATAAAAAAGGAGACGAAATAAAAAGAAAATGTATTAATTAATCATAATTTAAAGACTTTGAAAGCTTATCTATATTTAAATAATTCAGTTCGAAATTATTTAATTCCATTTTTTTTATTTTTAGCTTTAAATTTTTAGCAATTTGCGTCAAATTTACTTCAATTTCATTCAATTTATCCTTTATTTCAAGTTTGCTGAGAGAAGATAATTGTTTGTTTAAAATATAATTGTTTAGCATCTGTTTGTCTAAAATGGCTAATGAGATATCAATTAGTCCTAGTTTAAACATTATTTTTTTATAGGTTTGAAGCAATGAATTTGCATAATATTCAGTTTCTTTTATTTTTGAAATGTCATTAATGTCAAGATTTTTAGTGCTTAAACATAAGTCACAAAAGTTTTTTGCAGATAAAATCATTGAATAATCACCCATAATAGACATTTTAAAACTTTTGTTTCTCATATTTTCCTCGCATATTATATTGTATTTATTTTACGAGAAGATTGTTTAAGAAATTATGTAATTTTTCAACGAAAACTGTCGTTTTTTTGAGCAATCAAAGCTTTTAATTGGTAAAACTAATTTCTTTATTATTTTTAATAATAAAAAAGCAAAAAAGGTTGTTTTGTTGGCAAAAATATGATATCATTGTTTTACTTGGGGGATTGCATGCAAAATTTGAAATTCAACAATATGAAAATATTGTTTATTTGCTCAACTGATAATATGATTTGGCAATTTTTGACTCCGCACATAAAAGATCTTCTTTCCTTTGGGGCAAGTGTGGATTGTGTATGCAGTAAAACAGGTTTCTGGTTTGACAGTCTTAAAGAAATTGGCTTTAATATGATTGAGCTTGATCTAAAACGCGCTCCAATCAATATGACAAATTATCGGGGATACAAATTTTTAAAGAAGTTGCAGAGAGAAAATAAATATAATCTTATTTATTGTCAACAGCCAACAGGTGGACTTATGGGAAGATTTGTTGGAAAAAAATTTAAAATTCCTGTAATTTATATTGCACATGGTTTTTTCTTTTTTAAGGGCAACAATCCAATTAAAAATTTTATCTATTATTCTGCTGAAAAATATATGGCAAAATTTACAGATATTCTCATTACAATGAATGAAGAAGATTATCTTGCGTCAAAAAAATTTAAAGCGAAGAAAAAATATAAAATAAGCGGGATAGGTCTTAACGAGGATAAATATCAATTTGAAAAGCAAAATAATCTGCCTGCAGAATTAATGTTGAAAGATGACAACAAAATAATTTTATCAGTATCTGAATTTATACCAAGAAAAAATTATAAAACTATGCTTAAAACTTTTGCAGCTTTAGCACGGAAAAGAGATGATGTGAAATATATTCTGTGCGGAAGTGGCAGACAGTTTGAAGAAATGAAAGTTTTTGCCAAAAAACTTGATATTCAAGATAAAGTTTTATTTTTGGGTTATAGGACCGATATAGGTCATATTATGCAAATTTCAGATATTTTCTTTCATCAATCTTTTCATGAGGGACTGACTATGTCTATTATGGAAGCAATGCATTTTTCACTGCCTGTAGTTGCTTCTCGTGTAAGAGGAAATAAAGACCTGATTGATGAAGGGGTTGGCGGATTTTTGACAGAACCAAAGAATGTCAATGCTCAGCTTAAAGCTTTGGAAATTTTGCTTGATGACAAAAAGATGCGAGAGGAGTTTGGCAAAAATAATCATGAGAAAGTCAAAGATTATTGCTTAAATTCTGTAAGGGAAGAATTGAAAGAAATTTATCAAGAAAATGGATTTTTTGAGTAAATTGGCAATAATTAAGAGAAAAATTAAATTTTTTATTATATTTTTATTTATTTACTTTATAAAAGGATAAAAGGATTTACTGAATTGAAAAAAGAAAAACAATTAGAAAAAAATAAACAGCCATTTAAAATAAGGTTTAAAGAAAATAGCAGCAAATTTTTTGAACAGACCAAAAAGAACTCTTATGTTTTAAAAGCAATGGTTAAAAAGAATTTTAAGGCACAATATAGAGGTTCGATATTGGGCATTTTGTGGACAGTATTAAATCCTCTTTTAAATATGATTGTCCTCAGTTTTGTCTTTTCAAATATTTTTGGAAGAGGGATAGATCATTATCCTGTTTATATTCTCTGTGGAACAATTATTTTCAATATATTAAGGCAAATTACTACACAATCACTCACTTGTCTTGTAAGCAATTCTGGTATTCTTAAAAAGACCAAAGTTTCCTATTCAGTGCTTCCAATGTCAAATACGTGCACAGCTTTAGTAAATTTTGCTTTTTCTTTTATAGCAATGCTGATTGTCATGCTGATTGTAAAGCAACCTTTCTATTGGACGATTTTACTTACAATTGTCATTCTGCCTGCGATTGTAATGTTTTCATTAGGAATAGGATATTTTCTTGCCAGTCTGTATACATTTTTCAGAGATATAAAACATATCTATTCGGTTGGTCTCACACTATGGCAATATCTCACCCCAATATTTTATACTGCAAGTGCTATAGGAAGCGGCATAGCTTTTAAGATTATAAATTTAAACCCTATGACTGTCTATGTCACAGCTTTTAGAGATGTGATAAAACTGGGTGTTGTCCCAAGCGGAATGGATTTTTTAATAATGTATGCATGGGCGTTTGGAATGCTGGCATTTGGATATTTAGTTTTCAGACTTAATAGGCGAAAATATATATTATATATTTAAAATTAATTAATTTTTACTAAATTAAATTATAAATTACAAAAAAAAGGAAAGAATATGGCATTTGCAAAACCACTTAATAAAGAAAATTTGATTGAAGTCGACAATGTCAGCTTAAAATATCATCAACCTAGTGAAAAGATAGGTTCTTTAAAAGAATTTTTTGTTCGCCTTGTAAGAGGTAAACTGAGATATAAAGAATTTTGGGTGCTTAATAATATAAATTTGCAGGTTAAAAAAGGGGAATCGCTGGCTCTTATTGGGTTAAATGGCTCGGGTAAAACAACTCTCTTAAAAACTATCGCAGGAATATTAGAACCTACAAAAGGTCAAATTCGCATTGGAGGAAATATTGCACCACTTATAAACTTGGGAGCAGGTTTCGATTATGAATCTACGGCAAAGGAGAATGTTTTCTTAAATGGAGCAATTCTAGGATATTCAAAAAAACAGATGAAAGAAAAATATGATTCAATAGTCGAATTTGCCGAGCTTCAAGATAAAATGAATATTCCAATAAAAAATTTCTCTTCTGGTATGCTTGCAAGACTTGGTTTTGCAATAGCGGTTGATGTTGAACCTGATATTCTTTTAGTCGATGAGATATTGTCAGTTGGAGACGTGCCTTTTAAGCAGAAATGCATGAAAAAGATTCAAGAACTTCTTTCAAGAGGCACAACAATGATTTTTGTTTCGCACAGTATGAATCAGGTGACAAGCCTTTGCAAAAAGACATTGTGGATAAAAGACAACCAAATGTATCGCTATGGAGATAGCAAAGAAGTTGTTGAAGAATATTTGGAATTTTGCAAAAATCAAGGGCAAAAAGTTGGAAATTAAACAAAAAAATCGATTTTTCTTTAAAATTTCATTATTTTTGTTAAATTATTGATTTTTATTGATAATTTATTGTTTTGCGTTAAGCTTAAAAATATAAAAGGAGTAAACTTTGATGAGTTATGCTTTAAGCGAAAATAAAAGTGCTGATGCAAAGATTATTCCGATAGTCTTATGCACTGACCATGCTTATTGTCCTTATGCACATGTTGCACTTGCGTCAATAATTAAAAATAGATCTCTTGATAAGAATATTTTTTATGACATTTACATATTTCATGATGAAGAATTGACGAGTGAGGATATAAGTGCGTTTAATAATATTAAGTTTGATAATTTAAAAGTTGAATGCAAAAATGTTGGATATCTTTTAAATGAAAAGAGTTTATATACTCGAGAACATTATTCAAAGCAAATGTTTTATAGGTGGCTTATTGCAAAAGTCCTTGAAAAATATGAGAAGGTTGTTTATCTTGATTGTGATGTTATAGCTTGTGATGATGTCGCCAAATTATATGATATCGATCTTAAAGGAAATGTTGTAGGTGCTGTAAAAGATTGTGTAAAAAAGGATAAATTGAATTATTATATTAAAAAAGAATTAAAGATAGTAAATGGTTTATATGTCAATTCTGGTGTGCTGTTGATAGATACACAGAAATTTATCAAAGAAGATATTTTTAATAAATGCCTTCATTTGTTAAAAAATCATAATGCATTTGCTTATCCCGATCAAGATATACTCAATATTGTGCTTCAAAATAAGATATTGGTGATAGATGAAAGCTGGAATGTTCAATGGCGAAATGTTGAAGAGGGTGAGGACGTAAAAATAAATATACTTCATTTTACAACAGGCAAAAAACCTTGGAAGGCTTCAGGTGTGGGTGAAAGGTTTGCTGATGAATTTTGGAAGTATGCAAAAGGCACTTATTATTATCAAGAACTTGTAAATAATCTAAAATCAAGCAAAAATAAAGCGAAAAACAACAAAAATTCAAGAAAATATCGTTTTTTTAAGATATTATTGCGTCCTTTTAGGATAATTAAGAAGTTTTTTAAATCATGGAGGGAAGTTGGTTTTAAAAATTCTTGTCATGAATTATCGTTTGAAATCAGATATATTTTTCATAGAATTTTTGGAAATAAAAAATAAATTTCAATTTTGCTATTGACTAATTGATATAAGTGTGTAAAATTATATAAGAGGAAAA
Source organism: uncultured Clostridia bacterium (assembly GCA_947062475.1). Classification (GTDB taxonomy): domain Bacteria; phylum Bacillota; class Clostridia; order Christensenellales; family UBA1242; genus Caccovivens. The sequence goes on from CAMSQA010000011.1 coordinate 11,484, forward strand.
ATATATGAAATTTAATGAATTTATAGAAGAAAAAGTTGAAGATGTCTTAGATAGAGATAGTATATTTAATAAGCTTATGTTATTAAGAAATAGATATCTTGAGAATTGTAGGGAAAGCCTTGCTAAGGTGTGTGATTATTATAAAAAACTTTCAGGCGATACAATTTCTCCAGATATTATGGCGAATGTTAAAAACATGAATGAAATTTTTATCAACTTTGCTAAAAGTGAGCTGTCAAAGAATTTAAAGAAAAGAGCTCAACTCAGTGATAAGGAAAATAATATTATTTATAAACTTCAACCAAATAAACTTTTAAAAACGGCTGAAAAGTTGGATGCAGAAAGTGAAATTATTGTTGGAATAATAAATGAAGTCAATAAATATGACGATAATAATTATCTTTTCAATAAAGTTGATGAGAAAATACATGAAATTCGTTTAAATGCACCAATTATTGCAATTAAGGAAAATAAAGATAATAAAATTATTTGCGAAGTAATTGCAGAAGTTATTCGTTTGACTGAAAAAGGTTGTGCAACTGAAGCTTATAATGTTTTTGATGTAAAGAAAGGGACTTATTCTGATATAGCACTTGAATTTTTATGTGACCAAGCTCGTGCAATGGTGCATGGCGAAAAATACAGTGAAAAAGTCCGTAATTTTAAAGATAAATTGTTAAGTGATGTTGAGACTGAAGATAATATTTTAAGCGAAGAAGTTTTTATGTAAAATTTAAAGTTTCTTTATATATAATATATTATATAATATATGTAATATTATCATATTAAAATGGGCAGTAAATTTTGGGAGGATAAACCTAATGATAAAGTATAGTGATAAAGCTTTATTGAAAGTAGTAAAACCGATGAAGTTTAATGAAAGGTATATTGATAATGAGCAGTATTGTTTAAATTATAAAGAAATGAAAGATATTTATGCTGACATATCAAAGTTGACTGAACAGATAAATATAAAGGCCAAAGAATATCCTCAGCTGAGTGATTTATCCTTAAATAAATTAATGTGGTTTTTAACAGAAGAAAAGGATATTGAAAAACGTATGGTATTTTTTAATTCTTTATTGAAATCACTTGATAAAAATAATGGTTATTACAAATTTATAGAAGGAAATTTGGCTAAGGCTGAAATATTGCAAAGAGATTTTCTTCCGCTAGCCAAAAAGCTTTACGGCAGATTACAAGATTTTGACATTATAAAAAATGTTTTAAATAGAATTGAAAACGAAGAGATAGAAGAAAATGAAATGGAATAAAAGGTTTTGAAATTATCAAAATCTTTTTTTTGTTTTTTTCTTGATAAGAATTTAAATATTTTTAGCTTAGTAAAGAAGGGGATTTTTCAATAAAAAAATGATTAAAAATATTTTAAAAAATCTATGAAAAAGTCTTGACTTAAATTTAAAGATTTGTTATAATAGCAATGCTGTGAATTATGGGTTGAAACATAAGGTTACCTCAGATTACCTGCAATCAGGGGAGAATTTATGTGGACAAGTTCGTGGCATAGACCCGAGCGACCGACCAAAAAAATCACATTTTTTAATTCCTTACAGCACGACACACATGGATAAGTGTTCCGTAGTTGTCGGTTCAAAATTTATTTTTGAAAAGGGATTGGTTGGAAAATTACAGGAGGTTATTATTAATGGCAACACAAGTTATCAGAATTAAATTGAAGGCCTTTGAACACAGCATCATTGATGAAGCTTGCAAAAGAATAATTGATACTGCTGAAAAGTTTGGTGCTAAAGTCGCTGGCCCAATCCCACTTCCAACAGACAGAGAAGTGGTTACTGTTATTCGTTCACCACACAAATACAAAGATAGTCGTGAACAATTTGAGTCAAGGACTCATAAAAGACTTATTGACATTTATTCACCAAATGCTAAGGCAGTCGATGCTCTTATGAAAATCGATCTTCCAGCTGGTGTGGATATCAAAATCAAACTATAATGGAGGAAGATGAGAATAATGAAAAAAGCAATTATTGGAAAAAAACTTGGTATGACTCAAGTCTTCACTCCAGAAGGCCTGGTTATCCCAGTTACAGTTGTAGAGGCAGGTCCATGCCCAGTTGTTCAAGTTAAAAACAACGAAAAGGACGGATATGAAGCTGTCGTAGTTGCATTCGACAAGCAAAAAGCACAAAGAGTAAACAAGCCTATGACAGGAGCTTTCAAAAAAGCTGGCGTTGATACTTACAGAATTGTAAAAGAATTGAAATTTGAAAATGCAAACGAATATACTCTTGGTCAAGAAATCAAAGCTGATATCTTCACTGAAGGTGATGTGGTTGATGTCACTGGCACAACTCGCGGTCGCGGTTATACTGGTGTTATCCAAAGATGGAATCAACACAGGCTTAGAATGACTCACGGAACTGGCCCTGTTCACAGAGAAGTTGGTTCAATGAGTGCAAACTCAACACCATCAAGAGTTTTCAAAAACAAACATATGCCTGGTCACTATGGTGTGGAAAGGGTTACTATTCAAAATCTTGAAATCGTTCAAGTTGACCCTGAAAGAAATGTTATCCTTGTAAAAGGTTGCATTCCTGGACCAAAAGGTTCGGTCGTTACCATCCGTGAAGCGGTTAAGGCTAAATAAAGGAGTAAGTCATGGCAAAAGTTAAAGTTTACAATATGCAAGCTGGCGAAGTTGGTCAAATCAATTTACCTGACACTCTCTTTGCTTGCGAATACAATGAAGCTCTTATTCACGAAGTTGTGGTTGCTTACAATGCAAACCAAAGACAGGGCACAAAATCAGCCCTTACAAGAAGTGAAGTAAGAGGACACGCTAAGAAACCTTGGCGTCAAAAGGGTACTGGCAGAGCTAGACAAGGTTCTAAGAAAGGCCCACAATGGACTGGCGGTGGAGTTGTGTTTGCTCCAAAGCCAAGAGATTTCTCTAAGAAAGTCAACAAACTTAAAAAGAGAGGAGCTCTTCTCAGTGCTTTAAGCACAAAACTTGCACAAAATGAATTGACAGTTCTTGACAAGTTTGAATTTGATGCTCCAAAAACTAAACAGGCTCAAGCATTTATTGATGCCTTCAAGTTTGACAAGAGTGTTCTTGTTATCAACGATAGCAATGATAAAAACATCAAACTTGCAACTGCAAACATTAAATCATTAAGCATTGCTGAAGCAAGTGACCTTAATGTTTATCAAGTTGTTGCAAACAAAAACATTGTAATCACTCAGTCAGCTATCAAACAATTAGAGGAGGCACATGCAGAATAATGGAAGCAAATAAAATTATTATCAGACCACTTCTCACAGAAAAAAGTTATAGCGGAATTGCCAACAAAGTTTATACATTTGTTGTTGCTAAAAACGCTGATAAAGTGCAAATCATCAATGCAGTTGAAGAATTGTTTGGTGTCAAGGTGGCAAGTGTAAATACTGTTATCGTAAAAGGTCACAAAAAGACTCAAAATACAAAGGCTGGAAGAACAGTTGGCAGAACTAGCGATTATAAAAAAGCAATCGTTACTTTAAAAGAAGATTCAAAGTCAATTGCGTTCTTCGACAGCTTATCATAAGGATAGGAGGTGTATTATGGCAATTAAAATTCATAGACCTACTTCTGCTGGAAGAAGATTTTATACAACCTCTTCCTTTGAAGAAATCACAAAGAAAACCCCTGAAAAATCTTTGCTTGAAAAGAAAGTTAAGCATGCTGGCAGAAATGCTCAGGGAAAAGTTACTGTTCGTCATCAAGGTGGTGGCAACAGACAAAAATATCGTGTAATCGACTTTAAGAGAAACAAAGATGATATTCCTGCAAAGGTTATCGGAATTGAATACGATCCAAACAGAACAGCATATATCGCTCTCGTTCGTTATGCTGACGGCGAAAAGAGATATATCCTTGCTCCTGTTGGACTTAAAGATGGTGACATCGTTATGAGTGGTGCAAATGCTGAAATTAAAGTCGGCAACTGCCTTCCACTTTCACAAATTCCTGTTGGTTCACTTATTCATAATATTGAACTTGAACCAAACAAGGGTGGTCAACTTGTTCGTAGTGCTGGAAATGAAGCTCAGCTTATGGCTAAGGAAGGAAGATATGCAACTATCCGTCTTCCAAGTGGTGAAATGAGAAAAGTTCTTCTTGTTTGCAGAGCTACTATCGGAACTGTTGGCAATATAGACCATGAACTTGTATCTCTCGGCAAAGCTGGTAGAAAGAGACATATGGGTGTTCGTCCAAGCGTCCGCGGTGTTGCTATGAACCCTAACGACCACAAACATGGTGGTGGTGAAGGCAAAAGCCCTGTTGGTATGGCATCACCTGTTACTCCATGGAACAAACCTGCTCTTGGATACAAGACTAGAAAGAGAAAAAATCGCTCTAACCGCTTGATGGTTAAGAGAGTTAATTAGGAGAGAAGATTATGAGCAAATCATTAAAGAAAAAGCCTTATGTTCATCCAAGTCTTGTAAAAAAGGTTGCCCAGATGCAAGAATCAGGCGTTAAAAGACCTATCAAAACTTGGTCAAGAGCTTCTACCATCTATCCTGATTTTGTAGGATTTACCTTTGCTGTGCATAACGGAAAAAAACATGTCCCTGTTTACTGCACTGCTGATATGGTAGGACATAAACTCGGAGAATTTTCTCCAACAAGAACTTACAAGGGACACACTAAAAAGTCGGCGTCAGTTGCAGGTAAGAGATAAGGGGTGAAAAATGGCTACAAGAACTAGACAAAAAGCAGAAAAGCTTGCTAAAAAAGTAAAGTATCCTTATGCTAAGGCTAAGTATGTTAGAATGAGCCCTTCTAAAATCACTTACATTCTTGACCTTGTAAGAGGCAAGAAGGCAGAAATGGCTGTTGCAATACTTGAAAACATGCCTGACAAAGGTGCTTATGAAAGTTTAAAAGTTTTAAATAGTGCAATTGCCAATGCTGAAAACAACATGGGCAAAAATAGAGATTCATTGTATGTTAAAGAAGCTTATGCTACAAGCGGACCTATGTTTAGACGTATGTCTGCAAGAGCAAAAGGCTCAGGTGACATACTTCATAAAAAAACTTCACATATCACTATTGTGCTTGATGAAGTGGTAGGAGGCTAAGATGGGACAAAAGGTTAGTCCAATTGGACTTAGAGTTGGAATTAACAAAGATTGGAACTCTACTTGGTATGCAGATAAGAAAACTTTTGCTGCAAACCTTAAAGAAGACCAAGAAATTAAAAATTTCATCCACAAAAAATATAAAGCATGTTCTATTTCAAAAGTTACTATTGAAAGAACAGAAAGCAAACTTATTGTAAATATCTTCACCTCTAAACCTGGTATGATTATCGGAACAAAAGGTGCTGGTATTGAAATAATTAAGAAAGAAATTTCAAAACTCATCAGACCTGTTAAATTATTACTTGTAAATGTAAAAGAGATCAAAAGACCTGATCTTGATGCTCAACTTGTTGCTGAAAGTATTGCTATGCAACTTGAAAAACGTGTTGCTGCAAAACGTGCTTTAAAACAAGCAATTGAAAGAGTAATGAAAGCTGGTGCCAAGGGTTGTAAAATTCAAGTTAGTGGCGTTCTTACAAAAGCAAACGAGAAAGCACAAACTGAAAAACAATTCAGAGGCTCTGTTCCTCTTCACACTCTTAGAGCTGACATTGATTATGGTGAATATGCTGCTTATACTATGATTGGAAAAATCGGTATTAAGTGCTGGATTTACAAGGGTGAAATACTAGGTAATAATAACAAATTGTCTGAAACAAAAGGAGGACAAGAATAATGTTAATGCCTAAAAGAGTAAAAAGAAGAAAAGTTTTTAGAGGCAGAATGACAGGTAAGGCTACAAGAGGAAATACCCTTGCTTATGGCAGTTATGGTATCATAGCAACTGAGCCTTGCTGGATAAAGTCAAACCAAATCGAAGCTGCTCGTATTGCTTTGACAAGATATACTAAGCGTGACGGTAAAGTTTGGATCAAAATCTTCCCTGACAAACCTGTCACTAAGAAACCTGCAGAAACTCGTATGGGTTCTGGTAAGGGTTCTCCTGAATTTTGGGTTGCTGTTGTTAAACCTGGCAGAGTTCTTTTTGAACTTGAAGGTGTCAGCGAAGAAGTTGCTAGAGAAGCATTCAGACTTTGCGGACATAAACTTCCTTGCAAAACAAAATTTATCAAAAAAACAGATGAACTTGCAAAAGGTGGTGTGAAAGATGAAAATTAATGATATTAAGTATCTATCAGTTGCAGAACTCAATGCGAAATTGAAAGAGTTAAACAGTGAATTATTTAATCTTCGTTTCTCTCACGCTACTAGATCACTTGCAAATCCAATGGCGATACACAATGTCAAAAAGGATATCGCAAGAGTGAAAACTGTGCTTAGAGAAAAAGAATTAGAAATTAATAATGGAGGCAACGATGGAAACAAGTAGAAATTCAAGAATTGTGCGCCAAGGCGTAGTTGTTAGCGCTGGCAAAATGGACAAAACTGTTGTAGTTAAAGTCGTTTCCAGAGTTAAAAGTCCTATTTATAGAAAAGTCGTTCAAAAATCAAATACATTTAAAGCTCACGATGAAAACAATGAATGCGGTATCGGTGATACTGTTCGCATTATGGAAACTCGTCCTCTTTCAAAGGATAAACACTTCCGCATTGTTGAAATTGTAGAGAAAGCTAAGTAAGGAGGAGCATTATGATTCAACCTCAAACAAGATTGAAAGTTGCTGATAATACTGGTGCAAAAGAAATTATGTGTATCAGAGTTCTCGGTGGCTCTTATAGAAGAAGCGGAAACATCGGTGATGTTATTGTTGCTGCCGTAAAAAAGGCTATTCCTGGCGGAACAGTAAAGAAAGGTGATGTTGTAAAAGCCGTTATCGTTCGTTCTTCTAAAGGACTTAGAAGAGCTGATGGCTCTCATATCCGTTTCGATGATAATGCTGCTGTTATTATTGACAATCAAAAACAACCAAAAGGCACTCGTGTATTTGGACCTATCGCTAGGGAGCTCCGTGACAAGGGTTATATGAAAATCATTTCTCTTGCACCGGACGTTCTATAAAAGGAGGCCGCTATGAAGATGACAATTAAAACTGGCGACAATGTTCTTGTAATCGCTGGAAAAGAAAAAGGCAAATCTGGCAAAGTTACCGCTGTTTATGCTGACAAGGCAAGAGTTCTTGTTGAAGGCATCAACATCGTTTCAAAACATCAAAAGGCAAGAAGCCAACAGGAGAAAAGCAGTATTATCAAAAAATCTGCTCCTATTGATATTTCAAACGTTCAAGTAATATGCCCAGTTTGTGGAAAAGCAACAAGAGTTGCTCATACTGAAATTAATGGCAAGAAGGTTCGTTCTTGCAAAAAGTGCAGTGGCTCTCTTGACAAAGAGTTTGTAAAACAAACAAAGAAAGAAGCGAAGAAAACTATTAAAGCTGAAGAATTAAAGGGTGCAAAACTTAAATCTGCAAAAACAGTTTCTGCAGAGGAAAAGGTAGAAGAAAAGCCAGTTGTTAAAAAGACTGCAGCTAAAAAATCTACAGCATCTAAGACAGCAGAGACTAAAACTGCTGAACCAAAAACAGCTGCAAAAACAGCTAAAACTACTAAGAAAGCAGAAGAAAAAGTAGAAGAAGCTCCAAAGACCGCTGCTAAGAAAACAACAGCTAAGGCAAGCGCAGCAAAAACTGCTGAAAAAACTACTGCAGCTAAGAAAACTACAACTGCCAAAACTGCAACTAAAGCAGAAGGCGAGAAAACAACTACAAAAAAGTCGACAACAGCTAAAAAGGAAACAAAGTAGGAGAAAAACATGGCAAAAGAACAAAATAGAATTCAGGCTAAATACAAAACTGAAGTTGTGCCTGCTCTTGTAAAAGAATTTTCTTATAAGAATGTTAATGAAGTTCCAAAACTTGTGAAGATCGTTCTCAATATGGGACTTGGTGAAGTAAAAAGCAATTCAAAAAGTTTCAACATCGCTGTTGACGAACTTGCAGTTATTTCAGGTCAAAAGCCTGTAGTTACAACCGCTAAAAAGTCAATCTCAAACTTCGGTTTAAGAGAAGGACAAAAAATCGGTGCAAAAGTTACTCTTAGAGGAGAGAGAATGTATGAATTCTTTGATAGACTCACTGCAATCGCTCTTCCAAAAGTGAGAGACTTCAGAGGAATTTCAGACAAATCTTTTGATGGCAAAGGAAATTACTCTATGGGAATAAAAGAACAACTTATCTTCCCAGAAATCGTTTATGAAAAAGTCGAAAAAATCAGAGGTTTTGATATCACTTTTGTTACAACCGCTAAAACTGACGAAGAAGCAAAATCACTACTTAAGGCACTTGGTTTGCCTTTCGCTAAATAGGAGATATTATGGCTAAGAAAGCATTAGTTGAAAAACAAAAAAGAACTCAAAAGTATAAATCTCGTGAATACACTAGATGTTCACTCTGTGGTCGTCCACATGCAGTTTTGAGAAAATACGGAATTTGCAGAATCTGCTTCCGTGAACTTGCAAACAAAGGTGAAATTCCTGGTGTTAAAAAAGCAAGCTGGTAAAAAGGAGGAAAAATATGTTAGTTACTGATCCAATCGCAGATATGCTTACAAGAATTAGAAATGCTCTGCTCGTAAAGCATGAAAATGTCAGCATCCCTGCTTCAAACGAAAAACGAGCTATCGCTAAAATCCTTCTTGAAGAAGGCTATATTCGCTCTTATGAAGAAGTTGAAGAAGGCGGCCATAAAAATATCAAAGTTGCCCTCAAATATGACGAAATTGGCGAAAGCGTAATACAAGGTCTTAGAAGAATTTCTAAACCAGGTCTTAGAGTTTATGCTCAAAGAGATAAACTTCCTAAAGTTATCAGTGGTCTTGGTATTGCAATTATCTCTACAAATAAGGGAATTGTAACCGATAAAGAAGCTAGAAAACTTGGAGTAGGCGGGGAAGTGCTCGCTTATGTATGGTAAGGAGGAAACATGTCAAGAATAGGTAAAGAACTTATCGTTATGCCTGCTGGCGTAACAGCTAAATTTGAAAATGGACTTCTTACTGTAACTGGTCCTAAAGGAACATTATCACAAGAAATCAGCAGCGAAATCGTTGCCAAAATTGATGGTCAAAATCTTTCTTTTGAAATAGCAAAAGAAACTGCTGAATCAAACGCAAAACATGGTCTTTATAGAGCTCTTGCAAACAACATGGTAATTGGTGTAAGCGAAGGATTTAAAAAGACATTACTTATTTCAGGTGTTGGTTACAAAGCCAATGTTTCTGGAAACAAACTTAATATGAATCTTGGTCTTTCTCACCCAGTTGAGGTGGAAATTCCAAGTGATTTGCAAATTACATGCCCAAGTGCAACAGAAGTTGTAATCACAGGCATAGACAAGCAAAAAGTAGGACAACTTGCTTCAAAAATCAAGTATATTAGACCTGTTGAACCATATCATGGTTATGGAATCAGATACTCTGATCAAGTTGTAATAAGAAAAGTCGGAAAAGCTGCCGGAAAAGGTAAGAAATAGGAGAACTTCAAATGATTAAGAAAACAGATAAAAATCAAGAAAGAGTTGTTCGTCATAAAAGAGTTAGACGCAAAGTGGTTGGTTCAAGCGATAAACCTAGACTTTCTGTTTACAGAAGTTTAAGCCAAATCTATGCTCAAATTATTGATGACTCTAAGGGCGTAACTATTGCATTTGCTTCTACTATTGACCCAGAAGTAAAGGGCTTAATAAGTGGAAAAAACAAATCTGAGCAAGCTGGCATTGTTGGTCAAACAGTAGCTAAGCGTGCTATTGAAAAAGGTGTAAGTGAAGTTGTCTTTGACAGAGGCGGTTATATTTATATCGGTCGTGTTCAGGCTTTAGCTGATGGTGCTAGAGAAGCTGGACTCAAATTTTAGGAGGAAATCATGGCAGAAAATGAAAAGACAGTAGCATCTACTGAAACCGCACCTAGGGGAAGAAAAAACTTTTCTGGCAAAGCTAAAGGTGATAGAAGAGAACCTAGAGAAAGAAGAGAAAGAGAAGCAAGCGACATAGAAAAACGTATTGTTTGTGTTCGCCGCGTTCAAAAAGTTGTAAAAGGTGGAAGAACTCTTAGATTTTCAGCTCTTGTTGTTGTCGGTGATGGCAAAGGCAAGGTTGGACTTGGAATTGGCAAAAGCAAGGACGTAAGTTCTGCTATTGAAAAAGCTACAACTATCGCTAAAAGAAGTATGAAGCTTATCCCTATTGTTAATGGAACTATTCCTCACGAAACAATTGGTAAATTCTCTTCTACAAACATGCTTATGTTGCCAGCTCCAGAAGGTACTGGAGTTATCGCAGGTGGAAGTGCTCGTGCAGTGCTTGAACTTGCTGGTGTTAAAAACATTGTTACAAAGAAACATGGTTCTTCAAATAAAATAAATTGCGTTAAAGCAACTATGGAAGGTCTTCTTTCTTTAAGAACTAAAGAAGAAATCGCTAGACGTCGTGGCAAATCGCCAGAGGAAATCTAAGGGGGAAGTTATGGTAAAGAAAAAAGAGAAAATGCTTAAAGTAACTTGGGTAAAAAGCTGTATCGGTTACAACAAAAACCAAGCTAAGATTATCGAAGCTCTTGGATTTAAGAAACTCGGTTCAACTAGAATTCTCCCAGACAACGCTTCTATCAGAGGTAGCCTTCACCATGTAGCTCACCTCGTAAAAGTAGAAGAGGAATAGGAGGAAAACATGGAATTAAATAATTTAAAACCAGCCGTTGGTGCAACTACTAAGAAAGTTAGAGTTGGCAGAGGCATTGGCAGTGGAATTGGCAAAACCAGTGGAAAAGGTCATAAAGGACAAAATGCTCGCAGTGGCGGCGGTGTTAGACCTGGATTCGAGGGTGGAAACATTCCTATGATTAGAAAAATCCCTATGCGTGGATTTAATAATAAAAATTTCTCTAAAAGATATGCCTGCATAAATGTTGGCGATTTAGAGGCCTTTGAAGCAAATGCAGTCATTGACCAAGAACTTCTTTATCAAACTAGATTTGTTGGAAAAATGTCTGAATTTGGTCTTAAAGTTTTGGGAGATGGAGTTCTTACAAAACCTCTTACTATTAAAGCTAAAAAATTTACTAAGAGTGCAAGAGAGAAGATAGAAAAAGTAGGCGGCAAAGTAGAGGAGATTTAATAATGTTTAGAACGATTATTGACGCATTCAAAGTGAAGGAAATAAGGAATAAGATTCTTCTTACTCTCCTTTTTCTTTTCATTTATAGGCTGGGTTGCTGGATTCCTTGTATTGGTTTCAATTCAAGTGTTGTGCTTGAGGGTAGCAATGGACTTGGCTTTTTCGATTTAATGAACCTTGTCAGCGGTGGTGCACTTACAAACTGTTCAGTGCTGGCTCTTGGTGTTTCACCATATATTACCGCTTCAATCGTTATTCAACTTTTGACCATTGCTATTCCAGCTCTTGAAAGACTTTCAAAGAGCGGTGAAGACGGCAGACGAAAAATCAGTCTTTATACTCGTTTTGTTGCTCTCGCACTTGCGATCGCACAATCTGTTGGTATTGTAGTGGGTTATGCAAATGTTGAAGGTGGATTTGATCCAAACCTTACTGCTGTTATGCCAAAATGGCTTATTGGCATGGGTGTTGTAATAATTATGGTTGCTGGTGCAATGTTCACTGTTTGGATGGGTGAAAGAATCACCGAACTTGGAATCGGAAATGGAACTTCACTTTTGATTTTTGTAGGTATACTTTCTTCTGCAGGTTCTGCAGTAAGCAAGATTGTAAGACTTTGCACAACTGATATTACTTATATTTGGTATTTGGTATTATTCTTCGTAATCATTGTTGCAATTTTTGCACTAATTGTTTTGATGGACGGAGGCGAACGCAAAGTTACAGTAGATTATGCTAAACAAATGAAGGGTAGAAAGATGTATGGTGGTCAAAAGCAGTCAATTCCTATAAAAGTCAATGCGACTGGAGTTATGCCAATAATATTCGCTTCTGCACTGCTCACATTCCCACAAATGATCATATCAATATTTTGGCCACATGTCACTTGGTATAGTGACTGGCTTGGCACAAATTCATGGCTTTATATTGTGCTTACGGCAATTTTAATCCTTGCATTTGCATTCTTCTATTCAAAGATATCTTTTGATACAAAGGATATCGCAAAGAGATTGCAACAACAGGGTGGATTAATTCAGGGTATAAGACAAGGAAAACCAACAGCAGATTATCTTTCAAAAATATCTGATAGAATTACCTTCTGGGGTGCATTGTTCCTTGCAATAATTGCATTGTTGCCATCACTTGCTTTCAAGGCAATTGGTGATTTCTCTGGTGGTCCAATAGTTGCTACGCTAATCAATGCATTTAGTGTAACTGGACTTATGATTGTAGTTTCAGTTGCTCTTGAACTTGATAAACAACTTTCAGCACAAATGATGATCAGAAATCATAAAGGTTTCTTATCTTGATAAGGTAGATAATAAATCTTATAACTAATCTTAATAAATGTATGAATTGTCGGTTGAGATCCTCTTGACCGACAAGAGAATTACATTTTATCGTTTAAATTCAATAAAAACCAATTATTTTTATTGAAATTTTATTAAACAACAGCTATTCAAGTGAAACTCACTTATTCGATAGCAAATCACAATAGTGATTTTTGAGGAGATTTTTAAATTAAATTCCTCTTATGCTTGCTGTGAATTACTTTTAGGTCGCAAACAATTGATAAGACTTAAATTTCTTAATATTTGTTTGATTTTGAAAACAAACTAGTCAAACTTTTACATTTTAAAAGGAGAATTGATGAAAATTATTCTTTTAGGAGCTCCTGGCAGTGGAAAGGGAACTCTTGCAAAACAGATTACAAGAGACTTTGGTTTACCACAAATTTCTACTGGTGACCTTTTCAGGGCTATAGTGAAAGAAGATAGTGTTCTTGCAAGAGAGGTCAAGTCCATAATGGAAAGCGGTTCTCTTGTGCCAGATGAACTTACTATTGAAATCGTAAAAAAACGTATTTCTCAAAATGATTGCAAAAAGGGATTTATCCTTGATGGTTTTCCAAGAACAGTAAACCAAGCAAAAGCTCTTGAGAAAATTACTGATATTGATAGTGCAATTTTAGTTGATCTTGATTTTCAAACAATTATTGATAGATTGTCTTCAAGATTGACATGTCCTGCCTGTGGCGAGATTTACAATTCTAATAATTATGATAAAAAGACATGTCAAAAGTGTGATGCGATATTAATTCAGCGTGATGACGATAAACCTGAAACAATTAAAAATCGTCTGGAAGTTTATGAAAAAAATACATCACCACTCATAAACTTCTACAGTGATAGACTGTTTAAAGTTTCTAGTGCAAATTCGCCCGAAGAAACATATAGGTCTGTGAAAACTTTTCTTGAAAATTTTGGAGGCTAAGATATGAACAACTTATCTCCAGCTGAACTTGTTTTGGTCAAAAAAGCATGTGAAATTACACGTGATGCGTTAAACTACTGCCAAAGTCAGATAGTTGCGGGAATTACGACCAAACAACTTGACAAACTTGTAGAAAAGTTTATAATAGAAAGTGGTGGTTTTCCTGCTTGCAAAGGTTATGAAGGATTTCCTGGTGCAGTTTGCATTTCTGTAAATGAAATGGTTGTACATGGTATTCCTAGTGATGAAATTATTTTGCAAGAGGGGGATATTGTCAGTGTTGACATAGTGGTTAATTATAAAGGCTATTATGGAGATGCTGCAAGAACTTTCGCTGTTGGTAAAATTTCAGAAGATAAGACAAAACTCATTGAAGTGACTAAAAATTGTTTCTTTAAAGGTATTGAGAAACTTAAAGTTGGACACCGCTTGGGTGAAATGTCAAATGAAATTCAAAACTATGCTGAAAGTAATGGCTACTCTGTTGTGCGTGAACTTGTCGGACATGGAATCGGCAAAAGCATGCATGAGCCACCAAATGTCCCAAATTATGGAAGGGTGACCGATGGACCTATCGTCACTGACAATGCTGTCATTGCAATTGAACCTATGATTAATATGGGTCGCAAAGATGTATGGCTGCTGCAAGACGGATGGGGCGTTGTAACTCGTGATGGCAAATGCTCAGCACATTATGAAAACACCGTTCATATCACCAAAGACGGAATTGAAATTTGGACTTTGTAGGTGAAAGATGATAGGTGTAGGAAATGTTGTGATGGCAACTGCTGGAAAGGAAAAAGGCGGACTATTCGTAGTGGTCGCTCTAGATGATAAATATGCTTATTTATCAGATGGAAAAAGGCTTAAATTTAATAAGCCAAAACGAAAAAGCTTTAAGCATTTAAAGCAATTTGACTTACAGTCTTTAAGTGAAGAAGAGGTCACCGATCAAAACGAGAGGACTAATGCTAGAATTAGAAAATTTTTATCAAATATAAGGAGTGAACATGTCTAAGGAAGATGTAATTGAATTTGAGGGAGTAGTAGAAGAAGTGCTTCCAAATACCACTTTCAGAGTTCGTCTTGCAAACGGACATGAAATCATTACTTATCTTTCAGGAAAACTTAGAAAAAATTATATCAAAGTTTTGGAAGGAGATAAAGTCAAAGTAGAAATGAGTCCTTATGATTTGACTAAGGGCAGAATTACTTGGAGAGATAAGGGCTAAAAAGGAGAAAATTTTTATGAAAGTCAGAGCATCTGTTAAGCCTATTTGTGACAAGTGTAGAGTTATTAAAAGAGATGGCAAAGTTATGGTCATCTGTTCTAAAAGTGCAAAACACAAACAAGTTCAAGGCTAAAATTAAAAAATGGAGGATAAATAAATGGCAAGAATTGCTGGTGTAGACCTGCCTAGAGAAAAAAGATTAGAGCTTGGTCTTACCTATATCTATGGTATTGGAAGAGTAACTTCTAATAAAATCTGCGAAGAGACAGGGGTCAGTGCGGACATTCGCGTAAAAGACCTTACAGACGATCAAATCGCAAAACTTCGTAATTATATCGAACATAACCTTCTTGTTGAAGGTGAACTTCGCAAAAAAGTCGATATGGACATCAAAAAGCTTATTGAAATAGGCTGCTATCGTGGTGTTCGTCACCGCAAAGGACTCCCAGTAAGAGGTCAAAGCACTAAAAATAATGCAAGAACAAGAAAAGGACCAAAGAGAGTTGTTGCTGGAAGCTCTAAGAAAGGTAAGTAGGAGGAATAATGGCAACTAAACAAACTTCTAATAAGAAAACAACTAAAAAAAGAATCAGCAAAAATATTTCTGCTGGACAAGTGCATATCAAAACTTCTTTCAACAACACGATTGTAAGTTTTTCTGATTGTGACGGCAACGTTCTTTCTTGGTGCTCTTCAGGAAAACTTGGGCTTAAAGGTTCAAAGAAAAGCACACCATTTGCTGCTCAATCTTGCGTTGAAGACGCTGCAAAAGTCGCTAAAGAACATGGAATTAAAACTGTTGAAGTTTTTGTTAAAGGACCAGGAAGCGGTAGAGAACTTGCTATCCGTTCACTTCAAAACTGCGAACTTAATGTAACCATGATTAAGGATGTTTCTCCAATCGCTCATAACGGTTGCAGACCTCCTAAAACAAGAAGAATATAAAAGGAGAGTAAAATGGCAAGAACTATTGAACCAGATTGCCGTCAATGTAGAAGAGAAGGTTGCAAACTCTTCCTTAAAGGCGAAAGATGCACTACTAAGAAATGTGCAATGGAAAGACGCCCTGTTATCCCAGGACAACATGGCAACTCAAAACGCAGAGTAGCTTTCTCAGAATACGGCACTCAACTCAGAGAAAAACAAAAAGTAAAAAGAATGTATGGTGTTCTCGAAAGACAATTTAGAGAATATTATGACAAAGCAAATAAAATGCAAGGTGTAACTGGTGAAAATATGCTTTCTTTAATTGAAAGACGCCTTGACAATGTTGTTTACAGAATGGGAATTGGAGCAAGCCGCAAGCAAGCTCGTCAAATTGTAAACCATGGTCTTATCACTGTAAATGGTAGAAGAGTAAACATCGCTTCTTATCAGGTAAAAGCTGGTGACCAAATTGCAATCAAAGAAAACAAACAAAACAATGAAATGTTTAAATCCCTTAGAGGCAGCAAAATTGTTATGCCTAAGTGGGTGGAATTTGATACAAACACTTTCTCTGGGAAAATCGTAGCACTTCCTAGCAGGGAAGATGTCGATGCAGACATCAAAGAACAACTTATTGTCGAATTATACTCGAGATAATAAGGGAGGTAAATTTATATGGAAATGGAAAGACCTAGAATTACTTGTGAAGAAACTGACAACGGCTCTTTTGCTAGATTTGTTGTTGAACCACTTGAAAAAGGATATGGTATTACTCTGGGCAACGCAATGAGAAGAACTCTTCTTTCAGCTTTGCCAGGTTCAGCCCCAATTGCTATACGTATTGCAGGGGTAAGTCATGAGTTTTCAACTATCAGAGGGGTGACTGAAGATGTTGTTGATATTATACTTAATCTAAAAAGTCTTGCAGTAAAATGTAAAGATCAAAGTCGTGATTTTGTCACCTATCTTCATCTTAGAAAAACTGGTGCAGGAGATGTTTCTGCAAAAGATTTCGATGCTAACTCTGATGTTGATATTTTAAATCCAGACTTGCACATATGCACAATGGATGAAGGCGCTATGCTTGATATGGATATCATGATTGGCAATGGAAGAGGTTATGTCCCAAATAATGAAAACAAAGAAAAGTTTGACAATATCGACTATATCGCAATGGATTCACTTTTCTCACCTGTAAAAAGAGTGAATTTCAATGTCGAAAGCACTCGTGTAGGTCAAAGTGTGAATTTTGATAAACTTACTTTAGAGGTTGAGACAAACGGCACAACTCCAGCAAGAGAAATTGTTTCACTTGCAGGAAAGATTGTTATGGAACATATTAATCTTTTCGTTGAACTTTGTGCAAATATTGCAAATTCAGATATTTTAGTTTCTCGTGAAGAAGATAAACAAGTTAAACTTATGGAACTTCCTATCGAAGAAATGGATCTTTCTGTTCGTTCATACAACTGCTTAAAGAGAGCAGGCATCAACAATGTTGAAGACCTCACAAAGAAAACAAGAGGCGATATGCTTAAGGTGAAAAATCTTGGTATCAAATCTATAGATGAGGTTATTGCTAAACTTGAAAGTTATGGACTTTCTCTTCGTAAGGACGAAGACTAAACAAATAAAGGAGAAAAACAATGGCTAATGCAAAACTCGGCAGACCAAGTAAGGAAAAAGACTCTATGCTTAGAGGGCTTGTTTCTGACCTTCTCTGGTTTGGAAAAATAGAGACAACTGTAGCTCGTGCTAAGTCAGTAAGAAGTCAGGCAGAAAAAATCTTAACTCTTGCTATCAATTCTTACGAAGATATCGTAAAAGTTGAAAAAGAAATCAAAGATGAAAAGGGAATCAAAGTTAAAACAACTGTTACAAACGATGGTCCTAAAAAACTTTCTGCTCGCAGAGCTATGATGGCTTATCTTATGGACAGACAAGAGCAAAGAAAAGATAAGGAAAGCATTGAAGCTTTCACTGCAAGAACTAAGGATATCAAACATCCTCTTCTTGAAAAAATCTTCAACCTTTATGCTCCAAAATATGCTGCTCGTATCAAGGAAGTAGGACAGGGCGGTGGTTATACAAGAATTGTGAAACTTGGTGCTCGTAAAGGCGATAGTGCTGAAATGGCAATCGTTGAATTGATTTAATCAAACATTTTTGCTTAAAATAATGAAAATATGATAAAAAACACTCGAAAGACGGGTGTTTTTTTGCATTTTGATTGGAATATTGCAAAAGGATCTTGACTCCCCCCCCCCGTATGATATAATAGTAAAAACGGGAGGTAATAATGGTAAAAACTTGGGAAGTTGGTCAAAAGATCACTGTAAAAGATATCAATGAATACATCAAAAGTTTAATTGATGAAGTTGGCGATGGTGAAGGATATAATTATGATTATATGGTTGGTTTAGTTGACAAAAATGAAAAAGTTGTATGTAATAGAGAAGATTGCAATTTGATTAAATATGCATTGTGGAAAACTTTATCAAATAATCGCATTGGCTGGTATACTTTTAGTATTAGATCTAATATTTTTTCTACGATGAAGAGATGCCTTGCTGAGATAGAAGAGGTCACTCAGGAAAATGCTGATGATTTAATTGATTTATATAAAAATTATATTAATATTGCTAGTAAGGAGTATGTTTTAAAATTCTTTTTTGCTGATGAAAATAATATTAATAGAGATTTATTTTCGGCTATTTCGGAATATCGCAACAAAATAAATATTAAAGATGAAAAAGTGGCTAAAGAATATGATGAAAAGTTTTATAATCTGCAAAAAGACTATTTTAAGTTTTATACAGACAATTACCTAAATCAAAAAAAATATACACTTGCAAAAACTTATTATGGGTATAGATATTCCAATTTATATGAAATAAACAGCAAGCATCTTAAAAATCTCATATTTGAAGCTGATGCAAAAGGCGATGTTGGATTTTTTGCAAGTTTAAACAAATATCAGATGCAACAGCTGGCAGATAAAATAGATGCAGATAAACAGATGGATAAATTTCAGACAAAAGAGATAAAGCAACTGTTTAAAACTGCTAATGCCACAACAAAAAAACTTGACTTTAAAAAGAAGGTTGGTGATGCTGTTGAAACCATCAAAGATCATACTTTTGCGATTGTTCTTTGTGCAGTTATGCTTCCTGGAGTATTGGGCGCCAGCCATCACTTATGGCATATGGTTGGTAAAGAAATTGAAAAGGGTAAAGATCTTGTTCAAATTGAAACCAATGTTGAAAATGGCACTGGATTTTCAAAATTTACTGGAAATGCCATATTAGCTACTCAACAGGATGGCAAATATTTTGCTGAAGTATTTGGAATTGCAGTCAAAGAAGTTGGCAACAAACCAGAATTTTGCAGTGTTTATTTTGAAGTAGATAAAGATACATATGACGAAATCTATAAATACTATGATATTGAATATGAATATGGCAAAGAGGGTCAGCTTGTTGGTGCAAAAAACAAACTCAGAACCAATCTTGAAGTATGCGGTTTAGCAAAGTCAACTCGTGCAGACTGGGATATCATGGATAAATTGGCTGAAAAAATTACTAAAAACAGCCCAAAAGGTATCGTTTGGCAAAACGCAAATGCTGACGCGATTGATATAGAACCTGAAATGTAATTATTCTATACTCAAGTAGATTTTTTGTTTTAAAAAAATATTTGCTTAGCTTTTTATGTTTTTATTTAAAAAAATTGTGAGAGATTATATTGATTTACTGATTTTTTTGTGTTAAACTATTTACAACTTAAGAATAGGGGGTAATATGGGCTGGTATGGAGATTTTAGTTTGGAATATAAAGGCAAGGATAATGAAAAGTTTGTAAAGCTTGCAAAACTTATTATTCCAAACTATGTAGAAAGATTTGAGGAAGATAAAAATGTTTTAAATTGCACAAGAAGTTTATCTTGGTATACAGCAGAAACTGATGTTGAAAAAATTATGTCTTACTTAAATAATGAAGATGAAATTGAAATGTATATAGCTGGAGAAACAAGTCCTATCGTCTCAAAGAAGCTTGCTGATGAACATAATCTTTCTTATGAATATTTAGAAGAAGATGATTATTATGATGAAGATTATGATGACGAAAATGGTGACGAAGATGAAGAAGAGGATGACGAAGAAGTCCAACTAAATGAAGAAATTCTTAAATTTAAGAAAACAAAAAATAAAGTTGAGATGAAATGTGACTTCTATGACGATCAAAGATACACTTCTGAAGGTTTAGGAAAGCTTGAAGAGCTTTATTATTATGATAAAGAAAACACTTATGATTTTGATGAATACTTAAAACTTGTAAGCTCAATAGTTGAAAACGATCCAGAAATGCAAGAGATTGCTTGTAAATTTTTGACAGAAATGAATAAAATTGTAAATACAAATGTTTCTGATAGAGTTAAAGAATTTCTTGTTTCTGCAAAAGATAGCTTAAGTTTGATGAAATATTTAAATGCAACAGAAAACGTTGTAGACTCAAAACAAAGCAAGGAAGGTATTTGGAATGGAGAATACCGTTTGGTTTATAGTGGCAAAGATAAAGAAAAGTTTGTTAAGCTTGCAAAAATAATTATTCCAAATTTCGAAGAGAAATTTAATGTTAGTATGTATGAAGATGAAGATGAGGCAACTTTGCTTGAAAAAAAGAGTTTTTCTTGGAATACTGCAGAAACTGATGTTGAAAAAATTTTATCTTATTTAAATGACAATGATGAAATAGAAATGGTTGTAGTAGGAGATACTTGCCCTACAACTACGAGAAAAATTGCTGAAAATTCTATTTACTCTTATAGACCTTATTTGGCATTTGATTATAATGACGATGATGAAGTTGAAATAGTAGGTGAAACTCTTTTTTATAAGAAAGACAATGGAAAAGTTGTTATGAAATGCGATTTTTATGATAATCAAAGATTAAAATCTGTGAACTTGGGTTTAAGTGAAGAATTTAATGCTTATGATAACAAGAATACTTATGATTTTGACAAGTATTTAGACCTTGTTTATTCAACAATCAAAGATGACCAAGAATTGCAAGATATTGCTTGTAAATTTTTGACAGAAATGAAAAAGAATGTTTCAAGCACGGCTTCTGAAAGAGTTAAAGAATTTCTTGAATCTGCAAAAGATAGTAAAAGTTTGCTAAATTTCTTAAATTCAAGAGAAATAGAAGATGAAATTGAAATGTAAAATAAGAACAATATTAAGCACTTATAGACCTAAGTGCTTTTATTTTATATTAATAAAAAGACTTATTTTTAGTTATTCTGTTTCAATTTACCGATTGTTTATGATATAATCCTTATTAAAGGAGTAAAATATGCGTGCGGTTGTTCAAAGAGTTTTATCGGCAAGTTTGAAAGTGGATGGCAAACTTATTTCTCAAATAGGCAGTGGGATGGTTATATTTTTAGGTGTAGGCAAGGAAGATAGTCTTGAAGATATTGACAAAATGGCATTAAAAATCTCAAAATTACGAATTTTTGAGGATGATAATGGTAAAATGAACCTTTCGATCAAAGATATAGGCGGGGAGATTTTGCTTGTCAGTCAGTTTACCTTATTTGCAGACTGTTCTCATGGCAATAGACCTAGTTTTTTTGATGCTGAAAAGCCTGAAAGAGCAAATGAGTTTTATCAGAATATGCAAAAAAGGCTAATAGAAGAAGGAATGACTGTCAAAATGGGAATATTTGGGGCTGATATGAAAATAGAAGCGTTAAATGATGGTCCAGTTACGATTTGCATTGACAGCAAAATGATATAATTTTTATGTCTTTAAGGCTTTTTTATAAAATGTTAAAAGTCAAAAGGTAAAGGTTTAACATAAATTAAAAAATTTTATTTAAAGATTTTAGACTAGTTTTACAATTGACATATTAAACAAAAGCGGTTATACTTAAAATGATGACTTTTTGAGTTTTTATCGGAGGGATTATGATTTTATATGGTGATTATCACACTCATACAAAATATTCACGACATGGTCATGGCAAGGGAAGTGTGCTTGAAAATGCTTCTGTGGCACTAAACAAGGGGCTTAAACAAATAGCAATAACCGATCATGGCTTTAATCATGTTTACTACGGAGTGAGAAGGAAAGACATGACACAGGTGAAAGATGACATATTAAACGCACGTGAAGTGACAGGTGTTGATATTTTGCTTGGTGTTGAAGCAAACTTAATTTCTCAGATGGGCGATATAGATATAAAAGAAAGTGATTTTGAATTTTTGGATATTCTTTTGATGGGGCATCATACTCTTATCAAAGCAACTTCTTTTGATGACACTATGAAGCTTACTCTTGCTAATTTGTTTGGCTCGCCATATTCACCAAGTAAAGAAAGGCTTTCAAGAAACACTACATCATTTTTAAGAGCGATCGACAAATATCCTATTGACATTATCACCCATCTAAATTATGGATTTCCAACTGACACTTTGGCGGTTGCAAGACTTGCAAAAGAGAAGGGAGTTTTGATTGAACTTAATGGGAAGAGGATAAATTTCACAGATAGAGAACTTTTGATTATGGCTGAGGAAGGCGTCAAGTTTATAGTCGATTCAGATGCACATTCTCCTGAGAGAGTGGGGGAATGCAACAATGCAATCAATACGATTTTTAGACTGGGCTTACCTCTGTCACAAATTGTAAATATAAATAAGTTGCCTAAATTTTCAGCAAAGAGAGGATGATAGATTGAGTTTTGCAAAGGATAGTAAGCTTGAGATAATTGAAGAAAAGATTGAGGACGCAGACTGCGCCCAAGCTTTTATATCAGGCCTCTTGCATGCATCAGGCACGATTACTCGAAACAGTCAAGATTTATTTATCGATCTTATTACAGATTTTAAAGAGATTTTTGATTATTTAGAGATTGTGGTTGAACGCTTGTATGGACAAAAGCTCTCGCTTGATATTTCGGACGACCACATAATAAATAAAACCACCTACTATAGGATAAGATTTCCAAAAGAAATTTCTATGCAGGTGCTTAAAGATTGCTCTATAATTGATAGCAACGGACAATATAATTTGGGTGGTGAAATTGACAACAATATTATCGCAGATGAAGAAACCAAAAAGGCTTTTTTAAAGGGTGCTTATATTGGGTGTGCAACATCCAGCATAAAACTCAGTGAACTGGGTTCTCGCCTTCCAACAACAGGCTATCATGTTGAGTTTGCCTCTCATCATGATATCTTTTTACAGGGAATTTGTGATATTTTAAAATATTTTAATATAAACAGCCGCATTGCAATTCGACGAAAGATTTTTGTGCTTTACATAAAAGACAGCGAATCTATAAAGGATTTACTAGCACTGTTAGGAGCGACAAAATGTGTGCTGGATCTTTCAGACGAAATGGCAAAAAGAGAACTTCGCAACACTGTAAATCGTCAAGTAAATTGCATAAATGCAAATATAAACAAGACTGTAGAAGCAAGCTTAAAGCAAATTGCCGCTATTAATTTGATTAATAAAAAGGTAGGCTTAGAAAGTTTGCCAGAAGATTTGCAAGAGGTGGCCGTTTTAAGGCTTGCAAATCCGCAAGAGAGCATGGAAGAACTCTTAGCTTTATCAACTATCAAATTGACAAAAAGCGGTCTTAATCATCGTTTTAGACGGCTTCTAAAGATTGCTGATTTACTTAAAGAATAAATTTTTGGGGGAGAAATGAAAGATTTTGTTCATTTGCATGTGCATACAGAATTTAGTTTACTTGATGGGCTTGCTCGTGTTGATAAATTAATTGATATAGTCAAAGAGCGGGGATGGAAATCTATTGCAATCACCGATCATGGAAACATGCATGGTGCAATCAAATTTTTTGAGGCATGTGTTCAAAAGGGAATTAAGCCAATAATAGGAGAAGAATTTTATATATGCCATGATATGGCTTCAAGGACAAATCGTGGTGACACTGGTCACCTTATTTTGCTTGCCAAAAACAATATTGGCTATCAAAATCTTTTGAAGTTGTCATCTTTTGCATATCTTGATGGAATGTATTATAAGCCAAGAATCGATTATAAACTACTTGAAAAATACAGTGAAGGGCTAATCTGCCTTTCAGCGTGTCTTGCTGGGCACATTCCTCAAGCGATTTTAAGGCGAGAATTTGATGAGGCGGAGAGGCTTGCGCTTTGGTTTAAAAACCTTTTTGGTGATGATTTTTATCTTGAAATTCAAGATCATGGCATTCCTGAAGAAAAGGAAGTGCTTATCAGACTTAGTGAAATGAGCGAAAAATTGAATATTCCACTAGTAGCTACAAATGACGTTCATTATCTTGAAAGAGAGGATGCAGAGCTTCAAGACGTGCTTATGTGCGTTCAAATGAGCAAAACCATTGATGATCCTGATAGAATGAAGTTTTCAACTGATGAGTTTTATCTTAAAACCTATGAAGAAATGCTTGAGGCTTTGCCAGGTTTTTCTGATGCTCTTGATAGAACTCTTGAAATTGCACAAAAATGTAATGTTTCAATAAAGACCAAGTCATTGAAGGAAGCGGCTGAAGCTGGAAATCAATTAATTCCTGATGAAGACAAATTGGGTGCAACTGACAACTTTATTCCTAAATATGTCCCTGACACAGGTGAAGAGCCTTTTGAATTTCTTTCTAGACTTGCATGGGAGGGGCTTAAACGTAATTATAAAGAAATCCCAAAGGAATATGAAGAAAGGCTTGAAATGGAGCTTAATACCATCAATAATCTCGGATATGTAGAGTATTTCTTGATTGTTTGGGATTATATCAATTTTGCACGTGAAAATGATATTCCTGTTGGCCCGGGTAGAGGTTCTGGTGCGGGCAGTTTGGTTGCCTACACAACAGGGATTACTCAGGTTGACCCTATGAAATATGATCTTTTCTTTGATCGCTTTATCAATCCAGAACGTGTTTCTATGCCCGACTTTGACGTTGATTTTTGCATGGACAGAAGAGGCGAGGTTATTGAATATGCAAAAAGACGTTATGGATCAGACCATGTTTCCAATATTGTCACTTTTGGAAATATGCAGGCTAAAAATGCAATCAAAGATGTTGCAAGAGTTTTGCGTTTTCCTTATGCTGAAGTGGATAAAATAACAAAAGAGATCCCTTTCAAGCCTACACGTAAACCTCCAGTGCTTAAATATTATTTTGGGACAACTGGCAAAGAAGAAGATCAAAAATATATTATCCCAGAACTTAGACGCATGTATGAGGAAGATGACCAAATTAAGCGTATCGTAGATATGGCAATCAAACTTGAAGGTGTGCCAAGAAATGTTTCCATGCACGCGGCAGGTGTTTTGATTGCTCCTGATCCTGTTTTTGACCATGTGCCCATGGCAAAGAGTGGCAATGATGAAATCACACAGTTTGATAAAGATGAACTTGAACATTTGGGTTTGCTCAAAATGGACTTTTTAGGGCTTAGAACACTTACTGATATACATAAAACAATCCAATATGTCAAGGAAATTCATGGTGTCAACATCGACTTTGCGGAGATAGGATATGATGACCCCGCTGTATATCAAATGATAAGTGCAGGAAAGACGGAGGCTGTCTTTCAACTTGAAAGCGGCGGGATGAAGAAGTTCATGAAAGACCTTCAGCCAACCTGTCTCGAAGACATTATCGCGGGTATATCTCTCTATCGTCCTGGTCCTATGGACTTTATTCCAAAATTCATTAAGGGTAAGAAAAATCCTGAACAGATTGAATATGAAGATCCATGTCTTGAGCCAATTTTAAATATGTCCTATGGCTGTATTGTATATCAAGAGCAGGTTATGAAAATCTTTCAGGTAATGGCAGGTTTTAGCTTGGGTGGTGCAGACAACGTTCGTAGAATCATGAGTAAGAAAAAACCAGAAAAATTGCCACCTGAAAAGAAAAAGTTCATTTATGGCTGGCAAGATCCAGAGGGCAAACTCAAGCCAATTCCAGGTGCACTTGCACTTGGTCATGATGCGACGGTTTCTGAACGTGTGTTTGAACAAATGGCAAAGTTTGCAGGTTATGCATTCAACAAATCGCATGCGGCTGCCTATGCATATGTTGCCTATCAGACAGGTTATTTAAAAGCACATTATGAGGTTGAATATCTCACAGCTGTTTTAAACAACCGTATTACAAATGCAGATTCTGTCAAAAAATATACCAATTATGCCAAAGTGGAAGGTTTTGAAATTTATCCACCTGATATCAATAAGTCATACACAGAATTTAAAGTTGAGAATGGCAATATACGTTTTGGACTTGGTGCTTTGAAGCATGTGGGAACAGTGCTTATTGATACTATAGTTGAAGAAAGGGAAAAAAATGGTAATTTTGTCAGTCTTGAAGATTTTATAAGAAGGGTTTCATCAAACTCACTTAACAAAAAATCTATGGAAGCTTTGGCATTGAGTGGTGCGTTTGATTGTTTTGGTCATGCTCGCTCTCAAATAATCGAAGTTTTTCCAAAATATATGGAATTGGTCAGCTCTGATCGAAAAGCTAAAGCAACAGGTCAATTTTCATTCTTCGACACCTTTGCAGAAGAGACTGAAGTGCTTAATAAAATTGAATATCCAAATATAAAGGAATACAATAAAGACTCTCTTTTAAAATTTGAAAAAGAATATGTGGGAATTTATTTGTCAGGACATCCACTTGATGATTACCTTGATAAATATGAAAAATTTAATTTTACTTCTGATATGCTGCCAGAGAATAATTCAAATGATTTTAATAATGAAGATGAGGATCAAGAGGGCCGTGGAGAAGAGCTAAATTTTATTAGTAGTGAGGATGAGTCTGAAGAAGAAAATCCAGAACAACTTGAAAATTTTGTCAGAGATGGTCAACCAGTTATAGGTGGCGGAATTATTAAAGCAGTGAAAAAGCTTATGACAAAATCGGGGAATATGGCATTTCTTACCATTGAAGATTTATATGGGACTTTTGATGTAATGCTTTTCAGTAAACTTTATACGCGTTTTAAGGATATTTCTGAAGAAGATTGCCTTGTAACCGTCAAAGGTAAGATTTCAATCAGAGATGGAAAATCACCTTGTGTGATTGCTGAAGCATTGTATCCATGGGAGAAAAAAGAGGAAGAGGAAAGGGAAGAAGTGCAAGATAAAAAAGTTTATCTTCGCTTTGACACAAAAAATCCAAGTATCTATAATGGAGTTAAACAGATTGCAACAAGTTACCCAGGCAGTAGTTCAATAGTAATCAAATGCTCGACAACAAATACAGTATTTTCTTTTAATATCAAAGTTGAAATAAACAATTATTTAACTAATGAACTTATAGGACTTTTAGGTGAAGAAAATGTTATTATAAGATAATGAAATATTAAAAATTTTTTTAATATTTGTTATAAAAAGCAATAATAAATCAATCGATAAAAAGTTTCAAAAAACTTTGATAGAATCAAAAATTAAAATTTAAAATACAACTAGAAAAAAAGGTGGAAATAAGAAATTTTTGCCTTTTTTTAATTTATAAATTTTTTCATAATTATCAATTTTATGTTAAAATCTTGTTGAAAAATGCAAAAATCCGGCTTAAAATCTAAAATTATTAAAAATTGTCTAAGATATAAAATTTACAAATTTCTCTTGATTTTTTATTTCATTTGTAGTATAATATCTGGCGAGGTGAAAAATGAAAGGAAAAATTAGTGAATTAGAAAAACTAAATCCTACATTAAAAACCAAAAATGGCTTTAAAATGGCTATGGTTTCTGGTTTGAAACATGTCTTCTGTTTAGTGCCTTGTGTAGGGCTATTCGTAGGCAGTTTGTTAGGGTTAGTTAAAAACACTGATTGGGCTGGCACACTTGCTATCTTTTCAGGACTTGTAAATATAGGGACAATATTTGCATATTCAATGAAATATCGTCTTAAAATTGAAGCCAATGAAAGAGCAAATGCAGACAGATTCAACAGTTATGAAAAAACAAGTTTTACTAATGATTTTGAAGATGAAATTGAATTGTAACAAATCTTCAAAAATAAGTGAGACTTGTTTTTTTTATTTAATTATAAACAATAGGGAAGGAGAGGAAGTTTGTAGGGGGGGGACTTGATAAGGTGTTTAGTTGCGATAAGTGTAACAACGAGCGAAGCAAGTGATATTCTAATAATTCGCTTTTATCAATATTTTTAATTTTTGCTCTTGACTTTTTTTCCCCCCCCCATATGATATAATAATGTTAGAAAAGGAGAAGATTTATTAAGGTTATATTATTATCAGGGAATTATAGAACAAAAAAAGAACTTGCATTAAAGATTTTAGAAAAGGATAGTTCAATATTAATTATAGGTGATAAAAGTTTAAATAAAGGAAATGAAAATTTGGAAAAAGTTGTTAAACGACAACTTTTGAAAAATAAATACTGTTATTTATGATGTTGAAAGTTTAAAAGATGTTTTGAAAAATGAAAAAGAAGTATACCATGTAAATATAGAAGAAACCGAAAGTAGTTTCGTTATTGAGTTTCCAGAATTTTCGATAATTTTAAACAATGAAAATTTGGATGAAATAGCCAAAACTTTGAAAAATTTTGCTGACTTGGATTCTTCTGTAGAAAAGCAAGATGATGATAAAGAATTATAATGATGCATATAAAGGAACGCTGTATTTTGCGTTCTTTTGTTTTTATTGTTGATATTATATTTTATATGTTGTTTGATTATTGCTATGGATTAGTATTAGAAGTTATTAATTTTATGTTAAACATCATGATTGTATACAGTTTTGCGGGCTAAGAGTCTGCACATATCAGGGATATGATAGTCCCGGAGAGTATAATATAAAAAACAAAAAACATCAGATGAAACTGATGTTTTTGGTGGTCGTGCCTGGGACTCGTTATGAGCGTTGCTTAGGAGCAAAAGCGAATGGCCAAATTTCTGACTTAAGAAATATTGAGAAAGAAATTTCGACCGGGACATGTCACGGGTTCGGCAAACGAGAGTCTGCACATATCGGAGATATGATAGTCCCAGGTATAAGTAAATAAAAACAAAAAACATCAGATGAAACTGATGTTTTTGGTGGTCGTGCCTGGGACTCGTTATGAGCGTTGCTTAGGAGCAAAAGCGAA
>CAMSQA010000012.1 GCA_947062475.1 uncultured Clostridia bacterium
GGGCTCTTAAATATGCTTCAGAAGAGCTTAAAAATGACAAAGAGTTTGTTCTGGCTGCTGTTCAAAAGAAGGGCTTGGCTCTTGACTATGCTTCAGACAGACTTAAAAATGATAAAGAGGTTGTTCTAGCTGCTGTTAAAAATAATGGCTGGGTTCTTCAATTTGCTTCAGACAGACTTAAAAATGATAAAGAGGTTGTTCTGGCTGCTGTTCAAGATGCTGGCAGGGCTCTTAAATATGCTTCAGAAGAGCTTAAAAATGACAAAGAGTTTGTTCTGGCTGCTGTTCAAAAGAAGGGCTTGGCTCTTGAATATGCTTCAGAAGAGCTTAAAAATGACAAAGAGGTTGTTCTGGCTGCCATTCAGAATAATGGTGATGCTCTTCAATTTGCTTCAAATAGAATACAAAAAAATCCAGTGATAAAGAAAGCGGATCAAAATGTTCTTGATTTAATGACATCACTATATTCCAACCTTAAAGAATTTGCTTCTATTCCAACTGAATATTTCAAAGAAGAAAACAAAGATATCTTAGACTTTGCTATGGAAATAGCAGAAACCAAATTAAAAGCTCTTCCTGCAACCGAAGAAAACAAAGAATTTAAAACAGACATGCTTAAAATCATCAACAACACTATAGACAGCAAAACTAAAGAGATTGCAGATGCTATTGCTAAAAAACAAGCAGATCTTGAAGTTAAAAAAGAATTCGACAAAGGAATTGATGATTTCTTTAATGAATATAGATAAGAAAACACTCGCTTTGCTCCTGTTATTCTTGCGTTCCTAAAAAAATATGAGGTAACAACCTCATATTTTTTATTAACTAAGAAAATGACAAAAGAAAAAACTGATTTTTTGTATATCGCTTATAAATAATTTTTGCCTAAGTAAATTGAAGTGAAAGATTGTGCGAAACAAAACCATAAATTATAAGTGCGACAGTCAAAATATAGAAAATGATTGAGCATACACCATTGACCCTATGCCAAGGATTGCCAACCTTCATATCTTGAATAAAACTATTTGAAGTAAAAATATTCCCTAGACAATATGCAATCACAATTATGCAAAGCCACTCATTTATTAAATTAAAATAATAAACAGCTATTCCTGTAAGAGAAAAAAGGCAGGCAAAAATTCCGATAATTCTTGATATCAACATTCTCTTTTTTAAATAGCGCGCTTCCTTTTGCAAAGCATTCAGTTTTTTTGGTTGTGATTTGGCTGCTGCTTTCATTTTCACTCCTTATGCTTTTTTAATATTTTAGAAAAAATAAATATTTTTGTCAAATAAATATACATTTTTTCATTTTAATTTCAAAATTCTGGTATAAAACTCTCCTCTGCACTGGCAAGCTCTTGAAAATATCCCTCTGTTAAACCTATCTTTTCAGCATGCGACAATACAAGTTTATATTCGATAGGTTTAAGCTTTTCTTTAATCCTTCCTCTAATAGGCGTAAACTGCCCCATAATACTTACAAATGGTGATGAGATATTTTCAGCAATAAAATCAAGAATTTTTAAGCTATCCTTAGTCTGACCTGGCAATACTAGATGTCTGATAAGAACTCCCTCTTGCATAACTCCATTGTCAAATTTATTCTCTTTTTTAATCTCTCTCATCGCCATAATAGCTTTTGATGCAACCTGAAAATAGTCCGTTGCCTTTGATAAATCTTTTGAAAGCTTTTCATCAAAATACTTAAAGTCGGGCAAAAACACATCAACAACCTTACCAAGTCTTTTTATAACTTCGCAGTTTTCATAGCCGCCACTATTCCAAACGATGGGAATAGGTGATTTAAAATCTGATAGTGCTTCAATAAGAAGAGATGAAAAATGAGTAGGAGTAATTAGATCGATAGAAGAATATTTAGTAAGATCAAATTTTTCTAAAAGTTGGCGAAATTCTTTTGGCGTATAACTTATCCCCTTTCCAATATGAGATATCTGATAGTTTTGACAAAACTCACATCGCAAGTTGCACCCAGAAAAAAATATTGCAAGCGCCCCTTTCTTGCCACTGATACAAGGCTCTTCCCACATAAAATTTTCAACTATTTTTGCCACTCTGATTTTATCTTCTTCCAGGCAATATCCCTTTGTTATCCTTCTGTCTACCCCACACCTGCGTGGACAATCGTAGCATAGTTTGTTCATATTTCCATCCTTCGTTCTAATTTTTTTAAAAATAGTCATAAATAATTACTTTTAATTTATCTTTTTCTAAAACAAAAAATATCTTTGCTGCGATTTTTCAGCAAAAATATTTTTTATATATAAAAACAGTTCTCCTAAATAAAAAGTTCTCTTAAGTTTTATTACACAGATCTCCCTAAAATTTGATGAAGCAAATTTTCCAAGTCTTTACATTTTGCCTCATCCATATCTTTAAGACCTGCAAGTGGATACTTTATCCCAAGCTTTTTATATTTGCTTTCACCCAAACTTTTATAAGGCAAAAGTTCTATCCTTTCAACATTTTGTATAGGCTTAATAAACTTTGCAAGGTCTTTGATATTTTCTTCATTATCGTTAAGGCCAGGAACGATAACCTGTCTAAGCCACAGCTTTTTATTCAAACTCTGAGCAAGAGCCAAAAAGTTTTTAAATCTGTCAATAGGTTGACCAGTAAGCTCTCTATATTTTTCATCATCGCTTGATTTAATATCCAAGATGATAAGATCGCAAAGCGACAAAATTTCATGCATTGTTTTGCTGTCGCTAATGCTTACTCCAGCAGTATCAATAACTGTGTGGATTGATTTTTCTTTACAAAGATAAAGGCATTCTTTTAAAAACTGAGGTTGCAACAACGGCTCACCTCCCGAAAAGGTTAAACCTCCATCCTTACCAAAATATGGCATAAATCGCTCCACTTTCTTGACAAGTTCTTCAGGAGAAAGCAGAAAAGAAGGTTTGCTCATATCCCAAGTTTCAGGATTATGACAATACTTGCATCGAAGTTGACAGCCCTGCAAAAATACAACATAACGTATTCCAGGTCCATCAACCAGCCCCATACTTTCTTCACTGCTTATTCTTCCCAAAGTCATCGTTTCGCCTTTTAAATATAAAGTTCTTTTGTTTTATTATGATAATAATTGAAATAAATATAATTAATTTTTTTATTAGTTTAAAGCAAAAAATATTTAAAAATTAATTAAATTTCATGAAAATTAGCTATTTTTTTGAAAATTTCAGCCAATTTTACAATTTTTCATGGAATGTTCTTGCAATAACTTCCTCTTGATGAGCACGAGAAAGTTTGTTGAAATTTACTGCATAACCTGAAACACGGATTGTGAGGTTTGGATATTTTTCAGGATTGTTCATAGCATCAATAAGTTTTTCTCTGTCAAGAACGTTTACATTAAGATGTTGCGCTCCTTGAACAAAATATCCGTCAAGAAGATTTACAAGATTGTTTATTCTCATTTCCATATCTTTTCCAAGAGAGTTTGGAATGATTGAGAAAGTGTTTGAAACACCATCTTGACAGCAGTCACAATATGGAATTTTTGCAACTGAGTTGAGACTTGCAAGTGCACCGCAAGCGTCACGTCCGTGCATTGGGTTTGCACCAGGTGCAAGAGGTTCTCCTTTCTTTCTTCCGTCAGGAGTTGTTCCGGTTTTTCTTCCATACATAACATTTGAAGTGATTGTTAGAGCTGAAAGTGTGTGTTTTGCTCCTCGATAGAGTTTATGTTGTTTTAATGCACTTATGAAATGCTGAACAACTTCAACAGCAATTTGGTCAACTCTATCATCATCATTGCCATATTTTGGATAATCGCCCTCAACATCAAAGTCAACAGCGATGCCTTCTTCATTTCTGATAGGTTTCACTTTGGCATATTTTATTGCAGACAGACTGTCAGCAGCAACTGAAAGCCCTGCCATACCAAAAGCCATAAGCCTGTCAAGCTTTGTATCATGAAGTGCCATTTGTCCTGCTTCATAAGCATATTTATCATGCATATAATGGATGATATTTAAAGCATCAACATATGTTTTTGCAACAGTGTCAAGCACTTTAAAATATCTTGCTTTTACATCTTCATAGTCAAGTATGCCATCACCAACCTGCTCAATTCCTTCAACAACAAGTTTGCCGCTTACTTCATCGCGTCCACCATTAAGCGAATAGAGAAGTGATTTTGCAAGATTGCATCTTGCACCAAAGAATTGCATTTGCTTGCCCACTCTCATTGCAGAAACGCAACATGCGATTGCATAATCATGACCATAGATTGGAGACATAACATCATCACTTTCATATTGAATTGAATCTGTGAGAATTGAAATCTTTGCACAGAAACGTTTGAAGTTTTCAGGAAGTCTTGTTGACCAAAGCACAGTAAGGTTTGGCTCTGGACTTGGATTGAGATTAATAAGACTGTGCAAGAATCTGAAAGAGTTTTTAGTGACAAGACTTCTCTTTTCATCAAGCATTCCACCAATTGACTCAGTCACCCAAGTTGGGTCTCCACCAAAGATGTCATCATAATCAGGTGTTCTAAGATGTCGAACAAGACGAAGCTTAATTATAAACTGGTCAACAAGCTCTTGAGCATGGAGTTCATCCAAAGTTCCATTTGCAATATCTCTTTCAACATAGATATCAAGGAAGGTTGAAACTCTGCCCAAACTCATTGCAGCACCATTATTTTCTTTTACAGATGCAAGATATGCAAAATATGTCCATTGGAATGCCTCTACTGCATTAGTTGCAGGCTGAGAGATGTCAAAGCCATATCTGCCAGCCATTGACTTGATCTTTTCAAGAGCTCTGATTTGCTCACTTAATTCCTCTCTCATTCTGAGTTTTTCTTCACTGTCAAGGACAAGCATTTCATCACTGTTGAGGTCAGCCTTCTTTTCTTCAATTAAGATGTCAATTCCATAGAGGGCAACTCGTCTATAGTCACCAATAATTCTTCCACGACCATAGGCATCAGGAAGACCTGTGATAAGACCTGCAGATCTTGCCCTTCTTATCTCTGGCGTATAGGTATCAAAAACACCATCATTGTGAGTTTTTCTTATCATTTGCTTAAAGATGTTTGCAGTTTGGTCGTCAAGCTTCTTGCCATAAGCACCAAGTGCTGTTTCAACCATTCTGATACCGCCAAAAGGATTTACAATTCTTTTAAGTGGTTTGTCAGATTGAAGACCAACTACAACTTCATTTTCTTTGTCAATATATCCTGCTGGAAAATTATCAATCCCAGAAAGATGTTCAAGATCAACATCAAGAAGATGAACCTTTCTCTCTTCCTTCAAAAGTTCTTCACATTTTGACCAAACCTTGTCAGTTTTGTCGCTCTTGCCCATCAAAAATTGGTCATCGCCACGATATTCACTGTAGTTTGCATCGATAAAAGCAGATACATCAATACTGTTTTTCCAGCTTTCACCTTTAAAGCCATTCCAGGCTTCAAAATTTTTAGATTCCATAAAATTACCTCCTAAAAAATCTATTTCATTTTTTACACGCTTATTATAACACAACAGCAATTTAACATCAAACATTTTTAAGGCCAAAAATGATAATTTTACAACATTTTAAATCTCCTCGTTATGCCCAGCATAACATTATATTCAAAAGCCGAAACAAAAAATCATAAAAAAGTTTAATATGTCAAAAAAGAGCTTTCAAAAAGCCCTTTTAAAATTTAATAATTCAGTCCTCAACTCCTGCCATATATCCAACGCTTACTCCAAAATATTGAGCTAAAATAATGACCGCGTCCAAATTTGGAACTCGCTTGTTCATTTCCCAAAGACCTATTGCTGAATTTGTAAGACCAACTTTTTTTGCCAATTGAACTTGACTTAATCCAGCTTCTTTTCTTAATTCAATTAATCTTTCTGCAAATTTGTTCATTTTTTCACCTTTTTTATAAATATATAACAATTGTTGAAGAAACGCTTGACTTTAGACAATTGTCGAAGTATAATTTAAACAATTGTCGAAGTTAAGGAGTGAAAAATGAAAGAAATTGCAAAGTTGTTTTATGAAAGTTATTTAAAGCATAACTATGAGGCTCACACAGAGTCCAATGATGAGTTTGATTTGGCTGAAAGAAATTTTTTGAAAGAACTTTCAAAAGCACAATATGATCTTTTTCTTCAGTATGAAATGTATCTTATTGATCATATCGCTGATAGAGAAATAAGGATCATTGAATATATCTTTGACTTGCTTAATCCTGAGGATTAAAAAAAATTGAAGTCAAAAACTTCAATCTTTTGTCAATTTATGCCAAGTGCATCGCCAATCACAAAATTTATATCGATTGATTCTGAGACTTTGCCTGAAAGGCTGTCTATTGCTGCTTTATCGCCACCAATAATCAATCTATCACCAAGCACAAGCACAGTTTCTGCATCTGGAGTGAAAACTTCTTTGCCTCTCTTTATATAGATAATAGAAACCTTTGACTTCTTTCTCACATTCAATTCACCAATTGTCTTATCTGCCCAATTCTCTGGCATAGCAATTTCAACAATGTTTACATCTGGCGAAAGGTCAAGAAGTTTGTTGACACTTGGCTGATCCAAAATGCTTGCAAGTTTTTTGCCAATATACACCTCTGGGAAAAGCACAATATTTGCACCAACATCTTCCAAAATTATTCTCTGCTGTTCATTTTGTGCCTTTGCCACAATAAAGCCAATCCCAAGCTGTTTGCAGAATGATGTGATAAGCACACTTGACTCAAAATTTTCACCCACAGCCACAATTGCACAATCAAAATTTTGTGCACCGAGAGATTTAAGCACCTCGATATTGGAGCAATCTGCAGTCACCGCACTAGAAACGATATTTTCCACCTCTTTGAGGTTTTTTGCATCACAATCCACAGCCAAAACCTGATGACCAAGTTGAGCAAGAGTTGTTGCAACTGTTATGCCAAATCGTCCAAGCCCAATGACTAAAAAATCATTCATTCCTTTTTCAATTTTCACTTCTTTAAGCTCTTCCATATTATCTCCTTAACCTACGATTATTTTTGAATCTTGATATTCAATTTCAACATTTTTGTTTTTTCTGCCAAACAGCATGGCGAAGGTCAACAATCCCACTCTGCCCATAAACATCATCATACATAAGACCAATTTGCTGCCAACAGATAAGAGCGGAGTTATCCCCAATGTAAGCCCTGTTGTGCAAATGGCAGACACTACTTCAAACATCAGTGCCGACAGCCCAAAATTTCCACCCTCGATCACAACCAAGAGGCAACTTCCCAATAAAATTGTTGAAAGCATAATCAAGAATAGTTTTAAGCTTCTATGAAGAATTGAAGAGGAAATTGTTTTTTTTCTAAACACCAGTCCGCCATTTTTGTTTGGCATTTTAAATAGATAAAGCAAAAGCACAAGCATAGTTGTGGTTTTCAGTCCACCAGCAGTTGAAACAGGACTGCCACCAATAAACATCAAAACAGTGGTCAAAGCCTTGCTGGCAGAGGTTAAGCCTGCCTGATTTATCGCACTGAAACCTGCTGTTCTTGGTGTTACACTCTGAAAAAATCCGTTGACAAGTTTTTGACCAAAGTTCATATTTCCGATAGTTAATGGATTGTTCCACTCAAAAATCATAAATAATATTGCACTTCCAAAGACCAAAATGCCTGTTATGCATAAAACTAAAACTGAGTGAAAGGATAGTCTTTTTTTCTCTTTTGGATTTTTCTTTTTAATTATATCATTAATCACCACAAAGCCGACACCGCCGATAATAATCAAAAACATTACTGGCAGAAGCACCAAGACATTTTTTGAAAACACGCTCATTCCCGCATAAGGATTGTCAGCTGTCCCAAACAAATCCATTCCAGAATTACAAAAAGCGGAAATTGAAAGAAATAACGCCTTAAAACAGCCATCCCAAAAACCATATTTGATCGCAAGCGAAGGTGCAAGACAGACAAAGCCGATAAATTCTGTCACAAAGGTGATGATGACAATCTTAATAAGAGCTTTTAAAACCCCCTGATTGTCCTCTTTATTTATGCTTTCCTTGATTGTAAGCCTATGCTCAAAAGAAATCTTTTTGCCAAAAGCCATGAAAAGCAAGGTAGAAATTGTCACAAAGCCAAGTCCACCAATTTGAATCAACAGCATTACAACAATTTTCCCAAAAAGAGAAAAATGAACTGCAAGATCAACAGTAGTCAGCCCAGTCACACAGACCGCACTTGTGCTTACAAAAAAGGAATCCACGAATGAAAACCACCTGCCGTCTGCCGATGAGATTGGAAGAGATAAAAAAAACGTTCCAATCAAAATTACAATAAAAAAGCTGAATATTATTTTAAGTGCCACAGGTGGCTTAAATTTTTTCATAGTATATATTATAGCATAAATATAATAAAATTTCAAATAATTTTATATTGTCAATATTTTTATCCATCTATCCACTCTTATAAAGTAAACTTAAATAATTAAAAAAATAAAAAAGACTAGGTTTTTCTTGTCTTTTTTATGAATATTTTACCAACATCCCTTTAAAAGTTTGATTTTTTTAAATCTTCTTAAAGTTTTAACATGACAAAATCTTCAATTCCAATATTTACTGACAAAATTTTAAACTTAATATTCAAATTTTATTTCAATTGCTACAATAAAAAATCCCTAGGAAATCTTTCCTAAGGAAATTTAATTTGGCTCCCCACATATTCCCGCATCCATGGAAAATATATTTAATAAATATTGTGGTAAAGTGGTAAATAAAACCTTTAAAACTGCAAACTTACAAAAACTGCCACCTAAAAATATAAAACAATGCTTGTGGGGCTTGTTTGTGGCTTGTTCTATTGCTAAAAAGGAAAAATTTATAAATTTAAAATATGTTAAGAAGAGTTGCAATGCTTATAATTGTATAAATATATAGCGAGGAATATAAAATGTACAAAATCGAATTTGCAAATGGTATGATTATTGTTTCAAAAAAATTTAATACTGAAAAGGCAGATAAAAAGTGAAATGGGCTAAGGCGTAGCGATAAGCCTAAACTAAATATGGATAGAAAGAATTATTGCAGGACAATAAATCGCAAAAGGTACGAACTTTATAAACTGGACTTTTCCAATTATTTTGCTAAATGAATTACGCTTACTTTTGATAAATATATTGAATTTGACAGAGTGCTAAACGCTTTTAAACAATTTATAAAAAGCATAAGGCGGAATTATGGCGAGGATATAAAATATATTAGGGCTATCGAAGTGCAAGGAACAAGCCACTTTTTCCACATACATATAATATTGTTAAGCGAAGAAAAATTAAAAATGGATTGCCACGATATTAAAAAGTTTTGAGATTATGGATTTGTAAATATTAAAAATGCTTACGAAATACGAGGCTTAATAAAATATATTACCAAATATAAAGATGAGGCAATCCAGCAAGGCAATCGCTTTTATACTTATTTTCCCTTAGGTGCTAGAATAATAACTTGAAGTCAAGGTTTTAAAAACATTGATGTCCCAACATTTGAGGGCGATGAAGACTTAATATATAGTATTTTGGAAGAGCAATATAAAGAGTATATAGGTGTACTTGACTATAACACTTTTGAAAATGGGCATTACTTTTTAAATAATGATAATATATTGACATATTATTTAGATAAAATATATTTGCCTAGCGAAAAAGACTTTATGCAAAAACTAATTGAAAGGCTTAAAACATCTAATATAGCAATGGTAGATAATAAACAAAATAATACTTAAATATGATTATATCGTTAAAATACAAACTTATTAGGCTATAATTAATGTAGTTAGCCATAAAATACCCAAAATAAAAGTAGGTATAACAACTTACTTTTATTTTTTATCTATTTGTAGTAAACACATATTCGTTTTATTTGACAAAATATGTAGTTGTATGTTATGATTGAATAGATAAAAGGAGTATTTATGGAGATAAAAAAGCCATGCAGAGCAGAAGTTGAAAAGTATTTAAGGCTTTGCGATACACAATCAAACTATGTAGAACAAGAAAAGGCATTAAAAAAATTGTTTACCCTTTACCCTAACAACAATGACATTAGCGAAGTTTTATTAAAGGTTAATATACTTAATGACTTTTATAGCACAAATATATTTAATACATATAAGGTAGCCGAATATATTGTTTCGCTTAATATAGATAAGAAATTAAAAGCAAAAGATTTGTCTGTTGTAAATGATATTGCTGACAAAACAAAAAACGGAATAAATAGAAATATATATTCTTTTGCAACGAAATATTGCGTTCATCATCTTGGCAATGAATATCCTATTTTTGATAGTTATGTGGCAAAAATGCTAATGTACTTAAATAAGCAAGATAAGTTTTTAAAATTCTCTTATGAAGATTGCAGAGATTACAAAAAGTTCTATTCTATTTTAAACGCATTTAGAGAATTTTATAAGTTAAACGACTTTACTTTAAGGCAACTAGATATTTATTTATGGCAAGCAGGTAAAGATTATTTTACGAAGAAATATTAAAAATAAAAGAGGGCTGAAAAATATCAAGCCTTCTTTTTTATTGTTTTAATTTTAATAATGAAATGATTGCAGTTTTCTTTTCTGGGCTAGCAGTTTCTAAAAGTTTTAATATTTCTTCATCTTGTTTATAGGCTGAAATATTATAATAAAAAAATTCTTCGGTAGTAGTGTTGCAAGCCTCTAAAATATCCATTAATGTTTCAAAGGTTGGAGCAAATGTTTTGCTTGTTTCAAGTCTATGAATATAGCACTCATTTTTACCTATTTCCATTGATAGTTTTCTTGCCGACAAATTTGCACGATTTCTAATAAAGCCTATTCGGTTTATAAGTTCATTATTGTCCATAGCCTAACCTCCTTATAATAACTAATTATAAATGATTTTGAGGTCTGTCTAATTTAGAAGATAGTTCCAAATTGACTTTAAATTAAATATTTTATTGACTTGTAGTAAATATATTTGACTTTTTATTGAGAAATATATATAATAAGGTTGTATCATAAGGAGGTAAATATGATAATAACTGCTATTCAAAAAGGTTCAACGGTATATGTTTATAACGAAAAAAACAGTACAATTTTTACCGTAATGGGAGAATTGCATGGCTATACTAGTACTACCGTAACTGTAAAAAAGGGAACAACAATGTACACCTATAACGAAAGAGGCTCTGTAATAAATACTAGAATGGTAAGATAGATATGGCAAAAATTAAAATTGACTATTATCAATTAGGTCAATACATAAATGATAAAATAGGTTTTGAAGAAGTAAATACTACTTTAAAATATGCTTTTATGCAACATAATAATATTGACTCAAACGCAGAGATAACCGAAGAAATAAAAGAAGCATTTAAAGAAGATTGTAAGAGTGAGTTTTTTATTAAAATAAGCAAAACACAAAATAAAATTAATCTCTTAAAACGACTTTCATATTTAGGGCTTGTTGGGCTTTTGGGTATGTTTTTAGCATTTTTTTTCTTTAATACTGGCACTATTTCAATGATAATAGGTTTCTCTTCCTCAGTTTTGTGTGTTTTGGGGTTGATTATGTTTGTTTTATCAGTTGTTATAAAAAATCAATTAACTTTATTATTGAAATGTTTCAAGTGTATTAAAGAAAATAAAAAATTAGACCTAATAGAACTAGAAGAAAATTTAGACCTATGCGATTTTATAAATGATAAAAAATCAGCTGATGAAATAAATTCTATTAAAAAATATATTTATTCGAAACTGGACCAAGAAGAAAATTTTATTGATTTTTGCAGAAAACAAGTTTTATTAAAAATCAACTCATTAATAAAAAATAGTAGAGTATTATTTTGGTTTGGTTTAATTATTATGTTATTTGGAATTTATGGTTTTGTTGGCACTTTACTTTCTCTTAGTAATTTACCAGTAGTATTGATAAATGGTGTAGATACCACTAGTCAAAATATTGGCATAAACATACCAGTTGTTATATGTAGTATAGTTTTAACTTTTATCTTTCTTTATGTAGGTATAAGTATGATTATTTCGTCAAAAAAGAAAAAGCGAAATGCAATAGAAATCTATAAGGCATATAACCAAATGTAGACAGCAAAGTTTTTTGCTGTCTTTTACTTTAAAAAGTAAAAATACTAGATATTAAAACTTAGCGTTTAATAGCATAAAAAGTAAAAGCAATAAAAATATATAAGCACAATATTAAGAATGGTGTAAGACGCATTTAAACGGCTTGTACTAACCGATACAAAGGAGTTTATATGAAAAGCAATATTGAAAAGTTTAATGACTTAATAAATTTAGATAATTTTGGCATTGCAACATTGCAAAGGCTTTTTAGGTGGAGTTTTCCAAAGGCTAAATCTACTATGGAAGATTTAATAAATTATGGTGCAGTTGAAAAGTTGGGAAATGGCTATAAAGTTATTTCAGCTGAAAAGTTTAAAAATTTTGGCTTACAAATATTTTTGTATAGCAAGTATGAAAGTATATCAAAATCACTTTCAAATATGATTTTTGAAGAACTGGTTGAAGACGATAGATTTATGAAAATAGTTAACGATACTTTTAAACTAAATTTAGATATAGAAAACATTTCAAAAAAACAAAGGCAAGAAAATATTAATTTATTGCTTTCAAACACTGCAAGAAAATTTA
Organism: uncultured Clostridia bacterium; assembly: GCA_947062475.1. Taxonomy (GTDB): domain Bacteria; phylum Bacillota; class Clostridia; order Christensenellales; family UBA1242; genus Caccovivens. Next base: position 12,668 of record CAMSQA010000012.1, read on the forward strand.
TAATTGAAAAGTTGGCTGTTAATTTTTTAAGCGAGTTGTACAAAGATTTTGCACCACACATATTAGATAAATATTGGTTTGGTTGGCTTGATAAGAACTGCCATACTTGATATTAATAATAACATAAACTTCCCCTTAATAAAAAATCCGCTTTAAATAAGGAGTTAAAATGATAACGATAAATAAAATAGAAGAATTAAAAAAATATGTTGAAATAGTGCCAGCAGATAAAAACGACGGAAAGCATAAAAAGGTTATATTTGAGTTTATAGAAAATGGCAAACAAGCAGATGTTATATTTGATTGTGCAATAGATTTAACTTATGAGTGCCAAAAAGTAAGCAAAAAAGACTATGATTGTTGCGTTTATGTAAAGGCTAAGACAATTACCTTTAACTATTCTTTTACTTGTAATAAAATATTCGCTGACGACTTAATTATAAAAGATTGGTGTGTTTGTGAAAGCATATTAATACATAAAAACATAAGTGGAAATATTTTAAAGTGCAAACAAATTACCTGCTTATCTTCTATTAATTGTAAAGAGATTTACACGCAAAAAATTAATTGTAAAAATATTAAAACGCAACTACTTGATATTGATAATAAAATTAGGCTTACAAATTTATCTTGCGAGCAAGTTGAATTTGTTTAAAGGGGGCAAAAAATGGTTTTTGGCTATGGCTTTATTGACATAATAATAAAAAAGAGTGTTTTAACAAAAACACAAATAGACGAGATTATAAAAAATTATAAAGTTGCGGAAGGTCATTTTGATAATAACCTTATTGTAATTCGTGCTGGTATGAGTGATTATGATGCCGAGCAAACTGCAAAAGAACTTACTAATTACTTTAATCTTTCTCTTAATAACGATTTTGTGTTTATAAAACGACTAAATTTAATTAAGCCTTGCAAGTGGTTAAAAGTATGTAAGTTGAAAAAAGATTTACAAATAGCAAATGAAAAGTTTACAAAAGGCTTTCCATATTTTGAATTAATAGCCAACTAATTAATTTAAAAGGAGTAAGCAAAATGAAAGTTGAACAAGAATTTGAAAAAGACTTAATAGAGATTTTATTAAGCCTTTTAGAGAAAGATTTAAAAACATTTTTAGAGATTTCAATTCAAACATTTAATTTGAAAGGGTTGAAAGAAATTTTAAAGATTATTAAAACTGAAAGTTTAACGGACGAAATGCAGTAAGCAATATATTTTATTAAGTTAAATGTTGCGATTGATTGTAGACGCATTAAACAAGCTCATAGACGCATTATAAAATAGGTTTTAAAAAATATCGTCTCTTTTCTCTTCTTCTGGTATTTCTTTTGGCTTGTCATCTTTATCAGCATTAGGGAATGCAGGTGGTCGTTTGCGAATAGGAATACCTAAATTTAGCGGAGCCTCAACTTTGGGTGGTCTTGGTGTATATTGAGGAAATGGGTCTGGACGCTTTCGCAAAGGAAGATTGGAAACAGGTTGTTCATTTTTTGGTTCGTCAAATATATCTAGTTTATTTTCTTTCGGCTTAGTATTGGGTTCAAATTCTGGTACTGAGTAATCCCATTCATATTTAAGAGTATCTATATTTTGCTTTTTTCTATCTAGGTCGTTAAATTTAAATTTTGCTAAATATTTATCGTCATACTGACAAGCGATATCGCTATATTTAATATTAATATTCTTTATGCGTGTGTTCCAACCTCTTATTTTGCAATGCTGTTTTACATATTCTATTTTATCTTGTTTAAATTTTTGTCTATTTGCCGTCCATGCCTCTTCTGTATCATCTTGCTTTTTGATTATATAATTACTTCGCAAAACATCAATTGTTTGCTGGCATAAAACATCGGCATGAACGAAGTATTTAAATTCGTATGGTTTAAAAAAATTTGCAGTTGAGCCATGGGATATCTTGTTATTTGTATCAAAAACTAATGCTCTATGTGAGTACTCTCTTAACTTAGTTAAAAATTCAGCAAAGCATTCTACTGACATTAAAGTAATTAAAGTATCTTGCCTTTCGGGAGATAGAGTTTTAATTATTTTAATAAATTCGGCAAATTGGTTGAGTTGATTAAATTGCTTTTCTAGTTGTTCATAATTTGTTTTTAAGGTTTTGTAGTCTTTTTCAAGTTCTGCAAAACTTTTTTTATCTTCTTGTTTTTCTTCCATGGTTGGAATTAGGTCGTTTAAATTAAAGCAAGGCACATTGCTATATAAGTATTCAATGCACTTGCAAGTCTTTTGCCAAAAAGGTTCTTTGCTTCCGTCAAAGTCTTTTGTTATAGAATTTGCTGTCTTGTAGCCGATAGAAGAAGAAAGATTTTTTTTGATAATGTATTTATTATTATCAGCCAAAAGTTTTTTAAGATTATTTTTAAAAGTATTAGACAAATTGTCCATAGTTTACCTCCCACCAAAAATCCAAAATATCTAATATAGTAAGAAGAAGTTAAAAATGCAATCATATTTAGATATGATTTATAAAATATTATAAACAAAAAGCATGGTTAAAGCAATTCATTTATAATACTTTTATTAAAAAACACTTGGCAAACTTAAAACAACTTAAAAAACACCTTTCAAAACACTTGAAAAATAGCATTGGACGAAAATAAAATATTAAAGGGAGTTAAAAACAATGAAAATCAATAATGATATAATGCTAACAATTAAAAAGTCGAAAATGCGGGTTAAAAGCAAATTGGACGAAAATAGTAACGAAGGTTGACAAATTGATAATCAAATTAATGATAGTTTAAATTCGCTTTACCCTATATTTAAATTATTAACAACTATTTATGAGGAGGAAAAATAAAATGGATAACAAAATAATATATGCAGTTGGTTATTGTAGGTTTAGCAGTGATAATCAACGCAACGAGTCGATTGACGCACAAAAAAGGGCTATACAAAATTATGCAGACGAAAACAATATAATAATAACAAATTGGTATTTGGACTATGCACAAAGTGGAACAAGTGCCGATCGAAAAGAATTTCAAAAAATGATTGAGGCAAGTAAATATAAAAATTTTAGTATGGTGCTTGTTCATAAACTAGATAGATTTTCGAGGGATAGAGATGACACGATAACATACAAAGTACAATTAAAACGCAATGGAGTAAAAGTCTTTTCGGTTACTGAAAGATTTGATGACTCGCCTGAGGGTGTTCTTATGGAAGCAGTTGTTGAGGGTATAGCCGCTTATTATTCAAAAAACTTAGCACGAGAAACTTTAAAAGGCATGACCGAAAATGCTTATAATGCAAAAAATAATGGCAGTGTTCCACCTTATGGCTATAAACTTGTTCCTAGACTTGATAGCAACAAAAATATTGTTTATAACAAAAAAGGTGCAATGCTCCACGACATAGCACTTGACGAGGAAAAGGCAGAGGCTATAAAATTAATATTTGCAAGAGTAATTGAGGGTAAAACATATCCCGAGATAATTGAGGAATTAACAAAAAAGGGGTTTAATACTACCCGAGGCAATCCATTTCAAACAAGTTCAATTTTAAATATATTGCGTAATGAAAAATATACTGGCACTTATATATTTAATAAGTATCGCAAAAAAATGGCAAGGTCTGGTGGAGTAAGCAAAGAGCCAAACGAAGAGGACAAAGTAATCAAGGTTAAAGATGGCTTGCCAAAAATTATTGACGAAGAAACTTTTAACCTAGTTCAAAAAATACTAGATGCAAGGATTAGGCAAACACCTGGAATAAATTATGTTGACTATTTATTAAGTGGCAAAATTATTTGTGGCGAGTGTGGGTCGGCTTTTACTGGTGAAAGGCAACGCAAGGTTTATAAAGGCAGAGTTGAATATCGAACATATTATAGGTGCAACACTAAAAGGGGTAATCTTCCAGAGGGGCAACATAAATGCTTTAATACTTGCATAAGGCAAGATGAGATAGAAAAATTTGTACTAAGTGAAATTTCTAAGGTTGTATTTAGCAAAAAGAATTTTGATTGTATTTTGGAACTTTACACAAAATATCAAGACGAATTATTAAATAGAGAGTATTCGGCAGAGGCAATAAAAAGGCAAATTGTATCGGTTGAAAATAAAATAAAAAATATAACTGAGGCTATCGCAGAACTAGGCTTTTCTACCTCACTTAAAAATCAACTTGAAATGCTTGAAACACAAAAACGCAACTTGGAAAATGAATTATCGGTGCACAGAACAAGGCTTGGACCTGAGATTGATAAAAAAAGGTTCGAAAAAGCCTACAATAAACTGGCTAAACTCTTTGAGGATAATAAACTTGAAAATACAAAATTAATTATTGACGCACTGCTTAATAGAGTGGTCGTATATAATGACAGGGTTGAAGTATATATAAATATATTACCCTCATTTAATTATGAAAAGGTAGCCATGGAAATAACAGCTAATGATATTTTAGAGGAAAAAGAAAAAGGGGTTGAAACTAATTCAACCCCTTCTTCACTTAGTTTTGACCCTTTACATACTAATTTCATGTATGCAAAAGAATTTGGCTCCCCCAGTAGGACTCGAACCTACGACAACTCGGTTAACAGCCGAGTGCTCTACCGACTGAGCTATAGGGGAATATTAAATTGTTTTTGAGCACTCTTACTGTCAACCTCTCGGTTTAATTCCACTATCGTTCCATACGCAGGACTAAAGTCCTTGACGATCAGCCGAGTGCTCTACCGACTGAGCTATAGGGGAATATTAAATTATGCAAATCAAAGTTTGCAAGCATATATTATCAAAAAATTAATCTCTTGTCAATAATTTTTGCAAAGTTTTTCAAAATTTTTTATTTATATGTTTTTTAATCTTGATAATGACATTTTCTTTTTCGTTGCAAAGCTTGATGTCTCCCTCAAGTTTCTCAATAGGTTTTACTATTTCATTCTTATCATTTAAATCTGCAAGTTTTTTTCGCTTTGCTTCAAGCACAATCGAGGTGATTACGACAAACAAAATCACCGCAATAAGCATGACAATGACAATTATTTTAATGCTCTTCTCCCTGTTCATTCTTTACACCCTTTTTCCTGCTGAATATACTATAACACTTTTTAATGAGTTTTGTCCACAAAAATTTTGAAATAACTCGCTCAAGTAAAAAACTTACAAGGAAGATTGCTATGACGTAGATACGAAATTGACCATAATTAAATTTTAAATTTACAATAAAAACAAGTGCAAAAGAAAACAAGACAGATAAAAAATTAAAAAAATGATGGGAATATTTATCGTTTCCTAAGGCTGTAACTATGATATTAAATATATCAAAAATAATACCGCTTGCAAAACCCGCAAGCAAAAGCAACAAAAACATGAGAGGTTGATTCAATGTTGGATAAAGCAAACGCACCTCCTTTTAAAATTGAAACAAATCAAATTATTTAAATATTCTTTTCAAAAGTGAGCCTTTGCTTGCAGCACTTTCAGAAAATTTAATAAGTTGAAATTTGCCCTGAAGATGGACTTCTCCCTCTTCAAGATTCAGTTTTTTTACTTCAATATTGTTTCCAGATAAAACAATCGCACTGCCACCCATTTCAATGACTGCCTGTGTTGGGGTTGAAGATGCCACCTTCGTCGCACCTTTGATTTGCAGAATTTCTCCTTCAAGATGAATATAATTTGACATAACTATTCTCCTAAAGGTATTTTATTCTTCAAAGTTAAACAAAATGATAGAAAATTTAAATTATTGAAATAATTCGCTCTAAAATTACGATAAATGATAGATTTATTTTTTAATTTAAGCTAAAATAACTACATGGAAAAGAAGATAATAGAAATATCAAAAAACAGCTTTGTCACAAGTGAGCTTAAAAATTTGGGATTTTCACATGGACAAATCTTAAATATGTTTAAGAAAAAAGACATCCGTCTCAATGGCGAAAAAATCAAAGAGGATTGCTTTATAAGTTGTGGTGATATTCTCACCATATTTTATGATAAATTAAAAACACCCTTCGAAAAGAAGATTGATATAATTTTTGAAGATGATAATGTCATTATTGTCAACAAGCCTTTTGGTATTGAAATTGAAGGCGAAGGTCTAGCCAAATATTTTAAAGCTCTGCCAGTGCATAGACTTGACAGAAATACAACTGGTCTGACCATTCTTGCCAAAAATTCAAGCAGTCAAAAAATCCTTCTCGAAGCCTTTAAAAATAGAACGATCACCAAAAAATATTATGCCGAAGTGGTTGGTCATACAGATTTTAAAAATTATAAATTTGATGCCTATCTTGTGAAATATTCAAATGAAAGTAGAGTGAAGATATTCAACAAAATGATGACAAATGCTCAACCAATCTCAACCACCTTCAACACAATCAAATCGTCTACCTTTTCAAGCCTTGTTGAATGCACCCTTCACACTGGAAAAACACATCAAATCAGAGCCTCGCTTGCTTTTTTAAATCATCCAATAATTGGAGATGGAAAATATGGCAAAAATGAGGACAATAAACGCTTTAAGGAAAACAAACAACGACTGCATGCATATTTCGTTATGCTGAACGGTCTCACCCCTCCACTTGAATATCTAAACGGAAAATCATTTAAATCACTGCCAAACTGGGTAAAAAAATAAAAAAACAATTTTTATCAAAAAAAGAGGACATATTTCAGCCTCTTTTTTATTTTATTTGTTTCCAACAAAAACATATCCAAATGCGTTTGGTCCCCAGTGACAGGCAATTGCAGGATCAAGATTATCATAAACGCGAATTTGTTTATGATATTTTTCATCAGTCATTTCTATTAACTTATCAAGATTGTCTTTCTTGTAAGTGTATGAAGCGATTATTTCATGATTCTCATCACAATCAAATTCTTTAAGTGCATTTGCAATATATTGCATTCCCATTTTAAGCCCAATCTTTTTTGTGATAACCTTCACCTTTCCTTCGATAAATCCGATGATAGGTTTAATTTTCAAAATACTGCCCAAAATCCAATCCTTCTTTGAAAGTCTACCTCCTCTAAAAAGATATTCAAGAGTTTCTGGAATGGCCATGACTTTAATTCTAGGTATGATTTTCTTCACTTTAAGTTCTATTTCATCTAAAGACTTATCGCGATTTTTATTAATTTCGTCAACAATAAGACGCATACCGCCAACTGCACAACGAGAATCCAGCACCCTAACTTTTTCATTTCCTTCAAAAAGCATTTTTATTGCATTGAAAGAGCCTGAAATTTCAGATGAAATTGTAAGGATAATCACATCATCACCAGCCTTTGTGTAGGCATTTACTTTTTCCTCAAGATCCCCTAAGTTTGGAAGTGAAGTTTTTGGGAAAATCTTTTCATCAATGAGTTGATGATAAAACTCTTCCATTGATAAATTTTCACCATCCAAATACTCTGTTTCACCCAAAAGAATTTTGAGAGGGACAAGCTCAATATTGTAATATTCTTTTTCATCTTGTTTAATACTGCTTCCGCTGTCTACTAATAATCTTAACATTTTTGCCTCCTAAAAAGTTTAGTTTATTTAAGTAATTTTTCTTAAATATCCATATTTATCCATTTTAAGATATTATACATTATTTTGATAAATTTGAAAACAAATTTTAATAAAAATATTTAAAATCTCAAAATTAAAAGTAAGAAATGTCCAATTGTGACTGTTATTTGATAAATTTTAATAAAAAACATCTTAATTTAAAAGAATTTTAAACTTCATCACATACTTATTTATAATAAAATATCATTTGACTTTTAAAGCGTTATAAATTAAAATAACAATATGAATAAAAAAGCAAAATATCTTTTCTTTGATATTGAATGTAGCAATGGACACAACATCTGTTCATTCGGATATTGTCTTGTCGATGAGGAAATGCGTATAATAGAAAAAAAAGATATTCTAATAAATCCTGAAAACAAATTTATTTTATCTCCTTCTGGCAAAAGACCAAAAATTGAGCTTGCCTATCCAGAAGAACTTTTTTATAAGCAAAACAATTTTGCATTCTTTTATGAGGATATCAAAAAATTAACTGAAGATAAAAGATATACCCTTTTAGGACACAGCGTGAGAAGTGACCTGTTCTTTTTGGAATTTGCCTGCAAAAGATACAATCTTCCAAGACTTGACATAAAGGCCTATGACACTCAAAAGATGTTTAAAATTATTTATAATCGTCCACATGTTGAATCTCTTGAGAATATTTTAAAACAACTTGAAGTTGATGCTAATAGTCTCACCTTTCACAGAAGCTGTGATGATGCTAAAGCAACCTTCTTAGTGACCAAAGAGATTTGCTGGCAAAAGGGAATATCTCTTGATAAACTTCTTGCAGAAAGGGCTGACTGTCTTGTAAGTCTTTCAGACACTGAAATAAAAAATAAAAAGCATAATAAGAAGGCAAAAAGCAAAGAAAATATAAAAAATGACAACGATAAACAAAAATTATCAGAAAAAAGAACAGAGTTTATGCTTTAAACTCTGTTTTTCTATTTCAAAACTTTAAAACTCTCATAAATCTTTAATGCTTTTTCAATGTTTTCAAAGACATTTTGATTTTTCTGATATATGTCCTCAAGCTGTTCTTTTGGATATGGATGAGAGAACTTATCATCTCCAAGTTCGATTGTTAGTGATGGTATTTTTAAAACCTTTACGCACCAATCTTTAAATCCACCACTGCTTATATTCTGTGTGGATTTTATTTTATATCCATTATCATCTGCAAAGATGGAAGCAATTAAAAAATCTCGTTTGAAAGCTTTTTCATCTTGAAAAAAGTCAAAATAAATCTCTTCTCCTTTTAGGTGATAGTTTATTGTCAAAAACAAATCGAGGCTTTTTGCCCAATCTGCAACAGCACACACCTCAGGCTCTGACATTGCCCTTTCGCCATAATAACCCTGTGAAGAAGGCACATCTACTTTTGAAAACTTGTTGTTCCAGTTTGCATCCCAATTATTATTCAAATCCACACCTCTAAAGTTTGCCTTATAAAGTGAGAAATCCTTTCCTTTATTGATAATTTCAAGTCTTTTCCTATCCTCTTTATCAATGCCGTCACAGCCTTGACAACAAAGCATAACGCCATCTGGATTTATAAGTGGAACAAATGAAATATTGTAATTTAAAACTTTTGTTTTACAAAGTTCTATAAACAGACAAATTAGATCGGTGGAAAGGTGTTCTCGGGCATGAATACCGCCTGTAAGCAATGCCCATTTAAAATTTTTATCAAACTGTTTATTGACAGCATAGATGTTTTTCCCAAGCACGCTTTTGCCAATCACATTTATATCATAAAATTCTTTCACTTCATGTAAGAAGCTTTCAAGTTTTTCAAGTTTCATATTTTTCACCCTTTACTCTTGACATGAAATTTATAAAATTTTGATAAAAGATTTTGTCAATCTCGCTGCTGCTAAATCCACCCTCTTTCATTGCACAATAAAGTTTGTCAAAATTTTGATAACCTTTTAAATCCTTTGGATAAACATCAATGCCATAAAAATCACTGCCAATGCCTATATTGTCACTGCCCCATCGAGAGGTAAAATATTTAAGATTTTGCACTATATCCTGACAGGAAAAATCACCATTAAGTTTCAAAGCCTTGTGATAAAAATATAGACCTATAAAACCATTTGAGTTTACAATAAGCTCTATTTGTTTGTCAGTTAAATTACGTTTGTGCCTCTTGTAGCCATAAAAAGCTGTATGCGAACAATAGATGTTTTTCTTTATAATATCGGCTACTTGATAAAAACTCTTTCTGTTTAAATGAGCGGTGTCAATTATTGTGCCATTTTGCAGGAGCTTTTCAGTGCAAAATCTTCCCCAATTTGTAAGCTCACCCTCACTAAAAGCACCTCCTGCAAGTAAATTCCAATCATTCCAAGTAAGCGAACATGAAAAGGGCTTAAGCTTTAATAGATCAGCTAGTTCTCTTTTATTTTCCACCCACCACATATCCTCAACATGAAAAAGCCAACTATTACTATTTTCTTTCAGCAGTTCAGCTCTTTCACCAATTTGTTTTTTTATATATGCTTTGTTCATCTTGCTGGTCCAAAAAGAGGAACAAAGCACTTTTACATTTTCATTGTTGCATAAGTTTAAATATTGTTTAATACTCTCAAAGTCAAGTTCTGTCAAAAAATCATTGTGACAATCGCAAATAAAAAAACTATTCATAATAATGAATATGATAAAAAGAGAAAAAGCGAGATAGAAATTTACTTTAATAATACTAAATTTAAATATAAATTTTAAACAACATCAATAAAAATGGTGTCATTTTTAAAATCCAACCTATATTTGTCATTCTTAATTTTTGTCACTTCAGCTAAAAAACTTTCTTTAATAAGATCTTCTAAATAAATCAAAAAATCTTCTTTGTTGTCTATATTTAATGTCACAAACACTTCTGTTTTGTCAGATAATATTCGCCTATAATAATCATAAATAGTTTCGTCTTTAAGTTCAAATAAATAATGCCTGTTTCTTCGACCTTTATTATTATATATAGGCTTCATCTCACCTTTTTTTATTTCAAAAATCTCATTGACAATCTGAGCTTTTGTTTTACTTGAAGGAGCTTTTACTCCACACTGCTTTGCAAAAACTCTTAAATCATAAACATGCATGGCAAGCAAATTCTCTCTTTCAAGCATACTACAAAATCTCCTTTAAACTTTTGAATACAATTGTGACAACATTGCCATTTCTTAAAAAAACCTTAATTTGATTTTTGTTTGAAACAACTATTTTATTTTTAAGAGTAGACAAAAAACAGGTCTTTAAAAATTCACCAACCATTTCACAAATATCATTCTCAATTTCATTATCATTTGTTTTTAGTTTTTCTATCACTCAAATACCTCTGCTTGAATTTAAATTTTTCATTGGCAATTAAATTAAATTATTTGAATATATAGCCTTATCTGTTACACATTAATATTGTAACACTTTTTCCTATAAAATTATAAATAAAAAATGACAATATTTCAATTTTATTGTCTTTTCATGTCGAATGCAAGGTGAAATATGAATGAATTTAGAGAAATTTTAAATGAATTAATTTCAGAGACTGGATATTCCTTGAGAGAACTCGCAAAAAAGAGTGATGTTTCTGCTATGCAATACAGTCGTTATCTTCGGGGCTCTATTCCAACAATAAAAGTAATAATCAAAATTGCAAAATATTTTGATTGTTCTTTAGATTATTTGTTTGGTTTAAGCATCAACAAAACAAACTCTAAATACATAACCTATGAGTATGATATGACAGGATTCGTTGATCGCTACAAAAAGATACTAATTCAAAATAATATTTCTAATTTTAAATTTGCCAAAAACAATATTTTCAATGAAAGTATTATGAGACATTGGAAAGCAGGTGCAATACCCAGAATGGATATAATTTATATAATCGCAAAAGAGCTTAATGTATCGATAGATGAATTGATTGGGAGGTTTTAAAAATTTATATAATATTTAAAAAAAGTGAAAGATAAAATTTCTTTCACTTTTTTAAACCAAATTTAAAACTTTTATTGCCAATTTTAAATATTTTTTATTTTAGTCCCTCAATTTTTCCGTCAGAATTTATTTTCATATTTTCACTGTTAGGGACTTTTGAAAGGCCAGGCATTAAGAAAATTTTACCAGCCTTTGCCACAATAAAGCACGCACCATTCTTAATTTCAACATCATTAATTTTTATTATAAAATTTTTTGGTCGTCCTATCAATTTGGGATTATCCGACAGAGAATATTGTGTTTTTGCAATTACGACTGGAAAATTTTTTGCTATTTTCTCATATTTTTCAATCTTTTCTTTAGCAATTGTGCTGTAAATCACATCTATTGCACCATAGACCTTGCTTGCAATATCAAATATTTTAGTCTCTATATCGTCCTCAAGTTTATAGGCAAATTTCAGCTTGCTGTTGTCTTTCTCGCAAAGTTTGATCACCTCTTGTGCAAGCCTAACACATCCCTCTCCTCCATCAATATAAGGACTGCAAACTGTGCAGCAGATATTTTTCTGTAAGCAAAGAAGTAAAAATTTCTCAATATCATCTTGACTATCATTTTCAAATTTATTAAGTGCGACTATGACTTTCTTATTGAAAATCTTATTAATATTTTCAACATGTTTTTCTAGATTTTCAAAGCCTTCTTCCAAACTCTCTTTTTGGCTATGCAATTTGATTGCCTTTATTGTCGCAACAATTATTACAGCACTTGGGTTTAAACCTGACAGTCTACATTTGACATCAAAAAATTTTTCACCTCCAAGCTCAGCACCAAAACCTGCTTCTGTTATCACATAGTCAGCCAAAGTCATCGCAGTCTCAGTCGCTATAATAGAATTGCAGCCATGTGCAATATTGGCAAAAGGTCCCCCATGAACTATGCATGGAGTATTACTGAGGGTTTGAACGAGATTTGGTTTTATGGCATCCTTTAATAGGATAGTCATAGCCTCTTCAGCCTTTAAGTCACTTGCATAAATAGGCTTATCTTCTTTATCAAAGGCAACAATAAGCCTGCCAAGTCTTGTCTTTAAGTCATTTATATCTCTGGCTAGGCACAAAATCGCCATGATTTCACTTGCAGCAGTTATCGAAAAACTTTCATTTCTTGGTTGACTGTTTTGTAAACCATCTTGACCAATTGTAATATTTCTCAAAGCTCTATCGTTTATATCTAAACATCTATTGAAAACTATTTTTTCACAATCTATACTTAGTGCATTCCCATGAAATATATGATTGTCTATGAGTGCACAAAGTAAATTATTTGCAGATGTTATCGCATGAAAATCTCCAGTAAAATGAAGATTTATATCATCACTTGGCACAATGCTTGCCTTACCACCACCAGTTGCACCACCTTTCATTCCAAAAACAGGCCCAAGCGAAGGCTCTCTAAGTGCTAGACAAACCTTTTTTTCAAGTAAATTAAATCCGTCAGCAAGACCTATTGAAACTGTTGTTTTTCCTTCTCCAGATGTTGTTGGATTGATGGAAGAAACAAGGATAAGTTTTCCTTTGGGATTAAGCTTTTTAAGTTTTATTTTTGCTTTATAATTCCCATACAACTCAATATTTTCATCACTTAATCCCAGTTTTTTTGCAATTTTATCAATTTTTAATATCATTATTTCTCCATAAGCTTATTTTTTATGTAAATTTTTAAGATAATTTTTTGATTTCTTCATGATAAAAGAAATTAAAAACAGACAGTTTATCCCCATATTCTCCATCAATGTCATCAGAAGCGGATAGATAATTAAACCCCTCATTTTCACAAAATTGTTTCATTTGTCTGTCAAGCGTGATCCAATAAGACATATCGTTTTTGTTGTAAATTTGATTATATAATTTCAAATGTTGAGGATATTTTTGTGCAATATATTTCATAATCACAGGTTTATATTCTCCTCGCAGATTTAGGTTTTCAAGCCATATCATATCGCAAATATTTCTGACTTTGTTTATTATCGCCTTACAATCTGTAATTTCAGGAAATATTGGAGAAATAAAACAAACTGTTTTGACACCCGCCTGATGAAATTTTTTCATTACTTCAATCTTTCTTTCAACGCTGACCGAGCAATCCATATCCCTTCTGAAATTTTCGTCAAGAGTGTTTATTGACCATGAGACTTTGGCATTTGGAAAGGTTTTTATCAATTCTAAATCACGCAAGATAAGATCACTTTTGGTTGAAATTGACAGATTAATTCCATTTCCTTGCAACTGTTCAAGCAGCAAGCGAGTTTTCTTGTATTTTTCTTCAATGGGCTGATAAGCATCAGTGACCGAACCTAAAAAAAGAGTTTTCCCTTGAAATTTTTCTTTATTTTTTATTTCATCCCAATTTTTGACGTCAATAAATTTCCCCCAAACCTGTCCGTCATGCCCTGTGAACCTTTTCATAAAAGAAGCATAACAATATTTGCAGGCATGAGAACAGCCGATGTAAGGATTTGCAGCATAATCACTCGCTGGCAGATTGGATTTTGTCATAATATTTTTGGCTTTGACTTCTTTTATTTCCATATTTTCTCCATAAAACATTCAATATACTTTTAAATCATTACTTTCGTTTACAGTCTCTGAAAATTGCAATTATATATCCTTGTCCCTATCAAGAGGATGACATTCAAAATCACAATCCTTTGACAATATCTTATAAGGCTCTTGTTTTCTGAGCTCTATTCTCTCCTCTCTTGGCAATTCTATATTTTTAATAGCCCTATCCATATGAAAAATTCCATCAAAGTGGTCTATCTCATGAGAAAGGATTGTGCAAACAAAACCCTCGTAATCTTGAATTTTTTCCTTATATTTTTATTCTTTATATGTCTTTTTGTTCCAAGTCCTTCTTCCGCACTTTGGACATTTCATAAATCGCGTTCTGCCATAATGCATTGAAAACAAAACTTGCTTGAAGGAAGGAATATATTTATTTTGACAATAAGCACATTGATAAAAACCAACATCCTTTTCAATCTTCAAACAAAAGGTTATGCCTATTAAAAACTGCAAAAATCCAAAAGTTATCAGAACTATTCTCCAAGCCAAGGCAATTTCATAAAATGAGGCGACAAATATCATAATCAAAAATGAGATTGATGAAATCGTCCCCAGCACCCATTCAGTTGACAGCAAAAATTTATGACTTTTTTCCTGTTGCCCTTGCAACCGAATAAGATTTTCCTCTGCCTGATTTTTATATTCATCATCGTTCAATCTCTTGCCTGACAAAAGCTCATTTGCCGAAATATCCAGTGCCTCACACAAAGGCAATATGATGGAAGTATCAGGAAAACCATTTCCGCATTCCCATTTTGAAATTGTCTTTTCGCTTACATGCAAAATTTCTGCAAGTTTGACCTGCGTTAAACCTTTTGCCTTTCTAAGTTTAGCGATAAATTTCCCAGAAAGTTTTAAGTCCATATCACCCCTCCTGCAAACATTTTATCATAACTGATTTTAATTATAAACCTACGAATAGTAGGATTTGTATATATTTTATAGATTTTTTCTGTTTTCAACTAAATAAGGTAGAATTTTACTAGATTATATTCAATGCTCTCAATTTTTCTATGATTTTTTTATACACAGCAATAAAATGTCTTTCATTCGATTTTTCAATCAACTGGTCAAAAGTCAACCATTCAACCCCGCTATTTTCATCTGGCTTTATTTTAATTACCGCATTTTCATCTGCTTCAAAGAGATATGTTACATTTAGATGTATATGTGCAGGCACATATTTCCCTCTTTTTACATGACCAAGCACTGGCAGACTTTCAATTGAAATTGGATAAATTGATAGCGATTTAAAATTGTCAATTGAAGTTTCTTCTTTCAATTCTTTTTGTGCAACATAAAGCATATCATCATCGCCATCAGCATGACCTCCGCCTATTCCCCAAGTTTGATAAATGTTGTGATAATTTGTCAAAACCTTATCATGAGTTTTGTTCAACACAAAATAAGAACTTGTCAAATGCACCATTTCATTTTCACGCGTCAAAATTTGTCCTTTGTTTTCACATTCAATAAAAAATTGTTTGTCCTTTTTTTCTTGCTCGTAGTATGGCTGATAGTTTCTTATCATTTCAATAGTTTTACTCAAAGTTTTCCTCCTTGTTTTATTATAACATATCATAAAGTATTTGCAACAAAGAATAAACTCATCATTTTTATTATTTTAATCTTTTCTTTTTGTGTTTTGATTTATTAAGCAATCTATTTGTAAGAAAAATAGAAACTGCAAAACAAATTAATGCAAATGCCACGCTTAAGAGTATCATTCCCCATAGAGGAATATTTGCACCACACAAGCCAATATTATCTGCTGAAAACCAATATTGCATCGCTGAAGCAGCTTCCTTTTGAATGCCAAATTGATTGAAAGCATCTCCAAGCGCAATCTGTTTAAGCCAAATAGTAATGTGAGTAAAAGGCAGGAAAGAGCCTACATAGGTTGCACCTTTGCCTAAATTTACAAAAGGCATATAAATCCCACAAAGAAAGCCTAAAATTGTGCCAACAAATCCGCTTATCACGCCAATTGCGGTGGAAGAGCGGGCAATCGATGTGACAAGCATCATAATCGCGCAGCCGATTATGGCAGCAATAAATGTCACGCCTACAATTGCAAAAAATGTACCAGCACTCATCCAAAAAGAAGTTGTCCCTCCAATAATTATCACTGAAACTATAAGGACAAGGAAATTGATAATAAATGATAATAAAATTGCTGATAGAAGATAGGAAATCATAAGCTGATAGGTTTTCACCTTTGTAAGCAAAAACGCCTCTGTTTTATGACTTTCAATATCCTTTGCCATGAGTGAGAACATTCCTGTAGAAAGTGAAACCGAGTTGATGACTATCAATCCCATAATCATTTGAATATAAATTAAAGCATTAAGTTGTTTTGAAGAAAGGTTTAAACCAGAAGCCTGATTAAATCCTTGTGCAAACAAATTTGCTATAAAAAGAAAATAAAGCACCACCAAAATAAAAGAGGAAAAAAGTGTTGCAAAGACCACCTGTTTGCTTCTTAAAAATAATAAGAGGTTACGCTTAGTAAGTTGAAATATCTTTTTCATTTTCTTCTCCTTTAACCTCTTTGCCAACCGCATTTAAAAATACATCATCCATACTGCCCTTGACAACCTCAAAATATTTTATTTGCTCTTTAAATTTTTCAAGCAGATTTATTTCTTCTTTGACATCTTTAGACAAAAATTCAAATTGCTCTGCTATTTGCGTATAGTCAAATCCTTCAATAAGGTTTTTAAACTTTTTTTCATCTTTTGGGACTATTTTGATTTTATCGCATGAAAACTGTTCTTTCAGCTCTACAGGAGAACCTTGAGCTATCTTTTTCCCTCTATGAATTATCACAACTTCATCTGCGTCATTTGTCTCTTCCATATAATGAGTGGTCAAAAATACAGTCATTCCCTTCTCTTTTCTGATTTTGTTTATAATCTTCCAGATATCAATTCTAGTTTTTGGATCAAGACCTGTTGTAGGTTCATCTAGAAACAATAGCTCTGGTGTATTAAATAAAGCTCTGGCTATTTCAACCCTTCGTTTTTGCCCGCCAGAAAGTGAACGAAACTTTTTCTTTTCAAATTCTTTAAATTCAAAAAGCTTGGCAAGATTTTCATATCTTTCGTTTATGCTGCCATTATTATCAGCATAAAGCCTCCCAAAAAGTTTTAAATTTTCTTCAACAGTCAATGTACCATCTAAAATATTGTTTTGAAAAACAACACCTATCTTTTCCTTAAATTCTTTGAAACTTTTATTTTCCGAATAAACAATATTGCCAGAATCTTTTTCAAGAGTGCCTATAAGCATATTTATGGTAGTGCTTTTTCCAGCACCATTTTGACCCAAAAAGGCAAACAATTTGCCTCTTTCAACATCAAAAGAAAGATCATCGACAGCCTTCAAACTATTAAAACTTTTAGACAAATTTTCTACTTTTAAAATCTTGTCCATTCAATCTCCTTATAAATAAAAATTTAATCAAAAATAAATTTAGCATTAAAAATGTTTTTATTAAACATACTCTTCACTTTCACAAATATTTTCTATCCCAAATTCTGCTTTTGCTATTTCTGTCGCCTTTTCAATTATTCTTTGACCTATGTTTCCCCAGTTTAAAAGTTTAATTGCTTCAACTGGACTTACAAGCACTCTTTTGTATATTTTCCCATTATCTGGGTCTGGACTTGGCTCTCCAATCTTGTCTATCAAAGCAACTGTTCGAACCTGAGCATAGGCAGCAAAGCCTTTATCACCTTCAACCTCCTGAAAACCTAAATAATATATTTTTTCTTCAAGAGTTGTGTTTATCTCCTCCAAATATTCCCTTCTTAAAGTCGCCTCAAGATTTTTATCAAAACTTTCTGGAGTCCCTCCCGCAAGCGAATAGTATTTTTCATTTTTATAATTTTCTATCTTCAATAAAATTCTGCCATCTTTAGAAAAAGCCACAGCATAAATTTGTCTTACTTTCATGTCTTTTGGCACAGGCTTTTCTTGCCATATAAGTTTTATAT
The DNA here is from genome assembly GCA_947062475.1 of uncultured Clostridia bacterium. GTDB lineage: Bacteria > Bacillota > Clostridia > Christensenellales > UBA1242 > Caccovivens. The sequence continues at coordinate 30,765 of CAMSQA010000012.1, forward strand.
CATAGTCATCAAATTTAATGACGTTATGTAATTTTATTTCATTTGTCTGATCTTTTTCATAATCATAAATCATCATTTCTTCCACCTATTAGCTTATTCTTATTATCTTTTATTAGAAATTTTATTTAAGCAAGTGTTTCCACTTTCAATATTTCAACAATAATAACACCTTTTGGATTCGCTGTTTCATTATTAAAAAGCTTATTGCACAAATCAATAAATTCCCATTGAGAAAACTTAATTTGTTTCTAAGAAACTATTTAAGTTTATCATTTTTCATCTTTATCCAATGTTTTATTTTATTATATTTAAAATGTTAGATTATCAATATCATTGTCCCAGTATTTGTCTTTACAATCCAAGAGTCTTTCAATTTCATCTTGAGAATATAAATAAAAGTGATTTAAGTCGCATCCTACATTCAAGCCAAAAGGTTTCCATAAACCAGTAGCTCTATGTGTATGTCCAAAAAGGTTTATATATCCATCTTTATAATTTCGAGGATAATGATTTAAATAAAATTGATTGTCATTTATTTTTAAATATTCCTCTTTTTTTACATCATAAAAACCTGAATCAAGACATATTTGTCTGAAAGTATCAAAATTTTTATCACAACACTCATCAATAATTCTTTGCTCATTGTTTCCAATTATAAGAATAATTTTTGCATTTGAACGTTGAACAAGTTTTAAAGTCTTTTCCCATTCGGCTTTGTTGTTCTTGTTATAATTTACAAAATCGCCTAAATGATAAATTATATCATTCGGCTTTACTTGTGAATTCCAAATTTGAAAGATTGAAGTTTCGAAATCCTTAATACTTTTAAATGGTCTATTTTCTCTTTTTAAAATTTCCTCACAACCAAAGTGCGTATCACTTGTAAATAAATACATATCAACTCCTTTTTTTATGAATTTTGTGATGATCTAAACTAGGCAAATAAACAAAAACTACTTTCTAAAAATCACATTTCAGATTTGAATATCTTTTTAAAAGTTTCATAATTTTTTTACCATAAGCATTATAACATACTTTTTTTAAATTTATATTTATTTTTTAAGATAATCTTTGCTATTAATGACTTTAAAACAATCATAAACTTGTTGTTTATATTTTTCATCTATGTTATAAAATGAAAAAGCCTCATCATAGGTTTTTCTCTCATGTCGATTTCCGAAGATAAAATTTTGTATCTTGTCATCAAAGTTCTCAAAGTTTCATTTCCAATCTGTTGATTAAGGGAATTATTTATCAAACTTGTGATATCTGTTTTATTTTGCAAAACCATCTGAAAATGCACCATTGAAGCAATCATAATGATTAACATACTGTTCAGTCCACAAATCAATTGTTCTTATTATATCCATAATTCTCTCCATGTTTATATTATAACATACTTTCAGCTTGGTTGTAATTGAATTAATCACTTTTTGCTAAAAAAACTTTTCTTCTATATTTTGGGGCACTATATGATACTTCTAATTCCAAGTAGTGTGGGCTAAACTATTTTTGGTTTTTTTTAACATATTTACTTCTTTGTATTTTATATTTTGTGTAGGCTACAATCTATATTGTAACACAAAGGAGTTAATTGTTTATCGATAAACCTAAAATTAACCACTGGACTATCTGGTGGTTTTATGTTACAAGAAAAAAATCACGAAACTTTGCTCGTGATTTTATTCTTCTTTTGTTTTGAAAAATTTTCTATTTCTTATAAATGATATTATTGAAAATACAATAATAAGTGCTAAAAAAACTATGCTTGTTGCCAATGATAATTTTTGCATTTCTTCGTTCATTCCACTATTGACCATAATCATCGTATGTTGCAAGGTCAATATTGAAACGATTGCACCTATTATATTTATTTCTCTCAATAAAATAATTGTAAGGTTTTGCGATTTCTTTGAATTTTTGATTTTGCGACTTTTTCTGATTTTTGATTTTGCGACTTTTTCTGTGCGACTGCCGCTCCGCTTTGTAGCCTCTTTTGACCAGAGATTTGACTCCCCCTGGTTGGCTAGTATTGTTTGTCGGCAAATCGCACTTTGATAGTGTGTTTTTATGACAATTTGTGGTTAAAACAACCATCAAAACAAATATTCATTATTTTTTATTCTGTTTTTTGAAGATGTTGTTGTGATTAAGTAGCCTATAACTCTCCCCTTTAAGATTTATTATTTGACAATTATGCGTAAGTCGATCCAATATTGCATTCACCATGCTTTCATCTTGAAACAACTCTCCCCACTTTGCGAAGTCGAGATTTGTTGTAATGACCATTGATGTTCTATTATAAAGCTTGTTCACCAGCTCATACATCAACAAAACATCTTGTTTTTCAAGTTTTTGGTATCCAACTTCATCAATAATTACCAAATGACACTCATATAGATATTTTACTCTTGAACCGCTAGACTTAAACACTTCTTTTGTTTTCAGTAAATAAATAAGATTTTCAAGTGTAGAAAAGAATACCTTATAGTTTCGTGAAAGCGCCAAATGCCCAAGAGCTACAGCCAAATGCGTTTTACCAGTTCCAGAGCCACCCATAAAGACAATATTATATTTTTCTTTAAGCCAATTAAGTCTTTTCAACTCTTCAACCTGCCACTTAGATAACTGAGGTTGAAAGTTTAAATCGTATTCTTCCAAAGTTTTAAAACTTGGCAAATGTGCTTTGCCTATTTTTGTGGTTCTTGACTTTTGCTCTCGCAAGATTAATTCCTTATGTAAGCACTCATATAAAAACTGCAACTTTTCATCACTTTCATCTTGCAAATTAAAGTATGCTTTGCTCATATTGTGCAAGCCAAGCTTCTTTGCAACTTCTTGTATGTCGGTAACGCTAAACTTCTTCATCACCGCCACCTATAAGCCCCATATATTTGTTTAAACCTTCTGCTCTTTCCACATAAGTTTTCTTTGTTCTAATCGGCATAATGTCCACATCTTTTTCACTATATGCCATTAAATAAGTTAAAAGTTCAGTTGTATCAAACTTCTTGTTCTTAGTGCACCACTTTATACCGTTAGCAATTTCTTGCAGTCCATACTCTTTTGCAATCTTTTTAATTAGCCAGCACTGTTCTTTAATATATCTCGGCTTTTCTCTAATAATGTCATTTAGAAACTCAATCGCAAGTTTGTTATCCCCTAAACTCTCAACTGTGCGATTAATAAGCCTTGAATGCTTATTACCTTCATCTTTATTTATAAGCTTAGAAGTTAACCCTTTGCCAATTAATAGCTTATGTCTTGCAACAAACTCTTTTGTTTCGGCATCGTAAACATTTATGTAATCACCTACAATCTCAACCAAAATCTTATCGCCTTGTTTAAATTTTATTGCTGGCAAAGTGTAATAATTACTCCTAAAAATAAAATAATTCAAATCAGTCGCTGTTGCAATATATTCATTCTTCTTTCTTAATGAGTATGGTGTATGTTTAAGCAAATACTCCTTTTCTTCTTTAAACATATCCCTCGGCGTTTGTCTAGTTGTCATATTGATTTTGCCATTGCCAGTCCTATCCAACCAATCCAGCAAATCACTATTTAGATTGTCAATCCCGCAAAACACTTTATGGTCAAAGAAACTTGTTTTCACAAACTTAACGACATTTTCCACTCTACCCTTAGTGTCTGGGTCTTGCTTCTTGCAAAGATAAACATCTAAACCAATAAAGTCTTTATAAGTTTCAAACTCTTTTGTAAAAATCACATTTCCGCAATTTTCACTCACAACCATAACTCGATCTTGGTCATACATAATCGTCTTTGGCCTGCCACCAAAATACGCAAATGCTAGCTCATGTGCATCCACAAAATCTTTACTTGTAAATGCGTCTCGTTTACAATACACAAATTTATATCTTGAATACATCAGCACAATGCACCAAAAGTAGATTTTAACTTTCACATCATAAATATCTCGAATCCATATTTCGCCCATATCCACTTGTGCAAGTTCGCCAGACTTTGTATCGCCAATCAATTGATATGCTCTACCTACCTTTCCACTTATTCCAAGCACCTCTCTCAGTTTTCGCATGTACCTATAAAACGCACTTTCACTCGCAGAAAACTTCGCATCCATCTCTTTAATCTTATCAAATAATGTAGTATTTCTAATCCCCGGATTATCCTTCAATTCTTTCATCAAAAAGTTGCGATATCTTTCAATCTCCTCATTTCGCACCATCTTGTCACTGTCAGCAAAATCATCAATTGAATAATCCCAATACTTCCTGACTGAAAATTGCTTCAATCCAGTCATCTTCACAACTTCACTTTTCGTAAATCTATCTTCTTTTAATTTTTTAATCTCTAAAAATTCTTTCATCTTCAACATTTCTTCATCTCCATATTCAAAACTTAAAACATCGACTAAATAGCCAACATTTCATAATGGAAAATCCAAAACACACAAAACAATTTTCTTTTGTAGGTTTCCGCTTCCATCTCACATCCATCCACTCTTTTTCAGCCGTCGCATTTCACCACCAGCTGTTGTAAGCTCTCGCCCACCTTTCAAAAATCAGATTTCGCAAACCACCTCCTTTAACATTTTCATTATAACAAAAAAGAGTTAATTTTTAGCGAAAATTAACTCTTTATCAATGATCACACAAACATTTGTTGTAATAAACCTTGTTTATACTGCTCCATTAATTCTAATTTTTGTTTTTCTTTTGCGACTTTATCAAATAGCATATTTAACTGCATTGCGATTTTATCTTGAATATTTCTCTCCGGGATTTTAAATATTATCTCATAAAACAGTTCCATATTCAAATTCCTTCTCACAATGCTAGCCCCTTGCTCACTTGATATTTCATATTCATAAATCGCCCTTTTAGTTTTTAAAAGATGAGCAATAAATGTTTTATTAAACTGTGTATTAATATCAAAAATTTTATACGATGGAGAAACTATGCCAATCTCTATTTTATTGTTGTAATTAATATTCCCCAGCCATAAGTTTTGTGGACTTATAACGATTTGGTTTAGCTTCAATATTTTATAACCTATATTATTTTCACTTGCAATCTCTTTATTAAAATAATCCTTTTGATAATATAATCCTGTCTTTGTTGATGAAACAACTTCAAACTGATTATTGACATACGTTTTCTCGATAACTTCAGATAGTATATCCCCAAGCCTAATTAGTTTGCCATGATATTTATTACTAAACAATACATCAAACGAAAGTTTCTCAAGTTGTTCAATTTTCTTCTTTTGTAATTCAATCTTCTTATAATACAAATTAAGGAAAGTT
>CAMSQA010000013.1 GCA_947062475.1 uncultured Clostridia bacterium
GCTTTAATGGCAATGGTGCAACTTCGGGCAGCATGGCAAATCAGCAGTTTACATACGATACTGAACGATCTTTGCCTGCAAATGAATATTCAAGAGAAGGATATATTTTTACTGGGTGGAAATGGAATAACGTCAACTTTTCCGATGGTCAGGCAATATACAATCTGACAACTGAAGACAACGCAGTTTTGAACTTTGTTGCACAGTGGACGCCTATCACCTATCAAATTTGCTTTAATGGCAATGGTGCAACTTCGGGCAGCATGGCAAATCAGCAGTTTACATATGATATTGCCCAAAATCTATCTGCAAACGAGTTTGTTAAGACAGGACATATGTTTGGGGGTTGGAATTTCAATGGTAGAAACTATTCAGATGGAGACTTAGTAAACAACCTTACGACTTCAGACAAAGCAGTTTTGGATTTTGTCGCACGGTGGAATATTAAACACTTTGGTATTAGATTAATCGATATTAATAAAGATGGCACAGAAACAATTGTGGGAACTCTTTCAAATGACATGCCTTATGGCGATCAGGTGACTGGCTTAAATACAATATCCAAAACTGGATATATATTCTTAGGCTGGGCTAAAGATCGTAATGAAAAAGATAGAGAAAAGATGTATTCAGATGAAAACAACCCATATATTATGGAAGATTTGGGAGATGATGGAAGCTATACTAATTTTTATGCAATATGGCAACCTATCACATATCAGGTTAAGTTTAACGGCAATGGGGCTACTTGGGAAAGCATGGCAAATCAAACTTTCACCTATGATGTTGAGCAAGCATTGTCTTTAAATACCTTTCAAAAAACTGGATATACCTTTGATGGCTGGAAATGGGGTGAAAAGATCTTTGGTGATGGGGAAATAATAGAAAATATATCTTCAACTGACAATGATATCATCGAATTTTTTGCTCAATGGAAACCTATTGAATATATAATAAGACTTAATCCTAATTATCAAGATAATTATCTGGTTGACTATGCTAAATATTCTGGATATATTAAAACTGATCCTGTGACTATTGACTGCATTTATGATCAAAGCATCTCTTTACCTGCAAATCAATATCTGCAGATTGGATATGTATTTATGGGGTGGAATGATGTTCCAAACGCAGACTATACACGTCATCTTGACCAAGCTGAGGTGTTAAATTTGGGAGATCGACAAGATCAAGTTGTAGAACTTTATGCTGTTTGGCAGTTGACCCATGCTGGCGTGATTGATAAAGACTATACTGTAAATCCTACAGAGGTTATAGGAAGAAAATATGAATTAAAATCTGCTGATGACCTTGCTTGGCTTTCAAGAGAAATGCAAATTCAAGCTCTTTTAAACATTAATGATGGCTTTGCTGGTTGCCAATTTACTCAAACACAAAATTTTGATCTAAATTCAAACAATTGGTTGCCTATTGGAAATGAACAATACCCATTCAAAGGAAGCTTTGACGGAAAAGGTTATTCGATTGCAAACTTGACAAATGGAAACAAGACATATGTTACTGATGTTTTGGGATTGTTTGGTTGTGTCAAAAATGCCGAACTTAAAAATATTTCCATCACTGGATCTTCTTTTAGAGGGACTAAATATTCAGGTCTACTTGCAGGAATTGCGGAAATGGGCTTGATTGAAAACTGCTATGTTCAAGGAGGAATAACTGGAGAATATGCAGGCATGGTGGGCTATGCTAGTGGAACAACCTTCAGAGTTTGTGGCTCAGTTTTGAAATCAAACTCAATTAATTCTGCAGGGCTGTATAGTGGTGGAATAGTGGGCTTTGTGGCAGACAATGATCAAAACCTGCCAGTGACGATAATAAACTGCTATGCAAGTGGTGAAATTAAAGGGAGAATAGTAGGAGGACTTGTGGGCTTTGCACAACAGTGTGGAGTGAGAATATCTACAAGTGCTTTTGATGGAGAAATATATCTAGGTCAAAACCCATATGATAATGGTGAGGTGGAAAAGGCAGGATATATACTCGCAGATGCAATAGATAATACAAAAGTAAAAATTTCAGACTGCATAGCAATAGCAAAGAGGAACACCGATCCTTCAAAAGAGCCAGCAGTGCATATGGTAGGCAGTGAAGGAGTAGAAATATCAAACAGCCTAATGAAGAGAGAAGAAAAAATATATCAATATGAGGGAGACTATGCAAACTGGGTGCTGTCGTTGACAACAACAATAGATATGCTGCCAAAAGGACTGACTTGGCTTGGAAATGCAGGAACAGTGCCAATAACAGAAGAAATATTAAGAGAACTGGGTCACCTCTCGGCAAATGAAAACAACTTACACTAAAAATATATATTTAAGTATACATATATTCAAAATATATACAAAAAAAATGAATATTAAAACTGGAAACTGAAATAGACAAACATATATATATATATTAAAAACACGAACAAAAGTGATTGCTCATTTGTCCGTGTTTTTTATTGACTTTTTTGGGGGATCTAATTATACTATTTTTTGAAAATACATTTTTTGAGGTGCATTATGGGATTTATGGGTGGAGTTTTTAAAATTTTGGGTTTTGAGGGAGAAAGCAAACCTAAGGGGACTAAGAAAACAAAAAGTGTAGCTAAGGCAACTTATAGTTTGAAAAAAAATAATTCTAGACCTGAGCAAATCGATGGGGTTTCTGTATATTATCCCGAGAAAAAGGAGCAGTGCAAGGAATTTGTTGTTTTCGCAAAGGAAGGAAAGGCAATAATTATTTCTACTGAATATTGTCCAAGTGAAGATTGTCAGGGTGTAATTGATTTTTTAAATGGGTTTGTCATAGGTGCAAATGCACGACTTATAGTTTTGACAGAAAATAAATTATTTTTGATTTTACCTGAGGGAATGGAAGTTGAAGAATAATAAATTTTTATTGGTTTTTAAAGAAAAAAAATATTTGTCAACAGTCATTGTTGGCATAGTTTTTGTTTTTGCAATTTTGGTTGACCAGCTTACGAAGGGATTGATTATACCTGCTTTTATTCCAAAAGTTGGAGACAGTTTGAAGATTATTCCAAAATTTATAAGTTTTATTTATGTCAAAAATTATGGGGCTGCATGGGGCATTTTTCAAAACAATACCATATTTTTATCAATTATGACCTTTATTGGTTTGGGGATAATTTTGGCTTTTTATATCGTGCGATTAAAAAAAGTGGGGAATCGCACCTCTATGCTTTTTGCAGTGTCAATTGGTTTGATGCTGGGTGGTGCTGTTGGAAACTTGGCAGATAGACTTATTTTTGGATATGTGAGAGACTTTATCAATTTTGATTTCATAAATTTCCCTGTATTTAACTTTGCTGATACTTTTTTGACAATAGGAATAGCTCTGCTTATTATTTACATTTGTTTCTTTTATTCAAAAGAGACAGATACTAAAAAGCTTCAAAATAATGATAACAATATTCACAACTCCAGTGATCAAAACCTTATAAAATTGGAAGATGATAAAGTTGAGAAACAAATCAAAGTTGATAAAGATGAACAAACAAATTCACAATGTGATTTGAAGAAAGATGACAAAAGTGAAGGTGAAATGAATGAGTAGCGGAGTTTTTATTGTCCAGGAGGGAGGAGAAAGATTTGATAAACTTTTGCTGCGCAATCTTCCAAATTTAAGTAGGTCTCGAATAAAAGATCTTATTGAACAAGGTCAAATTCTTTTAAATGGAAAAATTGTCAAGGCGGGTGAAATTGTAAAGCAAGGACAGGAAATAAGTTGGCAATATCAAGAAAACAAACCGCTTGATGTGCAAAGTGAAGAAATAGATTTTGATATTGTTTATGAAGATGAGGATTTGCTTGTCATAAACAAACCTCAAGGGCTTGTTGTTCATCCTTGTTCTTCGACTAAGAGTGGGACACTTGTCAATGGACTTTTATTTAGGGTGAAGGATTTAAGTGGAATCAATGGGACTTTAAGACCAGGAATTGTGCATAGGCTTGACAAAAACACCTCTGGGCTTATGATTGTTGCTAAAAATGATACTGCTCACAGATCTCTTGCAAAACAGATTGCAGATAAAAAACAATTTAAAAGAAAATATATTGCTCTTTGTGAGGGACATTTTAAAAATAACGAGGGGAAGATTGAAAGTTTTATTGCTCGCGACAAAAAAGACAGAAAAAAAATGGCTGTTAGCGACAGTGGAAAATACGCAGTGACAAACTATAAAGTTTTGGAGTCTTTTGTCAAATATGATTTGGTTGAGTTTTCACTTGAAACAGGCAGAACCCATCAGATAAGAGTGCATTGTAAAATGCTAAATCATCCTATAGTTGGTGATGATGTCTATGGGCATCAAATCAAGTCTTTGAAAGGGCAACTGCTTCATTCTTATAAACTAAGTTTTTTGCATCCGAGAACTGGACAATTAATGGAGTTCGAGGCACAACTTCCTCAACATTTTAAAACTTTTATGAAAATTTATTGCAAAAATTAACTTTTTAAATTTATATTTACTTTTTTGATTGTTAATTTATAAATAAAAAAAGACCTAATTTTTATATTAGGTCTTTTTGATTGTCTTGTTTTAGTTGATTGATTGAAATTCTGTAATTCCGATGTGTCTTTTCTTTCTTTCAATTTCGATTAAGCTTGAAACTAGGTCTCTCACTTTATAAGGATTTGCTATATGACGAAGATGGAAGTTTGGTGCACTTGCATCATTACTCTTAATTTCAATAGTCCCAGTTTTGAAAATTTTATCACCTAATGATGCAGTAAGGGTAACATCATAACATCTATAAATATTAATTTCGTCAATAATTGCTGATAAAAATCCTTTATGTCTAAAGAATTTCACCCATTCTCCTTCTTTTTTGACTATGTAATATCTATAAAAAGAAATAGGCAAACCAAAGTGTCTTTTTCTATCATGCCAAATTACTTCGCAATCTTTATCAAATTTCATAAATCCTCCTCTATATTCTATTGATTTTAATTAAAATTATTACTAATAATATTCTAGCAAGTATTAGATAAAATGTAAAGAGTTTTTTAAAAAATCATAAAATTATTTTTTTTGAATTTTATTTAGAATATCAAACTAGACTATCCATTTTAAATTATTATTTTTGTTTAAAATTTAATATAATTTTATTTTTTTGTCTTTATTTGTCAATGATAAATATTTCTATTTCAATTTGCCATTCTAATTGTGGAGGTTGAAATGAAAGCAAAAAAAGTATTTTTATCATTTGCCATTATTTTAATGGTCTCACTTTTAATAATAGGAGGAGTAAGCGGAGGCATCAAAAGAAAACCAATTGAAGTCAAAGAAATGACTCATGCACAGGTCATTGAATATGAAGATGTAGAAAATAATGAAAATCTTTCTACTTTGGAAGAAAATTATGACAATGCAGTTTTAGACAATACGTTGCAAAAGGTTTCTGCTGATGTAGTAGATGAAGAAATAACTATCTGTGTCTTTGGCAATTCAAAGTTATCTCTTTCACCAGATAGTGCAAAGATTTTTGCATGTATTCAGATTTTGGATGCCGAACTTGACAAAGCTAAAGAAAACAATTTGCAAGCTTTTGAAAAGTTAATAGCAGCTTTAAAAAGTATTGGGATTGAAGAAAGTGCTATTACTTTGACAAACTTCAATTGTCATCCAAATTATAATTATGATTGCGGACGAAATATTGTTGGATATTACAGCACTACTTCTTTCACAGTTAAGGTTGAAGCTCTTGATAAAATTAAAGAATGTGTCAGTGTTATGACAGAAAATGGGGTGACTGAAATAAACAATATTGTTTATGAAGTTTCAAATTTGGAAGAAGAATATTCAAATGCATTGAAAAATGCAGTTGAAAATGCAAAGGAAAAGGCTGCAAAACTCTTAAATCGTGAGGATCTTAAAATTGTAAGTGTAAAAGAAGAATATGTTTATTCTTGCAATAGTCTTTATAGAACCTATGCAGGGGATATGTCTGCTTCTGACCTAGTAGGTAAAATTGAAGTTGAAGCAAGAGTGCTTGTTGAATTTAACTAATTTTAATTTATTAATTTGAAAAAACTAAGAAAAAAGATAGAGTTAATTCTATCTTTTTTGTTTTTTAATGATTATTAATTTTTACAATTCAATGTTTTCTTCTTCATTTTCATAAGAAATATCATTTTGTTTTGTAATTTTGATTTCTTTTTCTAAGGTTTCAGCTAGAAAGCCCTTTCCTTCGAAATTTCCGCCACCTGGCATTGCAAATTCTAAATTGTCTCCTTTTTGAGGAACATTAACATTTATACTGTTTAAATAACCACGAATTGTGCTGTTTTGCCACAAAAACTTTTTATTATCAAATTTTTCTATTGCTATATATGGAAGTCCGCCCATAATAGCAAAATCAGTCTCAACTTGAAGGAAATCATCTTTGCCATTTCCATTTGGATTGATGTTTTTTGGCAAATTTTTCCAATTTGTGATTATCCATTTTATAGGCTCTACCTTAAACCAAGCAAATTCGCCAGTTTTGCCCATATCAGTGTCATCAAAATATGTAGAAATATAGTTATTTCCTCTTTTGATTTGACCATATACATACTTTTCGCCATCAATTTCATATTCCTGCCAGTTTATATAAGAGTTTGTTTTATAGTCATATCTGCCTGAAAAAATGTTTCCTGTCTTTTTTGCACCTAATACTTCAGGTGTTTTTCCTTGAAATTCTTTTTTAAATGAATTTGGATATTCAGCAAAGTGTATTATAGTTTGGTCAAAAGGTTTAAGTTCTATTTCACCATAACCGTATTTAGGATGAGGATAAGCTTTTATTGTTTCTATTTTAAAATAATTACATGCATCAAGAGAAAGTCTTGTCAATGGAGCAAGAGCAGAATATGTTGCTTTCAATGAATTTTCATAAAAAATAGTATTATTTGCATATCCCATTGTAGAATAATATCCATTTATTGTTGAACGATGGATGGTTGCACATTCGTTGAAATCTTTTTTCACTCCGTTTGCAGCAGCAAAGTCAGTGCAGTATTTACTATTTAAACGTTTTGTCTCAAGTTCATCAATATAAATTAGATCAGTTGTTGAAAGTGCTGGATCTGGCTCTTTTGCTTCTGGAAGATTTAAAACATTACGTTCATAATCACCAGTATGAAAATTATCAAGTTTTGTTGGGATAATAAAATCTTTATATGTTTTTATATTTTTCATTGATTACTCCTATTTTATTAATATTATAACTTAAAAGAAGTAAAAAAGCAATAACAAAAATTCACTTTTCTTATTTTTAAACTGCAAGAGAAGATAATTTTAGCAAAAAGTCATAATATTATTTTTGCTTTTGTATATTTAATTTAGGACAACCTTAAAATCTATATTATTTTTTCAACAAAATTATAGATTAAATTTAGGTGAAACGGAAGTTTATAAAGGAGGTGAAATGTCGATTGCTGTTTTGGTTTTACTAGGGCTTGTGCAAGGACTATGTGAATTTTTACCTATTTCTTCAAGTGGACATCTCGTGCTTCTTTCTAATATTTTTGGAGTGGAAGATAGTCTCTTTGTGAGCATTATTCTTCACGTCGCGACTCTATTTTCACTTGTTGTAGTTATGCGAAAGGAAATTTTTTATTGTTTGCGTCATCCATTTTCAGAAATGTCGATGAAGATTGTAATTTCAACTATTTTCACCTGTATTGTCGCAATAGTGTTAATGCCATTTATTACAGCTTCCTTTGAAGGTATTATGCTTCCTGTCGCCTTTCTTGCAAGTGCAGTTTTATTGTTTTTGTCTCAAAAGATGTCAAATGGGAAAAAAGAACTTGACATCAAGCGTGCGGGGATAATTGGACTTGCACAAGGACTTGCAATTTTCCCTGGTCTTTCTCGGTCTGGAACAACATTAGCAACTGGGTTGATGACGGGGGCAAAGAGAGAGGAATGTGCAAAATTTTCTTTTTTGATAAGTTTGCCTATAATTCTTGGCTCACTTTTACTTGAAATTATAAAAATTTCTACTCATGCTGAAATGATATCTGTCAATTGGTTGGGACTGGTGTTTGCATTCTTTATAGCATTTGTAGTCGGTGTAATTACAATAAACTTTATGATTAAACTTACAACAAAACTAAACTTTAAATACTTCACTTTTTATTTAATTTTAATTGCCATTGTTTCGGCGATTGTGTTATGGTATTAATATAAAAAAATGAAATAAAATAAATCTATGAGAAAATTGAATTGACCTTTTGAAAAAAAAGATTTGATAAATAATTATAAATAAAAGGAAATAACGTGAAAAATTATCATAATAAAAGTGTGCAACAAACATTGCTTGATTTTAGTGTCACCAAACGTGGCTTATCTGACAATGAAGTAGTAAGCAGAGCAAATACAAAAAAGGATGATGAAAATATGCCCAAAAAGCATGGACTCGTCAGTCGCTTTTTCGAGCAGTTTCATGATTTAATGATTATCATCTTGCTTCTTGCCTCTGCTGTCTCAATCATAATTGGCATTGTCGAGAGGACAATGGGCGAGATTGTGGACGGGCTTATCATACTTGCTATTGTGCTTATGAATGCGATATTTGGAGTAGCCCAAGAGTATAAAGCTGAGAAGTCACTTGAAGCACTAAACAAACTTACTCAACCTGAATGTTTTGTAATTCGAGATGGCTCACTTAAAAAGATCAGTACCAAAGATTTGGTGCTTGGCGATATAGTAATGTTGGAAGCAGGCTCGATTGTCCCAGCAGATTTGAGACTTATTGAATGTCATCAACTTAAAATCAATGAGGCTTCACTTACTGGTGAAAGTTTGGATGTCGAAAAACATGAAGATGGAATTTATAAAGATGATACACCACTTGGTGAACGTAAGAATATGGCTTATAAAGGCTCTGTTGTCAATGTGGGAAGGGGACTTGGTGTAGTTGTAGCACTTGGAGCTGATAGTGAGCTTGGCAAGATTGCAAAGGTTATCACAGAGACCAAGAATGAGATGACACCTCTTCAAAAATCTATCAAAGATGTTGGAAAAGTTTTGACATATCTTGTTCTTGCAATAGCTGTCATAACTTTTGTGATTGAAATTTGTATTTCTCCGCTTAATGTTATGGACGCTTTTTTAACCGCAGTTGCTATTTCGGTGGCGGCGATACCAGAAAGTATGCCTGCGGTGATAACTATTATAATGAGTCTAGGCGTGGCAAGACTTGCAAAGCAGAGGGCAATTGTTAGACGTATGCATTCAGTTGAGACACTTGGTTGTTGTGAGGTGATTTGCTCTGATAAAACAGGCACAATCACACAAAACAAGATGACAGTCACTTCTGTTTATTTTAATTCGCGTGTGCAAAATGGCAAATTTAGATTTGATGATGTAGGTCAAAAAATGGTTCTTGCTGGCGTGTTGTGCAATGATACAATATTTTCAAATGGAAAGATACTTGGAGACCCTACAGAAATTGCTTTGACAGAACTTGGTCATTCTTTTAAGTTGAATAAAAAACAATGTGAAGAAAAATATAAACGAATAGATGAAATTCCTTTTGATTCAAATAGAAAACTCATGTCAGTTTTGGTTGAATATGAAGGAAAGACTCTTATGAGTAAGGGTGCACCAGATATTTTACTTTCAAAATGCAATAGTATTATGATTGATGGCAAAGTTCGTCCTCTTACCGAAAGCGAAAGGCAAAAGGTTCTTGACGAAATTGAAGAAATGAGTGAAAGGGCGTTGAGGGTTATAGGCTTTGCTTATAAGCCTTGCACTGATGGCAAACTTGATGAGAATGATTTAATTTTCTTGGGGCTTATGGGTATGATCGACCCGCCAAGAAAGGAAATTAAAAATGCGGTAAAAAAATGTAAGAAAGCAGGCATGAGGCCTGTCATGATAACAGGAGATTACAGCATCACTGCTCTTGCAATTGCAAAAGAAATAGGTCTTGCAAATAGTATGGAAGAGGTTATCACAGGGAAACAACTTTCAACTATGACTGACAAACAACTTGATGAGAGAATTAAAAATTGTTCTGTCTTTGCAAGAGTCAGCCCAGAGGATAAGGTGAGAATAGTTGAAGCCTTCAAAAGAGCGGGCAAAGTTGTTGCGATGACTGGAGATGGCGTCAATGACGCACCAAGCCTTAAACGTGCAAGTATTGGAATTGGAATGGGACAGGGCGGCACTGATGTTGCCAAAGAGGTGTCTGACATCATTGTGACTGATGATAATTTTGCAACCATTGTCTTGGCAGTCGAGGAAGGCAGAAAGATTTATGGAAATATTCAAAAAACTGTCAAGTTTCTCTTTTCAGCAAATCTTGCAGAATTGTTATCACTTTTCCTTGTGACAATAATATTCCCTCAACATGTTTTCCTTTTCCCAGTGCAAATTTTGTTTGTCAACTTAATTACTGATTCACTTCCTGCAATTGCACTTGGTGTTGAACAGCCAGAGGCTGATCTCATGCTGCAACCACCTCGTGATCGAAGTAAGGGGCTTTTCTCAAACGGAATAGGAATTT
Organism: uncultured Clostridia bacterium; assembly: GCA_947062475.1. Taxonomy (GTDB): domain Bacteria; phylum Bacillota; class Clostridia; order Christensenellales; family UBA1242; genus Caccovivens. Next base: position 10,527 of record CAMSQA010000013.1, read on the forward strand.
CAATTGTGATTTTAGGGATCGTGCAAACCTTGCTTGTTGTTGCAACATATATTGTTGGACTTAAAATGTTTAATGATGGTGTTGCGGTGACAATGGCGTTCTATACTCTAAATATAGTCCAAATGTTCTATCTCGCATCTATGAGAACAAATACACCTTTCTATAAATCAAAACCACATAAGAATCTATTTTTCCTTCTTTCACTTGTGTTCTGTTTTGCGCTCATTGCTTTGTTTGCATTTACTCCACTTAGGGATTTATTATCACTTGTCAGACTCTCTGGCATGCAATGGGGAATAGTGTTTGGTGTTTCTGCTGCGATGTTTATTTTTAGTGAAATTTATAAAGCAGTGGAAGGTCTTATTAAAAAAAGATCTCAAAAGAAAAACAAATAGTTTAAGAGACATATTAATTTTTAATATGTCTTTTTTTTAATTTGCAATTGTTATCAATTTATGTTATCATTATTGCATGAATGAAAGACTTGAACAAATAATATCTTCCTCAGAAGAGTTTAAAATACTTGCAAATGAGTTTGAAAATGGCAACTTTGCAAAAACGATAATGCTGATTTCAAAAGACAGTGATTACTGCCTCAGTTTTGCAAAACTTTTAGCTTGCATGATTTTAGATGGTGGTCTTGACAATGGTAAACTGAAAAAGAGTGAAAATTATATTAAAATGTCAGTATCTTCTCATCCCGATATCAAAATTTACCCTTTGAAAGACAAACTCTTGGTTGCTGACAGCTCTGAAATTGTATCAGAAAGCTCAATTCGTCCTATCTTTGCTGAAAAGAAGGTTTTTATCATCAAAAATATTGAGCAGAGCATGGAAGCTGCGCAAAATAAACTCTTAAAAACTCTTGAAGAGCCTCAAAACAATGTTTATTTTATTTTGACATCTTCAAATATCAACTTGCTGCTTCCAACTATAAAATCAAGATGCAATAAGGTAGAACTTAAAAAACTTCAAAAAGAGGACATTATCAGTTGCATTGAAGGGTGCGAAGATATCAAACTTGTTACAGCACTAAGTGAAGGATATTTGGGGAAAGCTAGGTTGCTTAGCTGTATGCCCAACTTGGGAATAATATTTGAAAAGGTGCTGTCAGTTGTCACCAAACTAAAATCAAGCAAACAACTGTTGTCTTTTTCAAAAAGTCTGCTTGAGTTTGCGAGTGAGGCGGAATTTGTCTTTCATTGTCTTTCACTTATCTTTGAAGATTTGTTATATTTGAAAGGCGGACAAGAGTTGCGATTTGAAATGTTTAGAGAAGAACTTGAAAAGGTGGAAGGAGAATATTCAATCAAGGCAATCGCTATGATTGAAAAGCAAATTGATAGAGCGGTAAGAGAACTCTCTTTTAATTGCAATTTCACCCTTGTGCTAGAAAATTTATTGTTGAACATATTGGAGGTAAAATATATATGCAGGTAGAAGTTGTTGAGGCTAAGTTTAGAAATGGCTCACATTCATATTCTTTCAGCCCTAATGGTTTGAAGCTTAAAAATGAATATTATTGTATTGTAGACACTGAAAAGGGAAGAGATATTGTTAAGATTTCAAAAGAGCCTTATCTTATCGACGCAGAAAATTTAATTGAGCCTTTGAAAAATGTTGTCAAACTTGCAAGTGAGGAAGAATTAAAGCTTGCAGAGGAAAATTATTTAAAAGCAGAAGCATTATTTCCTGAGATTAAAAAAATGGCTTTACAGGAAAATTTAGATATGAAAATAATTTCTGTTGAGAGTAATTATAATTTTTCTCGACTGACTGTCAACTTTACAGCTGAAAATCGTGTTGATTTCCGTGAACTTGTAAAAAAACTTGCCGATAAATATAAGGTGAGAATAGAGCTTCGTCAGATTGGTCCACGAGATGCAACCAGAATACTTGGTGGACTTGGAGTTTGTGGCAAAGTGTGTTGCTGTCATCAGGGATTTGGCATCAATGATCATGTCACAATCAAAATGGCAAAAAATCAAAACTTGTCTTTAAATCCAAACAATATCAGCGGATTGTGCGGAAAACTTCTTTGCTGTCTTGCATACGAAAACCCTTATTATAGTGAAGTCATAAAAATCATGCCAAAACTAAACAGCACTGTTGTGACACCAGAAGGTGAAGGGGTTGTAATTTATAATGACCTTTTAAAAAAGATGGTTTCTGTGCGAATTTCTGATGAAAAAGAAAGTGAAATAAAAGATTTTACACTTGAAGAAATTAAATTTAAAGACAATTTCAAAGATGATAGAAAAAATAATAAAAACTGATATAATAAATAAAATTTAATAAAAATTACATAAATTTCGCATTTTTTATTTAAATTTTCTTTAAATTAATAGATTTATTCCTTTTTTTAATGAAATTTAATTTTAATTTTGATCGAATTAGATTTTTATAGGAGAAAAACATGACACTTTCTGAGGGTGAGAGAATTGAAGATTTGCAGTGCAAGGGCTTGAAGATTATTCAAAATAAAAATTATTATACTTTCACGTCTGACAGCGTCATACTTGCAAATTTCATAAGATTAAAATCTGAAGAAACTTGTGCTGAAATTGGGACGGGTAGTGGAGTGATTTCAATTCTAATGTCTGCCAAAAATAAATTTAAAAAAATTTATGCTTTTGAACTTCAAAAGGAAATGGCAGAACTTGCACGAAAGAATATTAAGCTAAACCATCTTGAAGATAAAATTGAAGTTGTAAATGATGATGTTTTAAATTTTAATGATAAATTTCAAAAAAATAGTTTTGATTGTGTTTTTTCAAATCCACCATATATGCTTTCGAATGGAAAAAATGAAAACACAGTCAGAAATATTGCAAGGCACGACTTTTGTTTGTCGGCTGAAAAACTTTGTATGGTTGCAAGTCAAATGCTTAAAGAGGGTGGAAGATTATATCTAGTTTATGCGGCAAGCAGAAGCTGTGAACTGATCTATAATTTGACCAAAAATTCACTGGAAGTCAAAAGAATGTTTTTTACCCAAAATGGAAGAGGAGATGTCAAACTTATCTTGCTTGAAGCTGTCAAGGGAGGAAGACATGGAGTTAAGGTTTTGCCAGAGCTTGTGACAAACGACATTGACGGAAGTTATATTGAAAAACTGCATACAAAATATTTTGAATAAGATTTTGTCAATATTGTTTTTAAATTTGAAATTAATATAAAAAAAGAGGGGAAATAATGAAATTTATTCACTGCGGAGACATACATCTTGATAGTAAGATGGAGTCAAATCTATCTTCACAAAAGGCAAAAGAGAGAAAAAACGAAATATTAAATACCTTTGAAAGAATGGTTGAGTTTGCAAAAAAGCAATCCGTCAAAGGTATTATTATCGCTGGTGATATGTTTGATAGTTCACGTTTTTCATCCCTTACAAGAATGCGTTTGACAAACTTAATCACAAAAAATAGCGATATAGATTTTTTATACCTTGCGGGAAATCATGATCTAAATTTCATTTCTCAACTTGAAGAAATCCCTGAAAATTTAAAGGTGTTTGGCAAAAGCTGGACAAGTTTTGATTATGGAAAGGTGAAAATCACAGGTGCAATTTTAAATGCCGAAAATTCAACTGCTCTTTATCAGACTTTGAATTTGGATGACAAAAAGCTAAATATAGTTGTCCTTCATGGTCAAATTGCAAAATATAATTCTACTGGCAGGGCAGAGATGTTGAATTTGCCAAAACTTAAAAACAAAAATATTGACTATCTAGCACTTGGACACATTCATTATTATTCGCAAGAGGCTCTTGATAAGAGAGGAATTTATTGTTATTGTGGTTGCCTTGAGGGAAGAGGTTTTGATGAATGTGGAGAAAAAGGTTTTGTGCTTCTTGAGATTGAAGATGATAAAATTAAATCGCAATTTATACCTTTTGCAAAGCGAAAACTGATTGAAATTGTATTTGATATATCTGGTTTTGAAAATTGGTTTGACATTGAAGATGCTGTCATTGACAGGTTGAAAATTATTGATAAAGAAAGTCTTATAAAAGTCACCTTGCAGGGCAAATACAATTTAAAACTTGAAAAACATATTTCAATGCTTGAAAAGAAGCTTGAATGTTTTTATTTTGCAAAAGTAAAAGATAATTCCACTCTTGAAGTAAAGATGCAAGATGTTGAAAATGATCCATCTTTGCGTGGCGAATTTTTACGCCAAGTTCTTGCTTCTGATCTTGATGAAAGAGAAAAAGAGATGACTATTATTGTTGGACTAAAAGCACTTGGCAGGGAGGAAATTTAAATGAAACTTCAAAAGTGTCATATCGAAAATTTTGGCAAACTTGCAAACCTTGATTATCAGTTTTCTCAAGGTTTAAATTTGTTTAATGAGGAAAATGGCTGGGGAAAGACAACCTTTGCCACTTTTATTAAAGCGATGTTTTATGGCTTGCCTTCAACATCAAAACGCAGTTTAGATGAGAATGAAAGAAAGAAATACAAACCTTGGCAGGGTGGAAATTATGGCGGATATATTGAATTTGAAATTGGCGAAAAATCTTTTCGCTTGACACGATTTTTTGGCAAGAATGGAAGTGAAGATATTTTTGAACTTGTAGATTTATCAACTGGCAAAAAGTCACAAGCTTATTCAGCAAGTATTGGTGAAGAAATTTTTGGGCTAGATGAAGAAGCTTTTGAGCGTAGTGCATTTATACCTCAAAAATCACTCAACACACTAGTCAATGAAAGCATTTCAAATAAACTTACAAACCTTATGCATGGGACGAATGAGCAGTTTAATATTGAATCGGCTTTGGCACTTCTTGACAGGAATAGAGCGAGTTTGTCAAACAATAAAAAAACAGGTCAAATTCAAATGCTTGAAGATGAAGTTGAAGAGTTGCTCTTTCAAATAAATTCGCTTAAAACCAGTGCTCAGTCGATTGAAACATTAGAAAATCAGGTTGAAGAAGAAAATAACAAAATCAAAAGTCTGATTGAAAAACAAAAGCTAATAAAAGAAAAGATGGCAAAAATTGCAAAAATCAAAGAAAAAATTGCAAATAAAGACCTCTATTACAAATATTGTGAGCAAATTGGCGAAATTGAAAGAGAAATTTCTACATCAGCAGAAATCCTTAATAATCAGGTGATAGGAGTTGAAGAAATTAATGATTTTTCTCAAAGAGAAAAGGATGTTGTCAAACTTCAAGAAAAAGTTAAAGCTTTAAATGACGGCTATGTAAGCAATCGATTTTATGAACTTTCCAATTATTTTGATGATGAAGAAGAGCTTATAAATGAAGAAAATCTTAAAAATGTGCAAGAAAAAATCAATAGATATAATGCCATTAAACTGCAGCAAGAATTGCCAGCTATGAAGCAAGAAAAAAGTGAAAAGAAAGAAAAAAAGTTCTATATGTCTTTAGTTTTTCTTGTGCTGACTATTGGATTTGTAATTGCTGGAATATTGACATTAAACAAGGTTGAAATTTTACCTATTGTCATGTTTGTCGCAGGAGGGCTGTCATTATTGCTGTCAGGTTTTATTTATTTAAAAAATCAGATAAACAGCGAGAATAATTCTTTGCAAAAGATTGATCAATTGCAATTACAACAAAATAAAATCGAACTTGCGTCTTTGGAAAAAGAATTAAATGAGTTTTTGTTTAAGTTTGAAAGAAATACTGACGATGTTGATTTAGCATTTGGCAAAGTGCGAGCAAACTTAAGCGAGTTTGAAAAAATAAAAAAACAATTTTCAGAAAATCAAAAAACAATAAATGAATATAAAAAGCAAATTGAAGAAGAGAAAGAAAAAATCAATGATTTTCTTTCAAAATTCAATTTTCAAAGTTTTAGACAATTCGATAATTTAGAAAAATTGGATTTATTGAAAAAGTCGGTCATAAGTATATCAAATTTAAAGGAAAGACTTAACATAGAAAATGAAAATTTAGAGAAATTTAAGAAAGAAAAACATTTTGATGTCAAAGATGAAGAAATCCAAAATATAGATATTTTAAGCTTGCAGGAAGAGGATGAAGCTTTACAGAAACAGATTGATTCTTATAAGGAAAACAGAGCCAGCATTATTGCAAAGATAAACAAAATCAATGAAGATATTTCAGAGATTGATGAACTTGAAAATAAAAAAGAAGAAAAACTTAGTCAAATTTCCAGCCTTTCAGAAAAGTTTTGTGCAATAAAAAATGCAATGAAATTTTTAAAAAGTGCAGATGAAAGTCTTTCGTCAAAGTTGCTTTCGCCAATGAAGGAAGGACTGAAAAAATATCTTGAAAAGATCACAGGAAAAGATTATAAAAATATTCAACTTGACACTGACTTCAATATTACTTTTGATGAATATGGACAGTCACGTGAAATTGATTTTTATAGCAAAGGTTATCAAAATATCATCGACCTTTGCATGAGGCTTGCCTTGATCGAAACTCTTTTTGATAAAGAAAAACCTTTTGTTGTGGTTGATGACGCCTTTGTCAATTTGGATGAAAAGAAGATTGACAAAGCAAAACAATTTTTAAAAGAATTGGCAAAAGAATTTCAGGTGATATATTTTGTTTGTCATAATTCAAGAGCTTAAAAAATACTGATCTTTTTGGTCAGTATTTTTATTGCAATTTTTCTTTTATAAATCCTTTCCTATTTCATTTTCATTTATAAGAGGATTTACATATCGCTTTTTATTGTCTTTCTTGTTGTATATTATTGCCTTTTGTGGACAACGATGAAAGCAACCAAGACATGCTATGCATTTGTCAGCGAAGGTGATGTTGTCATCGCAAAAAGATATATTTTGGGAGGGGCATATACTTATGCATTTTCCGCATTTTACACATTTCTCATTAACCGAAAATCTATTGCCGATTTTATGCCAGTTTGCCTTGTTTTTAAGATAGGTTTGTTTTTTTGTTTTCTTTTTCTTTGGCAGTTTGAATTGATTATTTTCAATTTTATTAAGCACTTTATTAATTCGCCTGTCACAAGTTTTTAAAATTATGTATTTATAAATCTTTGGTGGGGACATGACAAGAGTAAAATTTTCAGGCATTTTTAAAGTAAAAATTCCTTTGACAACCAAGCCCTTTTCAACTGCATATTCATAAACAAGTCTGTCTGCTCCGCCAATCATGCCACCATAGTTTTGAATGATAGTGATTGCTTTTCCTTGTTTTATTTTAGATATAAGTTCAAGAATTGGGATGGGCATACCGAAAGAATATATTGGTGTGACAATAATTATGTCCTCAAATTCGCTTGCATTACCAAAGTAGGAGGGGATATATAATATCTTTCCTTCAAATTTTTCTTTTACCTTTTTTGCGATATAAAGGCTGTTGCCTGTTGAACTGAAATAGAAAATGCCTGTATTTTTCATAATTATATTTTAGCAAATTTATAATTCTTTTTCAAGATTTTTGTCAAATTCTTTTGCAATGAGTTTAGCTTTTTGATAGGCGATTTTATAAAATTCTTCAAGACTTTGATTAAGGTATTGATTTTGATAGCTGCTTTCTAGCGTTATTGGACCTTGATATCCAGCTTTATTTAGATTTTCAACAATCATATTCCAGTCTGTTGTGCCGTCAAAAGGAAGCATATGAAGGTCATCTGTTTTATCGTTGTCATGCATATGCACAGCAATGATTTTATCTTTAAACTTGTCCCAACTGAATTTGTCGTCATAATAGCAATGGAAATGACCGACATCAAAACATACACCTATATTTTTATTCTTAATCTTGTCAAAAACATATTCAAGATAGCCAAAGATTTTATTATTTTCAAAAGCGACTTGCATGCCAAGACTTTCTGCATGATCGACAACTCTTTGCAATCTTTTAATTCCAATTTCGTTTGGCTTTGGTGCATCAAGTTTGCTGCTTAAATGAATAATGACCATATTTATATCGTTTTTCTTCATTTCATCCAAATTTTTAATGAAATTTTTTGTCAATTCTTCGCCATTTCCATGTTCGTCATCAAGCCAAATATTATTTATGCAATGATAATCAAGATGTGCAAATTCAATTTCAAGACCAAGTTTTTTGCATAAAGCAATTTGCTCTTTAGTTGTTACTGGCCAGTCTTTTTTGTTGTTAAGTTCAATAAAAACACCATCAAATCCTGCTTTTTTGATTGCATAGATGGTTTCTTCTGCGTTAACATTTTTGTTTCCATTGCGGACGCACTGAATAAGTTTGCGTGGTGATTGAGTTAAGTTCATATAAGTTTCTCCAATAAAGTAATAAGTTCTGGTATTTTTATTTTAATTATAACATATATTCAAGTTTTTTCAATGATTTTTAATTAAAAGAAATATTATAATTACTTAAGATTTACAGTAAAATTAGAATAAAAGACCAAAATATTTTGGTCTTTTTATTTATAAATATCAAAATTTATATCGTTTTCTAATTCCTTTTCAATTGAAAATATGATTTGATTGAGACGATTTTGATAAGCTTTTCCTGTTATTATTTCAATTTTATCATGATAAGCGTTTTTATAAAGTGCAATCAAAGTGTTATCATTAAAAGTTAATCTTTTTTAATTTTTTTATTTTTTTGTAGAAATTGATAAAACTATATTTCAAGAAATTTTAAAAAGACTTCACAGGCTGAAGTCAAAGAAGCTGGATTGAAATAATAACCAAATGTTATCGAAGGAAGTTTGTAGTTTTTATATGCGATTTCAAGTTTGCCTTCTTCAATAAGTTTTGACACCAAAAATTCAGGGACAAGGGCAATGCCAACACCGTTTTGGGCAAGCTCGATTGCCATTCGATAACCAGTCACAAAAATTTCTGGCAATGTTTTTAAATTGGTCTGTTTTTCAAATTCTTCGATGAGATTGAAGGTGAATGAGCCTTTTGACATTTTGATAAATCTTTCTATTTTTGCATCTTTCTTTTTGATAAAAACATATCTGTGCTTTAAGACAGAATGAAAGGGGAGATCTTTGATAAGGTGGTTTTGCTGTGAGATTACCAAATCGATTTCTCCCGCTTTTAGTTTTGTCAAGGTTTCCTCTTGCACACCTTCAGTAAGTGTGATTTGAATATTAGGAAAACTTTCTAAAAAACTTTTAATGGGGCTTATTAATATATCTTTTGCAACATTTGAGCCTGAAGCAATCACCAAGCTGCCTTTTAAAAGTTCTTTTTCTTCAATTGAAATGTTGTCAATTGATTTGAGTGCAAGCATGGCGGTTTCAACTTTATTAAAAACTTCTTGACCAAATCTTGTAAGAGCTGTGCCTCTTTTATTTCTGATAAACAACTTTGCAGACAGGTCGCTTTCAAGTTTTTTGATCGTTTGTGAAATAGCTGGCTGTGAAATAAAAAGATTTTCAGCGGCTTTTGTAATATTATTCGTTTTTGCAACTTCATAAAAAACACGATAATAATCAAGTTTATCCATAAGCACTCCTTATTGAATATATAATTATAATATATTTTACTTATATCATAAAATGGTTTATAATGCAAGTGTAAAAGGAGAAATTATGAACAAAGATAAAGAAAATGAAAAAATTGGAAAAGCATCTAAACATTATACTGGGGAAGATCTTTTAAAAGAATATGAAAAACTTAATGCCAAAATAGCTGATAGTGAATTTTATAACAAAGCGGTGGCATTTGCAATGAAAAAACATTCTCATCAATTTAGAAAGGCAACAGCATGGCCATATGCAGTGCATTTATATGAAGTGGCACAGTTGTTGCAGGAGAGTGGTTGTGATAATGAAACAGTGATAGCGGGCGTTCTGCATGATACGGTTGAAGATACAGATACTTCGCTTGAGGAAATTAAAATATTGTTTGGCAAAAAGATAGCAAGCATTGTGGACGTTTTAAGTGAAAATAAAAGTTATCCATACAATGAAAGAAAAGCTATTCAGGCTGAGAGGATAAAGAGAGCATCTAGAGAGGCGAAAATGGTCAAATGTGCCGATTGTCTTTCAAATTTGAAATCAATATATTTTGATTTGAAAAGAGGTGCTAAAGTTTGGTGGAGATTTAATGGTTCTCCTAAGGATATACAAAAACATTATGGTGCGACAATTGACGCAATTTCTGAGCTTTATGACGAAAAAATTTATCAAGAGTTGAAAAAATATTATAATGAAGTTTTTGACGAAAAAGAATTTGAAGATGATGATTTTTATAGTTTTTCTTAAAAAATCATATTTTTTAGCTTAATTTTTTAAAAAAACTCAGTAAATAATCAAATTGAATAACTTACTGAGTTTATTGTTTTTATTTTTTAACTATAATTTTTAAATTAATAATATTATTTTAATATTACATTAATTTAATCCATTTAAGTGTATTGATCAAAAAGTTTTCAGTTTCTTCATGATTAAAACTTTTCATTTTTTCAATTATTTCAACAAGGCATGAATGTTTTGGCATTAAGTCAAAATATCTTCCATCATTTACAAAATCAATATCATTTCTATAAGCTTTTAATTTATCAAAATTACTGTTATTTTCCGCTTGTGCGTCTATGTAAAATTTTACTTGAAGTTTAATGATATCTAAAACAATTTCAGGGGAATTTTCATTTGTTGATTTTCCATAGTCCAGTGGATTGCCTCTGTGATTTCCTAAAATCATTTGTCCTTTGACCAAGTTGAAATTTTGTCGCTGTTCTAGATAATCAGCAGTGGTATCATATCCAATGGAATTTACAACACTTCTATATGCGGGTTTTTGGACACCTGAGGATGAATTTTGTAATCCGTTTAGATATTCTACATCTTGAATAAGCAAAAGCATTTGTTTGCATTCATCAAATGAACATTTTAGTTTTAAATCGTCTACATAGCTTTGATGCCAATCTAAAACAAGCGAAATATATTTTTTGCTGTATTTTCCATTTCTGGTAAATTTCCAGTAAAACATAATTATTCTCCTTTAAATAGTCTTTTGAAATATTCATCAATCAATTTATAATTATTGTCATAATTATTGGATATTTTGTCTTTAAGCCAAGGGTGTTTTTCCATGCTTTTTGTGACAAATACATTTTTTATTTCTTCAAACTTTTGGTTGTCAATAAAAATTTCACAATTACCGAAATAGTATGGAAGCTTATCAATATAATCTTTGAAAGCGTCAACATAGCAATAATATGGAAATTTATCTTTGTCTATGATTATTGTATTATCAGACTTTTTTTGAACGAAAGTTTGATTTCTATTCAATGCATTTATATCTCGTATAGTCCAAAAAAGAATGTCTTTTTCCTTATATTCTTTATTTTTTGAAGGATATTTGTTAATATAATTTTTTATTTCATCATGTTTAATGCTGAAAGTTTCATTCTCTATCGTTTTAAAGGAAATATCTAAGACATTTTCATAAGACATCCCTTTGTCGTCTTTTTTATATAATGCAATTATAATTGGAAAACCTTTTATTTTTGATGTCAATTCAAACTCTTGACTGTTTATTATACAATGGTCGATAAGAAAATACTGTTTATAAAAATTCTTCAGTAATTGATAATTTGATTTTTTTATCATGTATGATAATGGATGAAGGATAGCTATATAATCAGGATTTAATTTAAGGTAAGACAACATAAATGAGATTCCTAAGTCTCTTGTTTTAATATCATTATCAATGTCAAAAGTTTGATTTTTTTTTATCTTATTTTTTACTTTTGAAGTGGAATCGTTGTAAGGAGGATTTCCAACAATAATTAATTTCTCATTATCATATAGATCAATAGAAGAACGAGAAAAACCACGCAGTGTATTTAAGTTGAAATAATTACATCTATCAAATTGCTGTTTTGCAACTTGCAATGCCTTTTCATCAATGTCGCAACCTATAGTTTTAAGTGGATATAAAGATTTTAAAAATGTGCCATAACCGCAAGAAGAATCTAAATATGAATAATCTTTGTAGTTTTTAATATTTTTTTTTATTAGATCTAATAATTTATCTACAAATTTTTGTGGGGTGTAAAAGCAACCAAAATTTGTCATTTGTTCAGTTGTCAAATGTTTCTGTTGCATTTTCTCTCCTTATATTTAAAAAAACTGATAAAAAGTTTTTATCAGTATCTATTGGCGGGAAGAGAGGGATTCGAACCCTCGCGCCAGTTGCCCGACCTACAGCCTTAGCAGGGCCGCCTCTTCGACCTCTTGAGTATCTCCCCATATTGCGCTCTTTAATATTATCATATTGTTTTTGAATTTGTCAATCTTTTTATAAAAAATTTTTTATTTTTATTATCTACTTCAATTCTTTTTATTTTATGCTTATTATATAATGTTTGCTCTCCTTTTCATTATATATAATTGGATTGGTTTATAAGATAATTGTTTGGGGAAATTTAAAAAAAATAATTTTTTAAAAATTTTTAAAAATTTGTCATAAATAGTTGACTATTTTTGAAAAGTTGCATATACTATTGCTAGCACTTAAAACAAGAGAGTGCTAAAAAAGTCGAATTATAGAGGTTGAAATGGAGCTTTCTGAACGCAGACAGAAAATTCTTTGCAGGGCGGTTGAAGAATATATTCGAGGATGCAGTCCTATCACATCGGGTGGAATAAAGGATATAACATCGATAGATTGTTCGACAGCGACTCTTAGAAATGAACTTAATACTTTAGAGGCAATGGGATATCTTAGGCAGTTGCACACTTCAGGTGGAAGAGTGCCAACAGCACAGGGTTATCGATATTATGTTGAAAAACTTCTTTCTTCAACAAATGCCAGTGATGCCCAACTTGACAGAGTGAAAGATAAAATTAATTTACGCACAAGTTCGCTTAATGATATTGTTTCTGGAATTGCAAAGATTGTCAGTGAGGCGACAAATTATCCAACTGTCATCATGGTTGATGGCTATGAAAATTTGGTTTTGAAGGAGTTTAAGTTAGTGCCTTTAGTAGACGACAAGATCATGGTGCTGATTGGGACGGAAACTGGATATATCTATCAAACCCTTGATGTTTTTGCAAGTATTGAAGAATGTAATGATGCCACAATATATCTGACAAATCACTTTCGAGGTGAGACAATTGGATATATGATTGATAACATTTATCAACTTGAAGGTGGCATGAAGGGTGAAATTAAGGCTTTTGAAAAGGTTGTCAACACGCTAATAGAAGGGCTCAAGAAACTCAACAAGCAGCGATATCTTGATGTGAGAAGAGAGGGAAGTGCTAAACTTCTTGACAGCAACAAAAGTGTTGAAGATGCCAAGAATATTTTAAATGTGCTTGATGATGAGAAAAAACTTTCAAATATATTAGAGCTTGAAGGTGATGGAAACATTGAGGTTTCAGTTGCTGAAGAAGAGGGAAGTTGTTCGGTTGTCAAAGCACCAATATGTGTCAATGGAAGGCAGCTTGCCTCAATTGGGGTTATTGGTCCACAACGCATGGACTATGCAGGAATTGCATCAGCTTTAAAGGTTGTGATTGACAATCTTAATGATTTAAAAGGAGAATAGATGAACCACAAAATATTTGGCGAAGACGAATTTGAAAATGATTATAAAGATTGTCAGACAAAGAAGAATGACAATATTGAAGATGAAATTGAAGGAAATGAGGCAAAAAATCAAGAAAAAATCGAAAAAAACAGCGAATTTGATGAATTTGAAGAAAATTCACTGCAAGATGAGAAAGTTTGCGAAGTTGTAAGCGAAGTCGAAAACAATACTGGAAATGATTATCTTGACATGGCAAGAAGAGTGCAAGCCGACTTTGATAATTTCAGGAGACATGCAACCGAAAACATTAAAAAAGCTAAAGTTGATGGGCAGTCATCGGTAATTGAGGTGTTTTTGCCTTGTCTTGACACTTTTAAAGAAGCAAAGAAAAGTATAAATGATGAAAATGTGCTTAAAGGTGTTGAAATGATTGAAAATAAAATCAATGAAGCTTTGAAAGAGCTGGGGGTTGAAAAACTTGAATCTATTGGTCAGGTTTATGATCCACATGTTCATAACGTCATTGCAGTGATGCGTGACGAAAATAAAGAAAATGATATCATACTTGATGAATATCAAGCGGGATATAAATTCAATGATAAGGTGCTTAGATATGCCAAAGTCATTGTGAATAAATTATAGAAGGTTTATTTAAAAATTTAATTTGAAAACTTAAAACTTTCTTTAATTTAAAATTTAGTAAAAAAATAAAAAACAAAAAAAATAAAAAGGAGAATTTAATTATGGGAAAAATTATTGGAATTGACCTTGGAACTACAAACTCATGTGTTGCTGTCATGGAAGGCGGAAAGCCTACTGTTATTGCAAATGCAGAAGGAGACAGAACAACTCCATCTGTTGTTGCATACACAAAAGAAGGAGAAAGACTTGTTGGTAAAGTGGCAAAGCGTCAAGCTATTGTAAATGCTGATCAAACTATCCAATCAATTAAAAGAGAAATGGGAAGTGATTATAAAACTTCACTCAATGGCAAAGACTATACACCTCAAGAAATTTCTGCGATGATTCTTTCAAAACTTAAAGCTGATGCAGAAAGTTATCTTGGAGGCACTGTTACACAAGCTGTCATCACTGTGCCTGCATATTTCAATGATTCTCAAAGACAGGCAACAAAGGACGCAGGAAAAATTGCGGGGCTTGAAGTTTTGAGAATTATTAATGAGCCAACTGCTGCTGCTCTTGCTTATGGTCTTGACAAAGGTGAAAGTGCAAATCAAAAAATCCTTGTTTATGATCTTGGTGGCGGAACTTTCGATGTTTCTATTCTTGAAATTGGTGATGGTGTTTTTGAAGTGCTTTCAACAAACGGAAATACTCGTTTGGGTGGAGATGATTTTGATAACAGAATTATTGATCTTCTTGTTGAAGAGTTTAAAAAGACAAACAATATCGACCTCTCTGGCGACAAGCTTGCTATGCAAAGATTGAAAGAGGCTGCAGAAAAGGCGAAGATTGACCTTTCAGCAACTCCAAAAACTACAATCTCTCTTCCTTTCATTTCTGCTGATGCAACAGGCCCTAAGCATATGGAACTTGAACTTACTCGTGCAAAATTTGATGCAATCACTGAAGATCTTGTTAAAGAAACAATCGACTGCACAGTAAAAGCTCTCTCTGATGCAAAACTTAGTAAAGATGAAATTAATAAAATAGTTTTGGTGGGTGGTTCAACTCGTATTCCAGCTGTTCAAGAGGCTGTAAAAAACTTCACAGGCAAAGATCCATACAAGGGCATAAACCCAGATGAATGCGTTGCTGTTGGTGCTGCAATTCAAGCGGGCGTGCTTGGTGGAGAGGTAAAAGATGTTCTTCTTCTTGATGTAACTCCACTTTCACTTGGAATTGAAACTTTGGGCGGAGTATTTACAAAACTTATTGAAAGAAACACAACAATCCCAACAAAGAAATCACAGGTTTTCTCAACTGCAGCTGACGGACAGAGCGGGGTTGACATTCATGTTCTTCAAGGTGAAAGAGAATTTGCAAGTCAAAACAAGACTTTAGGCAGATTCCAACTCACAGACATTCCACCAGCACCAAGAGGTGTTCCTCAAATCGAAGTTACTTTTGATATTGATGCAAACGGAATTGTCAAAGTTTCTGCAAAAGATCTTGGCACAAATAAAGAACAGAATATCACAATTACCGCTTCTTCAAATCTTAAAGAAGAAGATATCGAAAAGGCTATCAAAGAGGCAGAAGCTCATGCCGAAGAGGACAAGAAGAGAAAAGAACTTGTTGAAACAAAAAATCAAGCTGACAACCTAGTTTATGGACTTGAAAAAATGCTTAAAGATAATGGCGATAAACTTGCTGAACAAGATAAGAAGAATCTTGAAGAAGCAATTGAAAAAGCCAAGAAAGATTTTGAAAGTGAAGATATTGAAATTGTCAAGAAAGCAATTGAAGAGCTTACAAATGTTTCAAATGGTATTGTGACAAAGATGTATCAAGCAGCAAATCCAAACGGCAACCCAAATGGTGACCCAAACGGCTCAAATCCAAACGGCGGAAATGATGGCGACCCTGAGGTTGTTGTAGATTAAAATTTAATTAAAAAGGACAATTATGGCGAATAAAGATTATTATTCAATTTTAGGTGTGGATAAAAATGCCAGTGATGCTGAAATCAAGTCCGCTTATCGAAAGCTTGCCAAACAATATCATCCAGATTTGAATAAAACTGAAGAAGCTGCAAATAAGTTTAAAGAAATTAATGAGGCGTATGAGGTGCTTGGTGATGCTCAGAAAAGGGCAAACTATGACCAATTTGGCTCTGCAGAAGGCAATCCTTTCGGTGGTCAAGGTGGTGGTTTTGGTGATTTCTTTAGTGGCGGAGGCGGCTTTGGTGATATTTTCTCTGATATTTTCTCAGCCTTTGGTGGTGGCAGGCAATCTGCAAGAGTGCAAACGAAGGGACAGGATATCAATATTGCTGTTACAATTGAGTTTGAAGAGGCATGCTTTGGCTGTGAAAAGAATATTACTTTGAATAAGACCGATAAATGCTCTGCCTGCAAAGGCACAGGTGCAAAAAATGGCAAAGAATTTACAACCTGCAAAGAATGTAATGGCACAGGTCATGTCAGATTTCAACAAAATACTATCTTTGGCACAACCATTCGTGAGGCAGGCTGTCCAAAATGTAATGGCACAGGCAAAATCATCAAAGAAAAATGCCCAAACTGCAATGGCAGGGGTGATATAAGAAATTCAAAGACTGTCAAAGTGAAATTTCCAGCAGGCATTGACAATGGTCAGACTTTAAGAATGAGAGGTGAGGGTAATGCACCAGCGGGCGAAGGAATTTATGGAGACCTCAACATCAAAGTTTCTGTCAAACCTCATAAGCTCTTGGTGAGAAAGGATAGCGATTTATATCTTGACCTCTATGTTCCATTCACAACTACTCTTTTGGGTGGAAAAGTTGATATTCCAACTTTGAATGGCAAATATACACTTAATATCCCAGAACTTACAGCAAGCGGAACTCTTATGAAAATTAAAAATAAGGGTGTGAAGGTGCTCAATCGTGAGGCGTATGGTGATTTGCTTGTCACTGTTAAGGCAGAAGTGCCAAAGAGCCTTGATAAAGAAAGCAAGGCAAAACTTAGTGAACTTGCTTCAAAACTTGGCGACAATTCTTATACAAAATATAGCAATTTCTTAAAAAATATGAAATAAACATTGTTTTTTCACTTTTCTTCATAGAAAAGTGACCAAAAGAACACCTTAAGGGGTGTTTTTTTTGGTTATTTTAAAAAAAATTATGATTATCGACATAATTGAAGTTTTTTGAAAAGATAAATATTATAATGAAAAGGATTTCATTAAATATGATGCTTTTAAGCATTATTGACGTTTTTTTAAATGGAATTAATTATAATGTTTGCAAGGAGGTGAAAAATGAAATTGGTCAGCATAATTGCTCACGAATTTGAAATGAGTGAATTTAGTCGAGAATGGAAAAAACTTCGCAAAATTGATAATGACGAATTTGTGAAAATTGCAAGGCAAAAATGGACGCAAGAAGATTTTGAGCGTTTTAAAGAGCATGATGAAAAATTGTCGTCTTATTATTTCAAACGACAGAGAGATTTGATAAAATTCACGCTTGATTTTGTAAAGATGATACAAAAATAGGAAACGAGATGTTTCCTATTTTGTGTTTTTCTTTCTTTGAAATTTAGTTGTTTGACAAAACTGAAACAAGGGCAAGGGTGGTGATGACGGCGGTGTCGCATCGGAGAATGCGTTTGCCAAGACTTATTGACTGAGAATATTTTTTTAATATTTCAGCTTCTTCCTCACTAAAGCCTGCCTCATTGCCCACAATGATTGCAATATTTTGTTTGCCATCAAGAATTTGGGGATTGAATGGTCTTTCCTCATTTTCATAAGCAAAGATTGCAAGGTCATATTCTTCTAGAAGCTTTGGCAGTAGGTCAAACTTTATAGGCTTTGATACCTCAACAAGTTTTGAGCGTTCACATTGTTTGCAGGCGGTCATTACTTGTGCCAAAACACGTTCTTCTTTTATTTCCTTTATCATTGTATATTGACTTGTGAAGGGAATGATTTTGTTTACGCCAAGTTCGATGCTTTTTGCAAGGATATTGTCAAAATATTCCTTCTTTGGAAGCATCTGAAAGAGAGTGACATTTCTTTTAGGCAATGCCTGACAGAGAGAGCGATTATCAATATAAGCTATGCAATCATTTTTGTTTAGCTTTGCAATTGTGCAAAGATAGTCATACTCATCATTGACATTTGCGATTATCTTGTCACCTTCGTTTAAACGCAACACTTTTTTAAGATGGGTAAATTCACTTCCTTCAATTATTATTTTATCATCACTTTTTCTTCCAAAAAATCTTTTCATTGTTTCCTCTTAAGATAAGTATAACAGCATGCTGAGATTTTTCAAAATAAAAAGAGATTATAACATAATTTTTTATCGTTTATCTTCAGTTTTGTTTTAATAAATTAGCAGCAACTATTTCTGTAGCATTTTCCTAGAATGCAACCAGCGAGAAGGCAGCAGGCGTTTCTGTTGCAACATCTGTTGCAGTTGCATCTTCTGTCACAATTGCAGTTTCTATTGCAGTTGCAGTTTCTTCTGTCAGAATGAAAATCTTTCATGCGGTCAAAGTCATAGTCTCTTCTTATTTCTTCTCTGCCGCCTATTTCTGGTGGATAAAGGTTGTAGTCGTTTTCAAACTCAAAGCCTCTATCTTCAAAGTTTCTGCCTTCAAAGTCATCAAAGTTTCTACCTTCAAAACCTCTATCTTCAAATTTTCTGTCATGACAGCCTTTCTCACACCTGTCCCAGCAGTTGCAAGGGCGATGAGGGCAGTCCCATTTGTTGCAGTTGTTGTGGCAGCCGCAGTTGTTTCGGCATGGATCAAAGCATGGATTTTGCCATACAAAGTTGTTGCAATGATTGCGACAAGAGCAATCGTTAAAATTATTAAATAACATTTTATTCTCCTAAATATTTCTAAATTTGAGTTTTCATCAATATGTTATATTAATGAAAAATAGTTTTTTGGTTGTTCTTGCCATTATAGGCACTGTGATTGGTTCAGGCTTTATAAGTGGCAAGGAAATTGTTGTATTTTTTTCAAGGTTTGGATATTTTTCCTTTCCTTGCATTTTTTTGGCTTTTATTTTGTTTTTTGTCCTTTTCAAAGCATTGTTGTCACTAGGTGATTTTGCTGCTGAGAAGATGAGAAAATCAAAGCCTGCATTTTTTATAAATCTATTTTTATGCCTATTTTTTTCTTCGGCAATGTTTGCAGGAATATCAAATTTGCTTGCATTCGACAAAATTATTGTCAGTTTATTTGTATTTTTCATTGTTTTGACAATGGCATTTGTCGTTTTTAAGTTTGGGATGGGAAGCCTTGATAAAATCAATTTTATACTTGTTCCTTTCATGCTTATGCTATTTCTTGGCATGCTTTTATCAAAAATGTCTTTTAAACCCATCTCAATTTCTTCGCATACAAGCTTTGGTGGTTTATCTTTTCTTTATGCCATTTTGTATGTCATATTAAACACCGCTAATGGTGGAGTGATAATTGCAAATTTAGGGCAAAGGTTGTCAAAAAAACAGAAAACGCAAGTAGCCTTGTTTTCGGCACTTACGCTTTCTGCAATTTTGCTGATTGCAAATATTGTTTTGCTTTTAAACCCAACTTCAATTTCTTCTGCCATGCCACTTATTGATATGTTTTCAAATTGGGGGCATGTAATAATGACATTTGTTGTTTTTATAGGCTGTTTGACGACACTTCTTACACTCGTTGTGACATTGTCATCTTCAATGCGAGGGCTGTGCAAAAATGAATTTATTATATTTTTTGTCAGTGTAATAATGCCGCTTATTTTAAGTCTTCTAGGATTTGACTTTATTGTTGAATATCTATATCCTCTTGCAAGCATACTTGGAATTTATCTTTTGTGTGATCTGCTTCTTGCTGGAAAGGTGAAGAAAATTCCCTTTTTGCATAGAAGGTCAAATCGTAAAAGCTTTTGAAATTTTATGTTTAAATTGAAGATACTTTTTTTAAGATTAAGTTTTATCAAACTTTCTTCTATTTTTTAAACATTTATATTTATTGTTTTTTATATTTTTTTTCAAGAGGGCTTACTAAGAAATACATTCCGCTTGCAAGCAGACAAAGTATGACGATACTTGCCATGACTATGTCAAGTTTAAGAAGCTGACTTCCATAATTGATAAGATAGCCAAGACCAGCCTTACTTGAAAGATATTCACCCATAATTGTGCCAACCCAGCTCATGCCAACATTTATTTTAAGGGCAGTAGCAAATTCGGGCAATGCGTTTGGTATTATCAATTTGAATAATATCTGATATTTTTTTGCGTGCATTGATTTCATTAGCAATATCTTATCATTGTCACATGAAATGAAGGCATTAAGCATTGAAATTGTTGTGATAATTACACAAATTAATATACACATCACAATTGTGGCACCAGTTCCTGAGCCAACCCAGAATATAATCATTGGGCCTAGTGCAATCTTTGGCAGTGAATTGAGTATGATTAGATAGGGTTCAAGCACCTTTCTAAGTCGCTCGCTCCACCAAAGTATGATTGCGATAACAAAGCCGATTAATGTGGCAAGGACAAACCCGATGATAGTCTCATATAGTGATGTCCACATATGCAATAATAGATTACCATTTTTGAAAAGGTCGACTATTGTTACGGCTATTCGAGAAGGGCTTGAGAAGAAGAAGGGGTCTATTACTTCAGTTTGAGCAAGAAGTTCCCAAATTCCTAAAAAGGCGATAAGCACGAAAATTTGCATTAAAATAATTAAAATTTTGTTGTTTCTTAGACTTTTTAGATATTTTCGTCTTGCTTTTGAGTAGTTGACGATTTTTTTCTTCATTAGACTAGATTTCTCCAAATCATTTCAAAATAGTTGCCAAAATCTGGATCCTCGCGTTTAGAAAGTGGTGTTTCTTGTGGAAAAGACAGATTAAGTTCGGTTTTCACCTCTGCTGGTCTTTTCGTCAAGATTATTATTTTATCAGACATACTGAGGGCTTCTGAAATGTCATGAGTGACAAGCAAAGCAGTCTTTTTTTCTGATTTTATTATTTCATAAACATCATCGCATACTTTCAGTCTTGTTTGAAAATCAAGTGCCGAGAATGGCTCATCAAGGAGTAACAAAGCAGGTTCAAGCACTAAGGTTCTAATCAAGGCTACGCGTTGACGCATACCACCACTAAGTTGACGAGGCTTTTTATTTTTAAAGCTGTAAAGATCATATTTTTTTAATAATTCTTCTGCAAGTGCCAATTTTTTTTCATCTTTTTTCATCTTTTTGAGTTCTAACCCGAGTATTATGTTTTGCCAAATGCTTCGCCATTCAAATAAATGATCGCGTTGAAACATGTATCCGATTCTTTCATCGTTTTGCTCGATCGGTTTGCCCGCCAAAAGAATTTCACCACTTGATGGTGTCAAAAGTCCTGCGGTGAGCGACAAAATTGTCGTTTTACCGCATCCGCTTGGACCAACAAGAGAAGAAAAAGATTCTTTATCAACAGAGAAGTTTACGCCGTTTAAAGCACGCACTTCACTTTCTTTTGTTTGATAGAAGTAGTTTACATTATTAAATTCGAGTAATTTTTCCATTTGTATGACCTCTACATTATCAGTTTAGCAAACAACGATATGATTGTTACAAATATTTAAAAATTGATGAATTTATTTTATTTTTTGCTTTTTATATTAATAATTATTAATTATATTTAAAAATTAATATAATTAGATCGGAAGAGCGTCGTGTAGGGAAAGAGTGTAATCCGGAGTGT
>CAMSQA010000014.1 GCA_947062475.1 uncultured Clostridia bacterium
TTTACCTTTTCCTCTCTCTTCTACGATACTCCCTAACCCGTTGTCTGATTTTAATCATTTATTCGATAAAAAATAATATTAATTTATGTTTTTTTAATAAAGAATAAACAACTATTTTGTCAAAAAAAATCAACCTGAATAATTTAAGGTCGAAATTTTTTATACTTTTTTATATTTAATTGTGAAAATTATGCACCCTTTCCCTTCTCACAAACTTTTTCTTTCATTCGGTCTAATCTCAAAAGCTCAACAAATATAGAAATAATCTCATTATTAGAAAATTTAAATTTATTAGTATATACAATAGTATCAAAATAATCATTCAAACTCAATAGTCCACCAAATGAGAATGCTTTATCTATGACTTTTCTTATATTTCTTTCAATTGATGTGATTTGAGTATTATATTTTTCAGCCAAAATAGGATAAATTTCAGTTGTAACTCCACTTAAATCCTCACCTTTATCAAGACAATATAAGATTGCGCTTCTTAAATACTCAAAGCCTTGCATTTGTGGTAGGAATTTAAAATTCATTAATAATTTTGTGACTTTGTCATACTGATTTAAATCATAATCTTTCTTATCCATTTGCTCCGCTCCTTCGAATAATCACATGATTATATTTTACAAAAATTTTTATAAATTGTAAATATAATTCTGCAATTTTATCGAATTATTTTTCTTTTTTTTGAAATTTCAACACAAGTCATCAAATTTCGCGTAAAAAATTATATTAATAAAGATATAATATATATTTTTTTGACAAATTTCCTTTTTTAAAAAAAAGTTTGTGTTGTTTATAATATAAAAAAAAGCCTTAGAAATATCTAAAGCTTTTTTATTATTAGTGATAACCTTTCTCTATTGCAGAGCCATATTCAAGTAAGACTAATAATTCTTGAGAAACAGGGATAGTATGAGAATTTGCAAACCAAGTCAAACCACTAGGCAAAATTATATTTGCATTAGCATCAAAACACCAATTTGAAAATTCACCAGGGTAAATATACATATTATCAGTATAGATTATGGTGTTTGTAATTTGCGCTCCTTCCTCAAATACTATATTTTCAACAGCTTTATTTGATGAAGCTACATTACATGAACTTATACAATTTTTTATCAAAATATTTGAAGTATCTTTCGCATCACCCACAATCGCACCTTTAATCCATTCTTCATCAATTAAATAATCTGTGTATTTTTTAAACTTTATCATAGACATACTTGAGAATATTTCGATGCCACTATCTTCAAGACAACCTACAAGCCCCCCCACAACATCTCCAACCATTGAACAACTATCGTATGCAGAATAATCAACATAACAATTTTCAATTTTTGTTTTTATAGGAGAATCACTTGCCCCAACACAGCCTATAAGTCCACTAACATTTCTTATGCCTTTTATATAAGAAGGTTTACTACTAGTGCCTGAACTTGAACTATAGTCGCCAAATAAGTTTATACAAAATTTAAAAGTTGCACTCTCGGCATAACCTACAAAACCGACATTAGTTTCGCCTTCGACTATTACCGCGTTTGAATAACAATTTTCAATTTTGCCTCCGACCAGCTTGCCAGCAATAATTCCAATGTTTTGTTTGCCTGCTATTCTACTGTTTAAGACATTGCAATCAATTATATTGCTGTTTGTGGCAATGCTGACAATAATGCCATAATTTTCTTGCCCTGATTCTAAACTTTCATATTCTAAACCACTGCCAGTGACACCTACAGTAAGCTCAGCGTTTTTTACGCTGCAATTCTTCACGGTGCTGTTTTTAAGTTGATATATTAAACCAAACGAAGTTGTATCAACGTTGCAATTTTCAATATAACAATTTTCTGCTACACCAACTAAAGAAACATTAGAGTCTTTCAAATTTAAATTTTTTATGCTCCCATCCTTAACATTTTTAAAAATGGCACATTCTGAAACATTGTTAAAATCAATCGCTACAGCATCAAGCATATTATAAGCAAAAATAGTATCTATCTTACATCCACTTCCATCATAATTTCCCATAAATGGAAAATTTTCATTTCCTATTGGCAAAAATATGCTTGCAACTAAATTTAAAAATCCTTCCCATCCTGACCCAGATGACACTTTACGAAGTAAACTTATGTCATTTGTTTGGACAAAGTTGACACCTTTAAAACAGTCAAAGCTTGGGTCTGGGTCGACTATATTTTTTTGAAATTGCAAAGTAAGCCAGCCTAAATTCTCAGGAGAAGAGATAAAATAAGTTTTTATGCCATTTTCGATTTTAAATTCAGGCTCTATAAAAGCACCTTCTACTGATGACCATATTTCATATCTTACTACATAAAGATCAACCACTGCTCCTTCAATTTCTGTGAGTCCACTTGCTTCTGCACCAGGTTGATATACTTTAGCATTTGTTGCATTTAATTCTGATTTTGTCGACCATTGATTGTAATAACCTGGTTTTTTATACAAAAATTCAGGTCGTGGCAAAATAAAAACTTCATCATATTTGTAAGGTCCTGCTTGTATTGGCTCATAAGTCGAGCCTTCAAAATTTGAATGATAGACAACAAAATAACTGATTGCCTCCCATTTTGCTTTAAAAACAAGAATAACGTTGTCATCCGTTATAAGATTTTGCACTGGTTGTTTATTTTCAAAGAATTTAGGTTCAATTTCTATTGTCTCATAGTCATCACCAACCTTATATTTTGTTGCGACCCATTCCCAACCTAAAAATTTGAATCCCGTCCTTTCAAATACATTATCTTTGAGAGCTTCTTCTTCATCATATTTTAAATATTGAGCTGACATTTCTATATAATTTGTATTATTATTGCCGTCAAATTCAATTTTATATTCAATTGGTTCATATTTAGGTAAAAACTTTTTACCCACTTCTGGATCAAACAAATTTGGAACTACATGCAAACCAGGCTCAATGACATATCTTGTTCCATTGTTTGCATCTATATATTCCCAGCCTACAAATTTATATCCCTCGTATGGTGGCTTTGCCCCTTTTCCAAAAACTGCTTCAAATGTAGGCCAATCTATTTTAGATCCTTCTATAGCTCCCTTTATAGCAAACTCTTCATTTTCGCCAAATGACATATCATAACTCTCGCCATACCATAAGGCCTTTATTTTAGTTCCATTTTGGGCATCGGTAAACAAGCCTGATTGAGGGATATCCCAACCCTTAAATACATAATCTTGATTTGTAAAAGTTTTGTCGCTTCTTGTTGGAACTTCTTCTGGTGTCGTATAAGGGTCACAGAAAATTACGTATTCATATCTTATACTTGAACCGCTTGGAAATGTCCCGCCATTTGCATCAAAAGATATTTGAAACTTTCTTGGATAAACCAATGCGTCCATATTTATTGACATTGACGACTCTTGATAAAGATATTTCTGCCCTGTGCCATAAGAATAACTTTTTGATTCAGTTGTTGTGTATCCATTGCCATTTTGATATTGAATAACGGCAAAACCAGGAAGCGCAGTAACCTTTCCATAATATGTCACATAATAATAGGCAGAAGAACTGCTATAATCATAAGTAATTGTATTTCCTTCAATTACACACTTATCACTGCTCATGTTATACTCAGAGTGCGTCAAATTTATTTCAAGTGAGGCAATATCAGAATCAAATTCGACAACAGTGCCCTCGCTGTTTGTATATTTATTGCGTTCTTCTAGAATAGTAGCATTTTTGGTAGTGCTATAAGGATAATAATTAGAATAATCAAATGATATATTCTCATTTGGGACTACCCATAAATTATCTGTGCATGTGACGGTGGAAACATAGCCATGTGAATTTTTTCCATCTGACTTAAATCCTATTGAATATATAAGAAAAAATCCAGCTAAAAGAGTAATGAGTGAACAAATCAAGATAGACATAATTCTGTTTTTGATTGTGACTCTCATATTGCCCTCCCTCTCCAACTTTGAAATTACTTATATAATTAATATAATAATATATACAATTATTATCCTATAATCAAGCAAATTTTGTCAAGCAAATGTCACAAAAATTTAAATTAGGTTGTAAAAAATTATTATTTTTTTACAAAACAAAAAAAGGCAATGAATATGCCTTTAAAATACGATTTTTGTTTTTGTTTATTATAATTCAATTTGCTCATCAAATTCTTCAACGATAGAAAGCTCATTACTGTTGTCAAATTTAAAACATTCATCTGACAATTTAAAAAGCTCCTCTGCATATTTAAGTGAGCGATAATATCTTGAGATTATTTTATCTTTTGGCACATCATGTCCTCCCTGTTTTGCCCTTGCTTCAACGCGGCGAACATTTATTTGAGGATCTTTAGTGTAAACCAACACACTTACAACCTTAAAGCCCTTTTCTTTTGCACTTTTCACTATTTCAAGTTTGCTTGGATGTGACAAGACAGTTTCATAGCAAAAACTATTTCCGTTTGCTATATTTCTGTTGACTAAATCCATTGTATAATACATTGAAGTTTCATTTCTCTTATTAATATCTTTTATGTCAGCAAAAATAGTCTTGCAAAAAAGGTCAGCATTAATATATTTTGAGTCTAACTTGTTTTCAAGATAAAGATTTGCAATTAATGTTGATTTTCCGCTGCCATTTGGACCAGCAAATACAAAGAGAACTTTATCCGTTTTGTCTCTTTTATTCCCCGCTTTGGTCAAAATTTCATTTGTAAGTTTGTTGCTAAATGCTTTCATAGTCACTCCTTTATGTGATTGGGTAAGATTATCTTACTATTTTGTTTAGATTTAATTATATCATATTTTTTTTAAATTGCAATAATAATCTAGAAAAAGATTGATTTTTAAGTTAAAAAAATATATAATAAAAATGCACATAAAATTTTTGCATTGCATATGCGGGAGTGGCGGAATGGCAGACGCGCAGGTTTCAGATGCCTGTGGTGGCAACACCGTGTGGGTTCGACTCCCATCTCCCGCACCAAATATATTGTACAAAAAGTCTTTTTTTAGACAGATAAATGCATGCCGTATGCAGTGGTGTTAGATTGATTTTGGCACTGGATACAGAGTCGTAATAAAAGAAAAGTAGGACATTTTGAAGAAATTGGAGATTTGGTGTCTTTCTTTGAAAATAAAAATGGAGGGTTATGAAACTAATTATTAATGCAGATGATTTTGGCTTGAGTAAAAGCATAACAGATGGGATAATAAATGGTATAAAAATTGGTTGCATAACCAGTACAACAATCATGGCAAATATGCCTTATGCGAAATATGCTGTTGAGCAAGCAATTAACAACAAGTTAACATGTGTCGGGCTTCATATAAACTTGACAGTAGGAAAACCCATTTTAGAAAATAAAAATTTAACAGATAAAAATGGTGTTTTCTTGTACAATAGAAAACAAATTGACAAAAATAAGCATTTGACTTATGATGATGTCTATAATGAAATTATCGCTCAAATTGAAATTATAAAAGAATATAGCAAAGGTAAACTTCAATTAGACCATTTAGATACGCATCATCATTTATTGGATAATCCAATAATCAAAAAGGTATTTGTCGATATCTGTAAAAGATATGGTTTGCCAGCAAGAAGAGATAGTGATATTCAAGTAAAAATGCCAGATCATCTTTACCATGATTTTACTATTGAGAATGTTAATATTGATACATTAAAAAAATTCATCAATAGAAATAAAATCAAAAAACAAACTTTTGAAATAATGACACACCCAGGTTGGGTAGATGATTATACAAAGACAGTTACTAGTTATATTGATAGGGATAAAGAATTGCTAATACTTACAGAAGCAAAAGAAAGCGGATTGTTTGATGAAGTGGAGTTAATAAGTTTTGATAACTTTTGATTTTCGCAAAATCAAAACTTCGTCGCAAAATCAAAATTTGATTTAATTTTTGATTTATTTTGATTTTTTTGATTTTTATGCTAAAATTTAGTTGTCGCAAAATCAAAAGTGAGAAATCAAAAAAACGACATTGTTGTTTGTTGACACAACAAACTTAACTTGCATCACTTTGCAACCATTTGACACCTTTACATATAATATTTTAAAGGGAGTCGAACCCACTGGGTTCGCATAGGTTCCCTGAAAATGCTTGTCATTTTTAGGGTGTGGCGCCCATCTCCCGCACCAATTTTTTTCACAAAAAAAATTTTTCGTCAGACGAAATATAATTTCACTTTAATGCTGATGTCAGTACAATCACAAATGAAGAAAACATACGACAAAACAAAAACTGATATCCCAGACAACAGAAAAATTGCTTATGCTTGTTATTTAATTCATCTTGGCATAATCCCTCACCTTAAAGAAAGAGGTCTAGCCTCTCGCACAATCTCAAACAAGGATAAAGAAGCTGGCAATTACGAAAATGCAGAATATATCTTCTATTAACATCAAAACGATCTAAATTTAGGTCGTTTTTTTTCATTATTTCTCGTTTATATTTATGTTAAATTCTCTTTTTAATATAATAAAAATCAAATTGACAATTTAAAAAATATATATTATAATAAACGGGTATATTAAATAATATACAAAACAAATCTAAAACTAAATAAAGGAGAAAATTATGACATTAAGTAGTCCAAGTCAAAAACCTGCGACAAACAAGACGGTGCAAGCCAAACCATCAACAAACGCAAAGTCTTTGACCACTAAAACCACATCTGTTTTAAAACCATCACCTTTATCAAAACCTGCAAGCACGACGAAACCTGTCTCAACTTCAGCTAGACCCGCAAGCACTACTAAACCATCGTCGACAAAAACTGTTGTGGCAAACAAGACAGGCACAGCTAAGACAAATACATCAAGCAAAAGTAAGATTGACAAACCTCAAAGTTCTGGGAAAAATGGATTGAACAGACAAAGTAAAAATTCAAAAAAGCCTAAGAAAAACAACAAGAGAAATATTATTATTTCAACTGTTGCCATTTTGCTTGTTGTGGCCATTATCATTGGTGTTATACTAGGGACAAAATCTTGCAATGAAACCGCAGCTCCACCACCTTCAGTCACACCTACAAACAAAGTAATAAATGATAATCCTTCTGTAAATAATAAAAATACACTTCTTCTTCCACCAGAAAACATAGATGAAGAAGGTATATTTGAAAATCCAGTTTCGACAACAACAGAGGTAGGCTTTTCAGGCGAAATTATTGGAGAAGTAGAAAGAAATAAACCAGTCGAAGAAACCAAAGACGAAGGGCTTGCTTCTGGTTACCCTACTTATGGTTATACCTTAAGTGGCGTAATAGGGTCAGATCCTGAAAAAGTTGCTGCAAGAAATGCTTTAATAAGAGAATCAAGTTATCTTACAGCGACTGGCACACAACATAATTCTGGAGCTGGCGGACAATATACATGGATGGATGAAAATGGTTTTCTTTATTCTGGCACAACTGCTGCACCAGTGGCAGCACTTGACGCTGAAAATCAACACAGACAACTCTATAAACATTCTGCTTCAGTTGGCTTATATTTCGGAAATGTATCTGAGGATGAGCCTCGCATAGCAAAAAAGGTCACAATGCGTCCTAGAAGATATAACAGCTATGGCGTAACAGGAATTTATGCTCCTGCTGGCGAAGTAATAAAAATTGAAATCAGCCAAGCAGATATGGAAGCAACTGGAGGAATTACCATTCATATAGGTCAGGCACTATATAATGGTCAAGCAAACAACATTTGGGCTGAAAAAGGTCAAATGCAAAGATTTCCAGTTATTTTAAATACAATGAACGTCAACAAAAACACCGCAACCTATGATGAAGAAAGAGGAATTTATACAGCTTATGTTGGTTCATTTATTGGTGGACCTCTGTATATAAGAAACACTAGATCATCTTTTAATGTAACAATTTCTGGCGGTGTAACTTATTCACATTTCATTTTAGGCTATACCACAAAAGAAGAATTTGAAGCAAACAAAAATTCTTCTGCACCTTATTTTGATTTAGAGGTTTGGAATTTTGGTGTCCTTCACTCTGGCCCAAAAAGATATGCTCAAAACTTCTCTTATGAAGATATATACAAAGCAGCTATTCTTTGGGAAAAAGTTTCAAGTGTGACAACTACAGGAAGCAGTCAAGGCATAGTATTCTTATATGATCCTTTCGTTGCTGCTGGAGCTGCTGTTGCTTTTCCTGGCAGAAGTTCGGTAAACTGCCCTACAGGCTGGATGGCATCTTCACTAAATTATAATCAAATTGTGACTTCTGGTGCGTGGGGAAACTTCCATGAATATCACCACAACTTTCAAGGTTATGGTGTCGGAAATGGAGGCGAGGTAACAAACAATGGAATGACTCTTGTTTCTTATGCACTATTTACAAAAATTTCATCAGCAAGAGGAATTGCGGGCTATGGCTCTGCAGGACTTGGTGGATGGAATAGTTATACAAGTGCGACATGGCCTTTATCTGAATTATTAAAAATACCTCAAGGTGGATCACCTAGCAACGGCAATCAAGGCCTCACTATATATGCAACATTACTTCATAATTTTGGTGCAAACAACTATATTCAAGCAAAAGTTCAACAACAAAGAAAAAGTTATGGACAAAATTATTCAGGCTATCTCAGAGCATGGCAAGACATCACTCATAATGATATGACCTATTTCTTCAAAGACATTCTTCAGGGAATTGACAAAACCAATGCAGACAAATGGAAAAATCCTGAGTATCCAACTTTTGTGCCAGTTTCATCTGTTTATCAAACAGGAAGAAGTTTCAACTATGATGGAGAAAAGAAATACTTTAAAACTATGCAACCTTACATCATTCCTTTTGGCGAAGAATTTAATATAGACTTAAGCAGATATAATGCCCCTAACGGCCAATATAAAAGCGGAAGCGTTGTTATTCCAGAAGGTTTCACCTACAGAATAAAAAGCATTTCAAAACCAGAGCATGGATCAATCGAAGTTGTTGACAACTACAATTTTAAATATAAGCCAGGCAAGGAATTGCTTTCTGGGCAAATCATTGCTACACTTGAAATCAAAAAGAACGATAAAGCATTCAAGGTAGAAGATGTGGACTTAGTTCTAGAATTTGAACAATCACATGAAACAAATAAGAATATTCTTACCAGAACAACCTATACCTACTCTGCTGAAAATATGTATACTGACGCACAAACTGCATATGAAAATGGCTATGCAGGATATGAAAGCGAAAACACAATCGACCATACAAACCCTACTCAAAATGCAAACACAGATATTTGGTATTATCCAAACACAGAAGAAAATCATACAAAATATCCAAATGCTGCCGATCACCATTTCTTCACAGATAATACAGTGGTTGAATTGAGAGGAAAAATTCATACTACTGATGCTGCAAAATATCGCTTTTATCTTCGCGGAAGAAGAAATTGTGCTCTTTACTATTCACTCGATGATGGTCAAACTTACACTCTTGGTGCGACTATAAAGGATACAACAGGAGTGTCAAATAGTCATATGTTTAGACCAAACGACCCTAATACTTATGTCGATATCGTCTTAAAAGAAAATTCTTGGATTTACTTTAAAGAAGTGCTTCTTGTTCAACCTGAATTTGGAAGTTATATCGGTTTAGGAGTTGCAACATGGACAGCACCTATGTTTACAATTGTAAATAAATATTATGATGCAGAAGGAAATGAAGTTTCGTCTGAAGAAGAAGCAGTCAGAACTGAAACTCATTATTATGACTATCAAGGTCATGAAGTGACAGAAGAAGAAGCCAATAATGCAGAACTTATTCCTCCTTCATCAACTTCACAACCAGCATATGCAAATGCGTTTAGGGAAAATTATGAATATCCTTCAAACAGCGGATTTGAAACAGACTATTTTTATACAAGAGAATATATTTACAGCTATGATGACTCTCGCATATCTGATGCAAATCAAACTTGCGTTGAATCAATTTATACACCTTGGGATAATACCCCAGTTCACTCAATAAACAACTTGTTTGATGATGATGACAACACATTTATTCACAGTAATAGAAGCAACATATCTGAAAGCAATCCATTTGGTGTGACTGTTGAGCTTGACAAAACAATAACAGCAAATCGTTTGATTTTTCATGGATCTGCTGTAAAAGGACAATATAGAACTTATCTTCCAAAAACCTTTAAAATTTGGGTAAGTGAAAATGGTGAAGATTGGACTATCGTATCTGATGTGCAAGCATCAACATTAAGCAATTTGCAGGTTGTAGCAGACTTTGATAATTATCATACTTTCAAATATTATAAAGTTTTAGTCACAAATACCCATTCAACAGAAGCGTATAAATATATCTGCTTAAATAAGATAGAACTGGTTTGGTCGCTAGCGATAAATGGTGGAAAACAAATAACACCAGACAATGAAAACTTTGTCTTTACTGGCAATTGGAAGAATGAACAAACCTTCTCAACCTTTGGCCATGTTTATGCTGGAGAAAACAACTCTTCTCTCCAATTCAAATTCAATGGCAACAGACTTGCCCTCACCTCATCTTTGAAGTTTGGAACTAGTTTTGAAGTTTATATAGATGGCGTGAAAGTAAATTCGATTGATTTGAAAAAACAATCAGGAGACTTGGTGTTGACCTATTTGTCAGATGAACTTGAAATGAAATGGCATAATGTGCAAGTCAAATGCACTGGAAAGGCAAATATAGATTCAATAATCATATTTGATTAATTAAAAAAAGCACTGGATTATCCAGTGTTTTTTTACGTTAATTTTAAAGTAAAAAACAGTCATACATTATATTTTTATAATCAACTTTTAGAATATTATCTCATTTTCGTCAATGCAACCAAGTTCTGGAATAACCTTTTCAACAAGTTCTGCTTCAATCTCTTTGATATATCCTACACTTTGAAAAGCTGCAAGAGCAAGTGAGCCGCCACCATTAAAGTTTTTCGCGATATCTCCAACATTGACTTTGCCATTGCTTCTGAGGCTGACATAAACCTTGTTTGGTGCAGACTCAATCAAGATTGCACTTACTTCTGATCCTGTCACATTTATCCCATTATCAACAATTCCCAAAGTATCTTCAAAGCTTGCATCAAGTTTATTGAAAAGCTCATAAGGAATTTTCATAGTTGTAAATTTATTATCTGCATAAAATTTCATTGACAACAGTGCTTTTGAAAGCAACTTGGTTTTAGCAAAAGAGTTGTTTTTAAAATAATATGTCTTGATTGCTTCATGGTCGAACTTATATCCCAAAAGCTCGCTTATCACCTGATGTGTGCGTTTTGTGATTGAATTTGCAGTAAAGCAATTTGTGTCGGTGATAATGCCTTGATACAATTCCTTTGCAATCAAATTGTTGAGTTCATAATTATTGGCCTTTGCCATTAAATAAATGATTTCACAGGTGCTTGAAGCATTTGAAGAAACATAATTTGCACCATTGCCAAACTTTTCATTTGTGGCATGGTGGTCGATATTTACAATAACAGGTGTGTTTAAGATAAGATCTTTATATTTTCCTGTTCTGCCTAAGTTTGGGCAATCAAGGACATAAACCATGTCGTATGAATTGTAAGGTGTTGGATTGACAACCTCGTCTCTTAATATAGGATCATAAAGAGCCCCAATCTCTCCATCAATAAAAACATCAACGTATTTATAATCAAAATTGTTTTTAATTATATTTTTAAGAGCAAACGAACTGCAAAGTGCATCCGCATCAGGTCCTGTATGAGAAACTATTGCAATTTTTTTTGCGTCAATTAAAATGTCTTTCACGAGTTTATTCATTTTCTACCTCCTTATTAAGGTTAATATAGAATAACATTTTTGCTCTTAAATGTCAAGTTTATATTATTCCAACATAAGCTTTTGAAGTAAAATCAAATTTTTATAAAACAAAAAAAAGGACAATATCATGTCCTTTTTTAAGCATTGGCAAGTTTTTCTGCACGGTCTTTTAATGTAAGTGCTTCAATAAAAATTTCTATATCACCATTAAGCACGTTATCAAGGCTGTAAGACGTCACATTCACTCTATGGTCCGTCACTCTGCCTTGTGGATAATTATACGTTCTTACACGTTCAGATCGGTCTCCTGTCCCTACCTGACTTTTTCTATTTTCTTTATATTCACTTTCAATTTGCCCTTGATAATAATCATAGAGTTTTGAACGCAATATCCCCATTGCCCTCTCTCTGTTTTTTATCTGGGATCTTTCATCTTGACAGGCAACAACAATACCTGTTGGAAGATGAGTGATTCGAATTGCACTTTCTGTTTTGTTTACATGCTGTCCGCCCGCACCAGATGAGCGATATGTATCGATTTTAAGGTCTTTATCTTCTATTTCAAATTCCACCTCTTCAATCTCTGGAAGCACCGCAACAGTGGAAGTTGAAGTGTGGATTCTGCCCTGACTTTCAGTTTCTGGCACACGTTGAACTCTATGAACACCACTTTCATATTTAAATTGACTGTATGCCCCCTTGCCTTTGACCATAAATGTAATTTCCTTTATGCCACCAAGCTCGGTTTCGTTTAAGTCCATTACTTCAACCTTCCAACGTTTTTTCTCTGCATACATGGCATACATTCGATAAAGCTCTGTGCAAAACAATGCTGACTCCTCTCCACCTGCTGCCTGTCTTATCTCAATAATAACGTTGCTATCGTCATTTGCATCTTTTGGCAAAAGAAGGATTTTTATCTCTTCAACTTCACTTTCAATTTGCTCCTTCAAAGAAGTCATATCTTCATAAAACATATCACGAAGCTCATTGTCTGTTTCCTTTTCAAACCCTTCCTTGCTTTCACAATAATCGCTTACAAGCTTTTCAAGCTTTACATGAGCAGCAGCAACATCTTCAATTGATGAACGCTCTTTGACAAGCTTTTTCCACTCACGATTGTCTGCAATGACTGCTGGGTCACTCACCATTTCGGTAAGTTTATCAAAACGCGCCTTTGCCTTTCCTGTTTTTTCCAAAATATCATTTGCTAAGTCTACCATAAATCACCCTTTCTATCTTATTGTAATCCTTTACTGCTGTGACATTATCAAAGCCAGATTTCTGCATAATTTCACTGACAGCATCACTTTGTCCCTGCCCTACTTCAAACATCAGCCAGCCCTTTTTGTTCAGCCTGCCCTTTGCCTGTGCCACAATTTCTCTATAAAAGTCAAGACCATCTTCACCACCATCAAGAGCGGAACGAGGATCATATTTTTTGACCTCTATATCAAGTTTTTCAATATCGCCACTTTTTATATAAGGCGGATTTGAAACTATTATATCATACTTTCTGCCTTTTTTCAAACTTTTAAACAGGTCTGATTGACAAAATTCAACCTTAACATTATTTTTCTTTGCATTGGTCTCTGCCACAGCTAGTGCCTGTTTTGAAAGGTCGCTTGCAAAAACCTTGCAAGAGGAATATTTGGCAATTGCAATAGCAATAGCACCAGAACCTGTGCAAAGATCCAAGAC
Organism: uncultured Clostridia bacterium; assembly: GCA_947062475.1. Lineage (GTDB taxonomy): Bacteria > Bacillota > Clostridia > Christensenellales > UBA1242 > Caccovivens. Next base: position 13,498 of record CAMSQA010000014.1, read on the forward strand.
ACTACCAGCATCAAACTCGTTGATTTTTTTAAGTGCCTCTTCAACCAAAATTTCGGTATCCATTCGTGGTGAAAGGACCTTTTTGTTGACATCAAATCGGAGTCCATAAAATTCAACAAAGCCAAAAATATTTGAAAGAGGTTCTCCTTTTGCACGTCTTTCACATGCTCGCATAATCTCTCTATATTCCTTTTCGCTTACACTTCGCTCAAGTTTGGTTTCAGCCCTATTTTTACCAAGAACTGTGCTGACAATCCAGTCACAATCACTTGTTTCAAATTTATCACTTGCTTTAAGTTTTGTTTCCATTTCAGCAAAAAGACTGGACATCGCAACCCTGCCTGTCTTGACCTTTTCAAAGTCATTATAGTTTTCAAGTTCCTTCCGTGCCACAGAAAGCACCTCACTTTGCGTTGTATTTGGTCTTATGCTTACCAGCCAATTTGTGACGATAGCAATATCTTTTATCCATGTGGCTTTTGTCAAGCTTGCAAAACGCAAACTTTCATAAACTATTGGCACAATTGCCAAAAACATAATTAAGTTTAACACAAAATTCACTGGCCAAAAGATGTTTACCGAGACTAATGATATCACAAAAGTTGAAAAAAGAAAAATATTTAAAAGGAAATTTAAAAAATTAAGTGGATAAGTTCTCGGCCTAATTGTATCTTCCTTGCCTGAGAGATAGACATTTCCAGCTCCATTAAATGAATATAAGCCATTCATAAAAGGTATAAATCTTAAACCTGTAAAAATTAGATACAAGAAAGAAAACCTCATAAGTGCAATGATAAAACTTCTAAAATAATATGATGTATTGTCAGGAAAGCCCTTTTTAAATAGAAATGAAGGCAAAACTCCAAGCACCAAAAAGCCAAACAAAAAGCCTGCAATAAGCATAGCAATAAGAACAATATATGTGGAGGCAATTGTTACATTTTTGGCAATTTTAAAACTTTTATTCTTTTCATTCTCAGTTCTTTCATCAATATCATCCATTAAAATGAAAGAACTGATATAAAGCCACAAGCCAAAGAATAAAAAGGTCCAACTTCTTATCACAGGCAAGTTGAAAAATTTGCCGACAGCCTTGACCATACGTCCGCCAAGCTTTTTATTCCCATCTTTATCAATCAAACTTACACACAGTCTACCCTTGTCAAATACACTAATACCATTTCCAAAAGGCAAAATAATTTTATCCATACTTTCATTATTGCCTAAAATTTTAATTTTAACGATAAAATTTGATTTTAATATGTTTTATGCTTTTAAAAATAAAAAAAATCAACTAAATTTTTAGTTGATTTCATTTTAATAAAGAAAAATTAAATTTTACGCTTTATCAAACATTTTTAATTTGTTTTTGAAGTTTGTGAATTTTAGGCACAATTATTTCAACTCCTCCCTTTATTACATTCACTTCAAAGCATCCGCATCCTAGCTTTTCGCCATCAAGATTAATATTGACATCGTCATCGACCTCTACTTTGAAAGATGAAAGTTGAAGATGATGAATGTGTTTTTTGTTTATATAATGTTCAATTCCTCGCAGAAATATAAAAATCGTCCTAAAAATGGTAGGAAATCTGACAGTCTCTTTGTTGCTTTCAACCAGCATCACATCGACAAGCCCATCACATAAGTCTACATGTCTATTTATTGGCATTCCCGCCGTGTAACGAGAATTATTAATTAAAAAAATTGCATATTGCCCTTCAATTTCACCACCTTCAAAAGACACTTTAATTCTGACAGATTTGGTTTTGAAAACGCTTTTTGCACCATGAAACATGTATGCAATTTTTCCAATCTTCTTTTTTACGTTTTGGTCGGTGACATAACTTGCATCGGTAAACATTCCAACAGCACAAACATAAATTCCATATCTATTGTTAATTTTCATTATATCATGCTTAAAAGGCTTTCCATACAAAATATTATCAACCGCCTTTTTAAGCTTACGCGGAATATACAAAGAATGAGCCACATCATTGACAGTCCCAGAAGGTATATATCCAATTTGAGGTTTTTTTTCTAGACTCATTACACTATCAACAATTTCATTGAGAGTGCCATCTCCACCAGCTGCCACAATAATTGAAAAATCTTCACCCTTTTCAAGGATAGTTTCTTTTATATTGCCTGCATATTTTGAATGATAAACTTCAACATTGTATTTTTCACTAAGTCTTTCAACAATATACTGTTCTTTACTTTTTATCTTGCCTTTCCCAGCAAAAGGATTATATATAAATAAACACTTGTCCATAGATATATATTATGACAAATTTCGCAAAATTTGTCAAGATTTTGAATTAAAATAATAAAATTATAACTTTTTTTGCAAAATTTAACATAAAATCACACTTTTTAGATAGTTTTATTGATAATAATAGCTTATTTTTATTTTGCAAAGCAACTTGATTGTGTTATAATATCACCATGTTATTGAAAAATGCAGAAAATAGACAAAAGCAAAAATTGAGTAAATTTATAATTCAAATTGTGATGGTTTCGCTTGCAGCACTTCTCGGCGGTATATCTTTTAAAAATTTTTTTGAGCCAGCAGGTATCATTCCTGCAGGTTTTTCAGGTCTTTCACTGATTATCAGCAAGGGATTTGCTTCAATTGGAGTAAAGATACCAACAGCAGTGATTTATCTTATTATTAATATCGCTCTATTTCTTTTTGCACTTAAAATCTTTGGATGGAAATTCCTATTGCTTTCTGCACTAGGAATCTCATTCTACACTTTGGGCATGCAATTTATATATATTCCTGCACTTGCAAATTCGGTAAAAGCAGACAAACTTTTAGCAGGAATACTTGGGGCAATATTCAGCGGAATTAGCATTGGTGTTGCGATGAAATTTGGAGGAACAACGGGAGGAAGTGATATTGCTGGAGTAATTATCAATAGATATTTCCCAAAAGTCAAAACTGGATATTGCATGCTTTTAATTAATGCAATCGTCCTTACGCTGAGCATTTTGACTTCAAGCATATTAACAGGTCTTTATGCCCTTATCGTTGCAGTCGTAAGTTCACTGACAACAAACCTTGTGTTGGATGGTTCAAAACGCGTCATTGCACATTATATTATTTGCGACAAGGATGAAGAAATTGCACATGCTTTACTTGAACGTTATCATCGCGGAGTGACAAAACTTGACGGAATTGGCATGTTTTCAAAGAAGGAAAAATCAGTGCTTGTATGTCTCCTTCCAAACCAACAATCTGATGAAATGAAAAAGATAGTAAGTGCAATTGACCACAATAGTTTCATCTTTTCATCTTCTGTGACTGAAACACTGGGGACAGGTGAATTTTTAAAAGAACATTCAATCTTTAAAAACAAAATCTTAAAAGCTATTCCAAATTTAAAAAATAAAATAAAATGCAATAGAAATGAACATATCAAAAAACTCAAACTTAAAAAGAAATGCAAATTTGAGAAAATGCATATTGTAGCAAAACAAACAACAGATGCTTCTTTAAATGAAATCGCTGAAGATAACAATTAATAAGAATTTTCAAAATAGCGAAATTCAACTTATTTAAATTAATTTAATATATAATTCATATATAAAAAAAAGACTTGACAAATTCCCCTCCCTGACTATAATGGAGTTATAGATGAGGTGGAAAATGAATAATTCTAAATATGAGACATTAAATGCTGTTAAAGAAGATGGCTTGGCTCTTAGATATGCTTCAGAAGAGCTTAAAAATGACAAAGAGGTTGTTTAGCTGCTGTTAAAAATGATGGCTTGGCTCTTGAATATGCTTCAGAAGAACTTAAAAATGATAAAGAGGTTGTTCTAGCTGCTGTTAAAAATAATGGCTGGGCTCTTGACTATGCTTCAGACAGACTTAAAAATGATAAAGAGGTTGTTCTGGCTGCTGTTCAAGATGCTGGCAGGGCTCTTGACTATGCTTCAGACGAGCTTAAAAATGACAAAGAGGTTATTCTGGCTGCTGTTCAAAATGATGGCTGGGCTCTTAAATATGCTTCAGAAGAGCTTAAAAATGACAAAGAGGTTGTTCTGGCTGCTGTTCAAAATGATGGCTGGGCTCTTAAATATGCTTCAGAAGAGCT
>CAMSQA010000015.1 GCA_947062475.1 uncultured Clostridia bacterium
AGGATTATTCCTAGTCCTTTTTTTTCATCCTCTTTTAGCTTGTGATTTGAAATATTAATATTTTCAACTGTTTTTTCATTTTTACTTTTTGAGGATAAATTATCTAAATGAGGATTTTAATTTGGATTATCTCTATTTTTGTTTTTTTGCAGGTTGTTTTATTAGATCTTTATTCTATTTACCAATTGAGTGCTATACTGTCAGCCAAATTAAAGACAAACGCAGACAGAATTATGAAAATTTAAAAAGAACTTCAGAACTAGAAAATCGTGAAGTCGAAGAGGTATTGCGTTTTTGTAAAGAAAATGATTATGATGCAAGAAATCAATAAAATTTTTCAATCTTGACATTTTAGATTTTATGTGTATAATAATATATTGAAAAATATGATAAAAAATAGATTAATGAATAAAAGGAATTAAATTATGATTGACATTTCAAAGTTAAGAGAAGTTATAAATATAGAAACTGCTGACGGAAAAAAAGTTTATGAGGAAAAGCTTAAAGCTTTTGGAGGATTGGAGAATAGTGGTAATCATACTAAATATATTTTTCATGGTCAGGAAGTTTCTTTGCAACTAGATTCAGGAATGAGATTATATTTTGATTTTAAGCATTTTTATTATCCTGTCCGAAACCGTGTGACTATGGAAAGTAGGCATCACATAATTGGCGAAAACATACCAAATATATGTAACGGTTCAAGCATTGAAATAGATTTCCCAAAATCAACAGAAGGTGTGAAATTTGATCTTACAGGGCCTATTTCAACTTTCATCGCATATGATTATTTCAAGAAAAATAGTGTGAAAATTTTGAAGAAAAGCAAGAATATTTCAAAAGATGAGATTGAAAAAATAGAACTCACTGAAAGAAGATTTATCAATATCTTGCGTCATTCTGCAAATTTAAACTATAGGATAGACGAAAATAATGAAGATGATAGATTGAGAAATGTTGTTGAGGAGGTTCAATTTGCTCTTGATGACTGTTTTGGCGAAGGCAAAGTTGAGCTTTTAAATTTAATTGAAAGCGAAATTGAAAATTTGCTTAAAAAAAGTGAAAATAAAGGGATAATCAAATCTTTGAAAAATATCATTCTTAATTTAAAGCATAAAAACAAAAAAGAAGATATTATAGAGCAAAATGATGATGAAATAGAGATGTAAAATATTGAAAAGCTGTCAAATTTGGCAGTTTTTTTTAATCAAATTAAACTAAAATTAAATAAAATTTTATATTTTAAACACCGCTGAAATACCTTAAAAATTTGCTTTAAATATAATATATATTTAAATATCAACAAATCATTTGCTTAAAAGACTAAAAAATGTTATTATGAAAATACTAAGGGAAGGGGCAATTTATGAAGAAAAACTTTTTAGTCGTTTTGATGCTTGTGCTTTTTTCGACATTTTGTTTGACAGCCTGCAATTTGGGCTCTAGCATTGAAGGTAAATTTAAACAATCAGAATATGTGATTTCACTTGATGAAGTGATTGATTTTTCTGATGAACTTGTAGTGAAAGGTGTTGAAAAAGATAAAATAGTTTTCTCTTCATCTAATCAAGATATTTTGGCAAAAACAGAGGAAGGATTCTGTGGATTAAATAGTGGAAAAGCGGTTATATTTGCCGAGTTTGAAAATAAAGTCATTGCCAAAAGTCAGGTTTATGTCAAGCATAAATTAAATGCCCCTCAAAATATTTATGTTGATGACAACAGCGGAATTGTAAGTTTTGACGCAAGTTTTGTGATTATAGATGGCACTCGAATTGAAGCAAGTGGATATGATATCAGTTTAAATTTAATGGGAAGTGCTGAAAAGATTGAGTTTAAAGCAGAACAGAACTCTTTTAAATTGAATGAGGTTGGCTCATATCAAGTGAGAATAATCGCCTCTTCAACAAACCAAAGAATAGACAGCTCAGAAGAAAAACAATACATATTAAATTATGGCGTTATGAGCTGGGGTGAGGGCGAGTTTAATTTTGCTACTAATAAAAAATTCGACCAAAAGGTGACAGTTTCTTGGCCTGAATTTGAAAATGCAATTTTTGATGTCTATGTAGATGGCATTCAAATGGCATCAAATTTGACTAGGTCAAGTTTTGAAATTGATCTTCAAAGCTATGAAGGAAACAAAGAGATTTCTTTTGAAGTGATCATCAAAGATAGAGAAAATGTCAAGTTGCCAGCCTCAAAAGTGACCAGCATTACTGTTTTGCCAGAACCAGTAATTGGTTATGACTTTTCTGAAAACTTAGGAAATATCAAAAGTGATTATCCATATAATGCAATTGGTTTTTTACTTGAAGTGAAAAATCTTGAAACGGGCAAGATAGAATACAAATACATTGAAAAGACTGACGACATATTTATTGACAACATTATAGGTATTGAAAAGGGCATATATGAAATTCGACAAATAGCAGTTGGCGGAAATAAGAATGGCAAATTTTATGCCAATAGCAAAGTATCTAATATAGTAAAGATTGGCAAGCTTGATATGCCAGATGTTGATGTAAAATTTGTAGATGAAAAAATCCAATTGAATTTTGCCGTTGACGATTATGTGACAAAATATAAAATTTCTTATGATAATGACAGCTTGATTTTTGATACAGACATAAACGGACAAAAATGCGAACTTGACTTTTCGACCAAAAAGGAAGGAAATTATAATTTACATATTATCGCACTTCCTTCATTGGATGGAACGCGAGTAAAAGAGCTTGAAATTGGCGGTTATACAAGTGGAAATGTTGTAAATTCTGATGACTTTATGTTTAATTTTTATAAACTTAATGCAATTGGCAGTGTAAAACATTCAATGACATCCTCATCGTCTTATTTTGAGTTTGATAAGATTGAAAATGCAAATGCTTATCAAGTATATCTTGATAATAAATTAATTGGAAATGATTATAGTTATTCAAATGACAAAATCGTGGTTCGCGTGGACTTAGATTCCATTAAGAAAATTTCACCTAATGATGGTGTTTATAACTTTGAGATAGTTGCACTATATGTAGAAAATGATTTGCAACATAGTTTTAAATCAAGCATTACTAAACAACTTGAAATATTAGAAATAGTAAGTGAAAGTGACAATCAGGTGAATGGCTCTTTTATGTGGAATGATGTGGGAAGCGGATGTGGATATTATTATGAAATATACAAAACTGATAAAAACTTCCAAGATAATTCTCAGAATGCTTTCATAACAAATGAGACGCTTTCAAATTCTATTTCAGAGATTTTGGAAGAAGGCTATTATAAAATTAAAATAACCACTCTTTCAAAAGACCTTGATAATTTCCTTGATTCAGACTTTTATGATAGCAACAATGTATTTGTCAAAGATTTCTTTGTGACAAAGAAAATCCAAGCACCTAAAATCAAAATTGACCAGACAAATCAGCTTTCTCTTATTATTTCGTCTGTTGAATATGGCGGAGAATATCAGGTGTATATTGATGGCAAACTGGATGGAAGCGTTGTTATAAGTCAGATGGTGGATGAAGTTGTATATAAATTTAATGATGCTCTATCACAGGCAAAAGATTATCAAATAAGTGTGATAGCAGGTGGCGGTAAACTTTTCGATAACGAGATTTATTTAAACTCTGAGCCTTCAGAAATTGTTGTGACAAGACTTGCTGAGCCAGAATTTGAAGTCTCTGATGTATATTCAAAACTTGAAGAACTTTTAGGACAGAAACTAGAAGTTGAAAGAATGGAAGGCTCAAGAGGTGTTTATTTTAGTTTAAATGGAGAATATCTGCTTGAGAGCGAAAGTTTTACTCTTGATATGTTTGATAAAAACATATTTGGCTCTGAATTTAATCTTGGCATCACGCTTTTATCTCAAGAAGCAAATGAAAAACATTTTTATATCAATAGCATTGAAAAGATGGTTTCTTTCAATAGGGTGCATACACCGACTACAATTGATTATAATGAGGGATATATATTCTGGCAAAATGATGACAACAGAGTCCAAGATTATTATTTCTCTTTGATACTTAAAAACGCAAATTCAGATTACTATTATCGTTTTCAAACCAGCACCCTTGACAATAGACTCAATCTTCAAAGCAATATCGATGCATTATGCAAAAATAGTATAGAATTTTTGACAGCTTATAGACTTGCCGAAAAAGTTGAAGTTGAGATGATTGCTTATCGCAATGGCTATGAAGGGAATGTTTATCTGCTTCCTTCCTTTGACGGAAGCAAAAAGGAGATATATCACCTTGAAAAAGTAAATTTGACATTTGATGCTGATAAAAAAGTTATAAGTTGGAATAGCGACATACCTGGTTCAACTTTTGACATATACATAGATGACGAAACTGTGCCATTTGAAGCTGATTATCGAAAAAATGAATATGATATCACGAATATGTTGTCAACCTTTGCAAAGCAGAGAAAAATTACAGTTTTGGCAAAGAATACTAAATATCTAAGTTCTGAAAAATCTGAAGGAATAAATATCAAACGACTTGATAAACCAAATTCTATTTCAATTGAAAAAATAGGAGAGGAATATTTTGTTTCATTTGTTATTAAAACTGACAGTGCATTTGTCAGAGAAGTGCAAGTAAATGGCTCAAGTTCCAATGTCGATTATAATCAAGGCTCAAATCGGGCAAGATTTAATCCAAGTTTATTTGTTGAAAATTCTTATTCAATAAAACTTATTGCAAAAAATGAAAGTGAAAAGAATTTTTATATTGATTCTGAGGAAGTGGTTTACACTTTAATAGATCTTTCTACAGAAGAATTTAGTGCTTCAATCATGCGTGAAAATGTTGTTTGGACAGAAGTTGCAGAGGATATGATAGGCAACAACATAAATCCTGTGGTCTATGAAATTTCTGTGACTAGTGAGGGCAAGACAGATATTATTACTTTGGCACAAGTCTCTTCAATTTCGCTTCAATTAATAGAAGAAATGCTTGGAATAAAATTGAAAGGCGATGTCAGAATTTCTATCAAGGCTATAGTTGATAAAACTTATTCAATTTTATTCAGCGAAGATTGTCTTGGATATTATGGTCAAAGTGAAGAAATAGTAATGTCTACACAAAAACTTAAAAGCTTGACAGAGCTTGATTATACTATTGAAGAAGCAGATGTAATAAACAAAATTGAAAGAAAAACCTCAAGCAGTTTGAAGCTGACATTTGCTGACATTTGGTCAAATTTAGACAAAATCCAGTTTGCTGTTTCGATAATTGGAAATTCAAATAAATATGAAAACAAATATGAATTTTCACCAGTTCTTGATAAAAATTCTGATAATTATAAATTTAATTTAGTCGATGGAAAATATCAACTTATAATTCAAAGTTCACTTTTAAGCCAGTTTGGTGGCGGGGATTTGAAAATTTTAATAAAAGTAGAAAGAGAAGAATACTTTAGTTCTGATAATGGCGAAATAAATCTTTCAAGGCTTAATTTAGTTTCAAATGTTGAAATCGACGACAAGGGATTTTTGACAATAAATGATGATCAAAATGCAAATTACATGTTAGAGATCAACGTTGGAGATGAAGTAGTTGAGGTTGATCTTAAAAAAGACAAGGTCTTAAATCTCTTGACTGATCAGTTGCTTAAAAATAGAAAAGGAGCTTTCACTGTAAAGGTAATTGCATATGATGAAAACAATATTACTCTTTCCAGTCAAAAATCAATGCATTTCAGTGGATATAAGCTTGAAGGAATTGAAAATGTTGAAATTGATGAAGAGGGATATGTCAATCTTACACTTTTCAATGATGATTTCAATGACTTAATTTTTGTGGCAACGAAAAATGGAAATGAAATTGAATTTATTCCGCAGCAAGAAAATCTTACAACAAATAAATTTAAAGTTGCATTAATTGAACTTCTTAAAATGTTTGAGGAAGATCTTTCGGTCGAAGACGAAAATGCAAATATAGAATTTTCTGTGAAGAAAAAAGGCTCAATTAAAGCTAGTGTATTTGTTCTCAACTTCAAATTTGCTATTGAAAGTGAGCAACCTATCTTGATAAGCAATTATCAAAATGAAAAGGACTATATATTGTTTGACTTACTTGAAAATTCCGTTGAAACTTTGACTTTCAGATTTTCTGTTAAAGCCCAGAATATGATTGAGGGAATTGATGAAAAGGAATTTGTCAAAATCATTCCAGCTGAAGACATTCTAGGCTATTGGCAAACTGACCAAGAAGGAAGAAGTGAGTTTTCTCTTCTTCCACCAATTCAAGGCGGAATTTCGTCAACAGAAAAATATGCACTAGATTTAAGTGTCCTTCTGTCAGAAGTCGATTTTGGAAGAGTTGAAATCGAAGTTTCAAGAATAGCTCGCTCAGATTTAATGATACAATACAACCTCAGCAAATTTGTGATAAACAAGCTAAATTCTATTAATAATGACCAGACTTTGCATGTGTCAAACAATCATTTAAATTTCTCTTGGCAAAGCAAGGATGGAACAAGTGTTGCAAATTCCTTTATGGTCTACTTTGAAAGAGAAGGAAAGGAGTTTAAGCTTAACACCGCTGTTTCAAGCGTTGATTTAAGAAATATTGGACTTGTTTCTGGTCAGACTTACAACATTTATATCATTGCCATAAATAATGACAAAAATATAATCTCGTCAAATAGAAGCAGTGCAGTTTGTCAGACAATTCAGTTTACAAAACCAACAACACTTGAAGTAAAAAATGGAATACTTCAATTTAATCAAGATGTTTTTGAAAATTCAAGATTTATCGCAGACATGAATGATTATTTTGGACAAGCAAATCCAACTCATGTTTATCATGAGGAAATGGGTGAACGAGAATATAAGGACATATTCTATTTCACACCAGGCTATCTTGAAAGATTTGAAATTTCTCTTCTTTTCAATCGTGTGGAAGATGGCAAATTGACAAACAAAATTTACACTATGACGACTAAGGGATATAATCTTTTCCCAGATTTAAAATTGGCTGTTAAAAACAGTGATTATACCCAATATTTAAATGGTGAAGACAGCATGTCATATTTTAACTTGCTTAATATTTACAGCACAAAAAACCTGCAAGGAAATGAAGCTGTTAAGGCTGTCAATGTCAAACTTATGATTGAAGCTCTCTCAAAATCTTCAAAAGGAATTGGTGATGGTGGATATCTTTTTGATGATTCAGGCAGAGATATTCCAGCTGGTGAATACTTTGTAAGCATAAAAGAAAATGGATATCAACAATTTGTCCAATCAATCGACTCTGATGGGGTGAGAATGTATCTTTCTTCAGCACCTAAAGTTGATTTATTGGCTGAAGAAATTGATGGCAAGATAAACTACTTTGCTTCTGTTCAGCTTTCAAATACCATGCTGATGACTGAAAATGGATATGAGGAAAGTATAGCAAAGAGATATAAACTTCAACTTCGCAAGAATGGGGAAATTGCGACAAATGCTTCAAGCACAATCGATTTTCTCATTGAATTTGATGAAGTCGGAAAAAACTGGATGCTAAGTTTTAATGATATTTTGCTTGAAGGCGTGATAAATATAACTCAAGCTGGAGAGTCTGAAAAGCTTAGAATAAATATGACACAACTTCGTTATAAGCTTCAAGAGTTAGGGCAAGATGTGATTGCTATCAACGAACTTTATCGAGCAGACATTTTTGCATATAATCAGGATAATGGTTTTGTAATAAATGGTAAGAGTGGAATATTCAATGTGAGATATCTAGATCTTAGGGCAGAGGATATTCACTTCGAGAATGGTAAGTTTATTGTTGAAACAAATTCAGAAGGCTTTGAACTTTTGGTTAGATCGAAAAAACCTTCTGTTGAAAGCCAAGCAAGAACAGTTAAGTTTGCAAATGGCAGAGCGGTGATTGATTTGCGTGAAACAGGCACTTATGAATATGTTGTTTTATCACTCAATGGCTCTCATTCAAATAGCGAACTTAATATTGAAAGTTCAAGCTATAAAATCCTTGATGTATACAAACTTTCAGCACCTTCGCTTAAGATTACAAATGGAAGCATAAGCATAGTATACAATCAAAATGATGCTCTTGTAAGTGGAAGTTTAAGATTTAACATGGGCAACAATATAAGCTTAGATGAAGGTTATCAAGAAAATGACAAAGGATACTATTATCAAAGTTTGATAATGTCAAATGAGAAATTACCTCTCTATCGTCCTGGAAGCACTGATAAAAATGGTGATGTCATGTTTAAGTCAGAACTTGAAGCAGAAGCATTTTATGCTTATTTAAGCGGAAACAATGGCAATTTTGTTGTCAGTGAAAATGCTGATATGACCTCTGATTACATTCTTGTCTTTGCAACAGGTGAAAAACCTTTGCTTTCATCTAGTGAAACGGTTATCAGTGCAAGAATGCTTGAAGAAGTTGACAACGTTGATATTTATAAAGGAGATATCAGGATTTCAGATGATAGCCAAATACAAATTTTTGATATAAATAATCAAGAAGCAAAAGTTTTATATGAAATAAAGATAGAATACTTCTATAAAGATAATACAAATCAGGATAAACTTATATTTGCCTATGATGAAATAATTTACAGCGAGAAAAGCGTTGAAAATGAAGTTGTAATGCAATATATCTCAGGTAAGAATATTAGTGCCAATTATTTGTATTATAAATTTGACATCACATTAGTTCCTGCAAGAAAAGTTGACAACGACGATGTAGGTGAAAAATTAACCACAATTGAAGGTAATCTTTTCAGGTTGTCAGATGCACTTAGTTTTGAAGATGGATGCTATGCTCTCAGAAGTGCGAGCGTGTCAGTAGACAGGATTGTTTCAAGGACAAAAAGTGCATTCCTTGCATCAAGAAATAATGGTATTTATAATGGAAATATAAATTTTATTGTTGATAAATCTGTTTATTACAGCAGCAATCCTGAAAATATTGCAAATGATACAGCAAACAGAATTGCAATTTATGCCAATTATACAGCTCAAGGCAAAGAAAAAACGGTTCTTCTATCAGGTAAATACACTTTTGCAACAAGCACTGTAAGTGGCGAAGAAAACAATGTTTACGTTTCTTTTATGCCTGATGATGGTCAAATCAATGATGCTGTAAAAGCAGTAAAAATAAAGATTTATGTTTATGGCATTGATGATGAAGGTCAAAATGCGTTGCTATCAACCCCACTTGAAATAAGCGATGTTTACAAGCTCCCTAAAATTGACAAAAAATATTATTCAATCATACTATCTGAAGGAAACACTGCGATTGATTTTTCAAAATATTTTTCATCAGTTGCAATTTTAGATAATCATGATTGCTATAAACTTGTGATAAATTTCACAACTGATGAGGGTGCTCAAACGATTGATATCTCAAATAATTCAACTTCAAAGGTTTTTGTGCTTCCTGAAAATATTTCAACTCTTTCATTCCAAGCTCAAGATGCACAAACTGCACAAGAGGTAAATATTAAAAAATTGCTTTTCAGTGACAAAGAAAACCTTGATGTGGATACTACTTCAATTGAAACTCTTGAAATTTCATATAATGAAGAACTTATGCGTTTTGAATGGCAGTGGCCTGAGGACAATACTAATCGTTATGAATATTTTGTAAATCTTTATATTTCAAGCAGTCAGGAAACAATGTTTACAACAGAAAATTTCTACTGTCCAAGAAATACAGGCACAATTTATCCTAATACCTTCAGATTAAAGGCGAGAAAATTGAGCGAAGATGAAAGTAGTATTTCGGTGTTTAGCAAAGAAAAAGCTTTTGTCAGTGACGACAATATTGAATGTAGACCTTTTACTGGTGGCAATGGAAGTCTAAGTAATCCATATCAGATTGCAAATGCAAGAGACTTTACAAATATTAGACTGAGAAACACAAATGACTTCTATTTTAAATTGATATCAAATATTGAAATTAATTCTGCTGACAACCTTATGGGACAGGAAGAATTTAATGGTCATTTAAATGGTGATGGATATAAAATCACATTCACAAGTTCAACAGACTATCAAATGGATGAAATTTCTCAATATTTGATAGGTCTTGAAAATAATCTTTCCTTTGAAGCTTATTCGTCTATTTTTAAATCAGTTTCTAAGGCTGCTCAAGTGAAGAATATCAGTTTCAGTTATAATATCAATTTCACTTCAATAGATGCTTCCAAAATTTTATTTGCCCCTGTATGTCTATTCAATTATGGAAATATTGAAAATGTCAATTTGACAGAATTTAATATTTATCTTGATGGCGATAGGACAAGTGTAGGCAATAATATATTTGTAGGTGGAATTGCCACTTTCAATTATGGAAACATACAAAACTGCAAAAACACAGCAGGCTTTGATTATGTTATGCCTCAAGCATTGTCATTCAATTTTGGCTTTGCAGGAATTGCGTTGTTCAATTCAAACAAAGATGGAAATATTGGCACAATTTCAAATTGCTTCAATTCTGGTGATAAGAAAATAAATGTTGCAACAAGCAACAACAATTTCTATATGGCTGGTATTTCACTTTCGAATATAGGCAAAATTTCAATCTGTGGAAATGACGCTAATTTGACAATTGCGACAAGGACAACAAGTGTGACAAGTATAAATTGCTACTTTGCGGGAATTACAGTCACAAGCACAAATGCAACGCTTGAATATCTTTACAACAATGGCAAAATTTCAGTGGATTCAGCAAGAGCAAACTTTGTTTATAGTGGTATTGTTTATCAAATTATAGGCGGAAGTATAAATACGCTTGTTGATACACAATCACAGCCTATCACTCGCTCATGTCAATTAAATACGATAGATTATGGCAATCATTATGCTTCAAACAACTCTGGCACGACAATAAATGTTCAGGTGAAAGAACTCACCGAAATCGAACTTACATGCTCGCAAAATCAAAATTTGGTGATAAAGAAAACAGAGGATGGATATAAAGCATCAATAAGAAATAAATAATTTGTTTATTGGTATTAAAAAAAATAAAGAGAATATCTTATAATATGAAAAAATTAGTCTTGGCTATCATATTGATATTCTCTTTATCTTTTTTTGTTGGTTGTCAAAAACAGGAAAAAATCAATATAAGCGATAATTTTATTATGGTGTCTTTGGAGCAAGCTTCAAATGGAGGAATGGTGCAGTCAATCAGATTTTCACTAAATGAAACCATGATTAAAGATATTTCTGCTTCCTTACAAGAAGAGGTGAACTTTAGAAGAAATCTGATAAAACAAGTAGAAAATATTCGCAATGAATTTTTGTTTGGTTATGCACTCAAGTATGTAAGCAATCCAATTGATGAATATAAAATCAATCAGGGTGTAATATTGACTGATGTAAGTTATCAAAGTAGTGGTGATTTTGTAGGCTTTGAAGTTGTTTTTACCTCGTCAGGTGCATGGAATTATTACAACTTTAGTGAGAAAACAGATGATGAAATAAGTCAATCAAAAAAATATAATGGAAATATTTTTATGAAAAAAATTGTAAATAAAGGCATATTTCCTTTCTCAGCACAAGTAAAAACAGAAAAAGGTCAGCAAATGGTGGGTGAAATTTATAAAGAGAGATATCTTTCTGCTGCGAAAGGGCTTTCTTTCGAGAAAAAATTGGGTGAAATATATGACTGCCAATTCATTTACAATTATGGCACTATGTCTCAAAAATTGAAATCTGATGCAAAATTGCAATATTATGGGAATGATAAAAAATATCACCATGTTTGGATAGTCGATGATGATGAATTGAAAACTGACAACACTATGACTTTGTCAATTACTCAAATAAATAAAGGTTGGTGGATCTTCTTTGCATTGCTTATTCCTGTTTTTACAAGTGCAGTAACAATAATCATCATTAAATTTAAGAATAGAAATGTTAAATCAAAAAAGAAATAAAAAAAGTGTTGGAGATATTTCCAACACTTTTTTGGTAGCAGCAACTGGGATCGAACCAGTGACCTCACGAGTATGAATCGTGCGCTCTAGCCAGCTGAGCTATGCTGCCATGCTTTTTAAGTATATATAAAAAAACTCTCTTTGTCAAGAGAATTTTTAATTTTTTATTGCTGTTTTATTGTTTTTTTGACAATTATTATTATAAATCCCTTTCTTCATTATCAGCATGGTTGTTTGCTGTATTTTTAACAGCTAATTTTTTATAATGTTGGTTCACACATTTTTCATATTCTTTTATTTCAGCATAGGAAAGATGTTTTTTATCACTTTGCATAAATTCATAAAAATGATGTTTTTCAAATATAATCAAATCATCTTCTCTAGCTAAATTATAGTCATCTTTAATATTTGATTGATAAAAAGTTGGCACGGTAAATGTAATTTCTCCATTCATCTTTTTTTCGCGATGCGCAAGGAAAAAGTCGACATACTTTTCAACATTATATATAGTTGGCCCCCAAATAGATGGCATCTTTATGTCGCGGACTCTTGCCAATTTAACAAAAAATAAATTTTTGATATAATATTTTCTATCTTTTATTTCTTTCACATTTATATTATACTATTTTCTTTTAATTTTGTCAATTTTAATTAATAATTTGATAGACAATTTCAGCAAAATATACTAAAATATAATTAAAAAAAGGAGAAACTATGATTTACGAAGAAATTAAAAAAGCAAATATTCAAGCAATGAGAGATAAAGACACTATTGCAAGAAGTTTTTATTCTGTTGTTTTAAATAAAATCAAACTTGAAGAAATAAACAAGCGTGAAAAAGGTGAAGATATTGCCGATGCTGACATCATTCGCATTCTTCAAAAGTCAATCAAAGAGCTTTGTGACGAAAAAGAAGGATATGCAAAAGTTGGCAATATGACAGAAGCCCAAAATATTGCAGCCCAAATAAAACTTGCTGAAAAATATCTTCCTCAAATGATGAGTGAAGAAGAGATAAAAGCAGTGATCTTGTCACTTGAAGATAAAAGTGTGCCAAATGTAATGAAACATTTTAAAATCAATTTTGCAGGCAAGTGTGAAATGAAAAAAGTCCAAGAGGTTTTAAAAAGTTTATAATGAAAATATTTGCTATAAGCGACCTACATTTGTCCATCAATAACGAAAAACCAATGGATGTTTTTGGGCCTGTTTGGGAGGGGTATCTCGAAAAGATTTTTTCCCAGTGGAAGGAGAAAGTAGGTGAAGATGATATAGTGCTGATGGCTGGTGATTTGTCTTGGGCTATGAAACTTGAACAGGTCGTTGCAGATTTAAATCTGCTTATGGATTTGCCTGGGAAAAAAGTTTTGATAAAGGGCAATCATGACTATTGGTGGAAGTCGATTTCTTCGCTGAGGGCAATCCTGCCTTATAAATTTTATGCAATTCAAAATGATGCTATCCGATTTGATGATGGCATTATTGTATGTGGGACAAGAGGCTGGAAGGGCGTTGAAAGATATGAAAGCCTTTCAATGGAAGATAAAAAGATTTTTGACAGAGAGGTAATTAGACTTGGCATGACACTTGAAAATGCCAACAAATTGCGTCAAGAAGGCGATAAACTTATCTGTATGATTCATTATCCGCCAGTTGATTTTTATCATAATGACAGTGCGTTTAGTCAGTTGATTGAAAGATATAAGGTTGATGCTGTTATTTTTGGACATTTGCATGGGCAGAAAGGTATGAAAACCACTTTTGTCAAAAACAATATCCCATATTATTTGACTTCGTGTGACATTGTTGACAACAATTTGACAGAAATAACTTTTTATTAAACAAAACAGGTGTAATTTTGATATTTATGGCAACAATCATTTATATCAATTTATTTGACAAAAAGGATAATTTATAGTAAAATTTTTTTGTGTAAAAAAGGAAGTTTAAATGAAAAAAAATATTTTAAAAATCTTTGCTCTCATTTTTTGCGTTTCTTTGCTTATGGTGGGATGTGCAACGGTATCAAATGTAAAAATAAATGGAAAAGATGCATATTATAAAGATCTGCAATACAACAAAGGTCAAGTTTTAGTTGTTGGAGATTATTTATATTTTGGCAATGGATATACAGCTTCAAGTGGTGAAGGATTTGATTATAATGGTGCTACAAAAACTGGTTATATGTCAAGATTAAATCTTAGTTTGGATTTGACTTTTGATGAAAAAGTATCTGATGTCTTAAAGCCTTACTCAACTCCAAAACAAATTGAAAAGGTCAATGACAAGAAACTTGTAGGTTTTCAAAAGCAAGATATGTATGCTTTGGGCGGATATATCTATTTTGCGTCTGCAAATACTCACAAAACAAGTGATATGAAAAATGATTATACTCAGGTATCTCTCTTTAGAATGAAATATAATGGTGATGGTCTTAAAGAACTTGTAAAAAATTCTGCTTTTAAACAGGGAGAAGGCAGCGCGATAACCATTCAAAAGGGAAGCGACAATAATTATTATTATATTATTGTTGAGCCAGCTGATGGAAATACTTTTACAATCAAAACAATCAAAATTGGTGACAAAATCGGTAAACTTAAAACTATTGCAAAAGATGTAAAATCTTACGCAATCGCAGATGAAAATTCAGTTCAAAAAAATATAATTTATACTGTAAGCTCTGAGCAAGCACAAGAGACTACTGCAGTTAAGTCAGTTGACTTTGCAAGTGGAGAAGTGACCGATCTTGACAATGGAAATGCAGGCAAAACTGTAAATTTTGTTGGAAGAGCAGGTGATGTTGTTTTCTATGCTTATCAGCAGCCAAACTCAGAGACAGAAGTTTATTATAAAGACCTTGCCAGCAGCGATAGCTATTTCAATGCCCCACTTTCTGAAAGATTTTACACTTCAAGTTCAATCTCAGATGTGCAAAAGGCAGGCGATGGATATATTTTTAAAACAAGCGAAGGTGCACTTATCTTTAAACAACTTTCTTCAAAAAATCAAAGACTTATGGACAGCAGTGATTTTACTGACATATTATTTGTAGAAAATGACTATGTTTATACTTCATCTTCAAAAACAATCAAGAGAATAAGCACTATAGACCAAAATATAGAAACAATTTTGACTCTTAGTGAAAAAGAAATCATTTCAGGTCAATGTGGATATGATGGAGAATTTATCTACTATTTCTCTCAAATAGCTGATGTTGAAGATATCGAAAACCCTGAAAATAATGAAAATGAACAAGAAAAAGAAACAGATGAAAACTATTATATGTTTAGAGTTGATAAAAACGGAAATTCTCAATTGATAGGAAAAAGCAAATAAATACAAAAAAATCTGTTTTCGACATATATCGACAAATTAAGACATAACTCGTGATTATTTTAATCGAGTTATGCTTTTTTTTGTAGATTGAATATGGTATCTTTTATATATCGAGATTGCGATAAATATGGCATCAATTAAAGGAGATATAAAATGGATAACTCAAAAAAAATTAAAATATATTTGGCTGACTCAGAACAGGAAGAACTTGAAAAGCTCACAGCTTATTTCGAAGCAAAATCTGATGAATTTGAGATAGTTGGAAAGGGCAGTGATGGCATGGTAGTTGCAGGAGAAGTAGTTTCCTTGAAACCAGATTTTCTAATCACAGAGGTATTACTTGCTGGTGCTGATGGTTTTAAAGTGATTGAAATGCTCAAACGTGAAATGGGTAATAAAATGACAAAAATTATTTTTGTATCCAACCTTTCTCATGCAGGCTTTATTTCAAAAGCGATGAAAGAGGGAGCAAGTTATTTTATGGTCAAACCAATTTCGCCAGAAAATTTGGAAGAACGTCTTAAAGATCTTTCAAATCCAATCCTAAATGCAGAAGGTGATAAAGCTCTTGATGAAAAAATTGCAAATATCTTTATTAGTATAGGAATACCTGCCCATATAAAAGGCTATCAATTTTTGAGAGAGGCTGTAAAACTTGCAGTTGTTGATCCTGATATTATTGCTTCAATTACAAAAAGACTTTATCCAACTATTGCAGAGAAATTTTCTACAAGTTCATCAAAGGTAGAACGCGGAATGCGTCATGCTATTGAAGTTGCTTGGAATAGAGGAAAGATTGAAAATATCAACAATTTATTTGGGCTTCAGATATATGGTGCAAATGACAAACCTACAAATGGAGAACTTATTGCTTTGATTGCTGACAAAATGATTATGGAAGGCTAAAAAACAAGCAAATTTGATTAAATTATATTTTGTTTTTTTACGTTAAAAAAAAACCTCTTTAAATAGAGGTTTTTTTGTCTATATGAGCATTAAAAATATAAAGCAAAAGTGTTTGCCATTTTTAAACAAGCTTACTTTCGTGTGCCTTCTATTCGATAAATAAACATGGTTTCTTTGCTTGAGCCATTTTCAACAGTAATTGCCTTTGTTGAACCTGAATAGGTCCAAGTTGAATAACCTGATACTTGAAATCTATCTAAAGTTGTAGATATTTGCGCTTTTAAAAAGTTTAAGCCTGCAAAAGTTGCTGTAATTGAAAGAAAGGTGAAATCAAGCTTGTTGCGATCGTTTAAAAATATTGTTTTTTGTGCGTCAAATCCACCTAATGTTGCAAAAATTTGAAGAGATTTGTATGGAGTGAAATCAAATAAAAAATATTTGCTTCCTATCATTCCAGTCGTAAAGCCACGATTGATATTTGCATCAGTGCTTTTCATATCATATATTACATCTATCGTTGGTCCAGTGCCAACTCCAGAATTAAACAATGCAGTGACATCGTTTTTTATCTCAGTTTTTTCAGTTTCTAAAGTGTCAAGTCTAGTATTTTGAGCTTTGTTGAGAGTATCAATATTGTTTAAGCGATTGTCTTGAGCTCTGTTGACTTTTTCAACACTTGCAAGCCTTGTGTCTTGAGTGACATCATTGGCTTCAAGGGTTTCAATTCTTTCAATTTGTGCAGTGTCGCTTGCTTCAAGAGCATCAAGTCTAGTATTTTGAGCTTTGTTGAGAGTATCAATATTGTTTAAGCGGTTGTCTTGAGCCCTGTTGACCTTTTCAACACTTGCAAGCCTTGTGTCTTGAGTGACATCATTGGCTTCAAGGGTTT
>CAMSQA010000016.1 GCA_947062475.1 uncultured Clostridia bacterium
ACGGCTATCCTATTCGGCGTTTTACTACGCTACTTTTCATTCATTATGGACAAGAATAATGTCGTATTTTATCGAAAGATGAAATACGACATTTTCAGTCTTTCCAAACACCATATTCAAGTGAACAGTAAAGCACTCCGCAAAACAATAAATATAGATACAGAAATACCAATACTACTGACAACGACATTAAAACATATTGCTTATTCTTAAATAGCAAATTAACTAACCATATAGAAAAAATTATAGATAAAGCACTGCTAAACGCCACCAATATATACGCAGAGAAACAGTAAATTGAAATAATATAAACGGCAAATGTAAAAATTTGAATTGCAAACAAAAACAAATAATTACTATCTTGTTTATTAAATTGCCATAAACAAAACAGACAAATTCCATAATAGACGAACAATAAAAACCAACCGATTATGGTTATTTGTTTATGCAGAGCGTATGCACTGTTTAACCAATTTTGAAAATATTGTCCATAGTAAACGACAAAGCTCAATATTAAACACGCCAAAGTTATAATGAAAAATGAACTAACTAATCGCCATAAAGTTTTGCTTTTTATAAATTTTGCCATACAAAATTATATTTTCAGAATAGCAAAATTATAATTTGGAGTTCAAACCCTGTGCCTGTCTGCTACCCTTTTCGGCGGTTTACTGCGCTACTTTTCATTCATCATTGACAACTAAAAATGCTATAACCCTAAAACTCTCAAAGTTATTGTATTTTTAATTATCACATCATTTTTTATCGAATTTTGTCGATAAGATAGTAAAAACGATGATAAGAATTGATCTGCACACTTTATTTTATTTTTAGATAGTCCTTTCTTTGTTATGACTAAATTAGAAATTGACTAAAATGAAAATATATGATATAATTTCCCTTATGAAACGTTATTTTACTATATCTCTGACATCTTTTGTTTTTTCTGTGTTAAATGTGATGACATATTTTATGCTTGGATTTATTACTGGAAACACCGCATTCTCTGGTATTTTTTCTATTGTTTATCCACTGCAGTTTGCCGTATCTATGCTTTTAAGTTTTTTCTCGTCAGCATCAAATATAAGAGCAAATAAAGAAGAAAATAAAAATTGTGTTGATACTGGCATTATCTTAGGCTTGATTTTTGGTGTCATAACATTTGGTTTAGTTTCAATTTTTGTAGACAATTATATTACTTTCATGAACATGGATGCAAAAATTTATAAAATTTTCACCTTGATGGCAATAGGTCAGTTATTTTTAAGCTTTGTCAATAATATGATTTCAGAAAAATTATATTTTGAGAACAAAGACAAACAAGCCAATCTTTGCAACATTGGTTTTATACTTTTAAACTTTTTGACAGTCACGATTTCAGCATTAATAACTAAAATCCAGTTGGCAATTTTGCTGACAAACTTAGTTGTGCTATTGATTTATGTTGTAGTTTGGTTTGCTTTTACTCTAAAAAAATTAAAATTTGATTTTAATATTTTAAAAAATTTTCGATATGAATCCTTAACTATTGTCGGCGAAATTTTTATGCTAATCATTTATCTTTTTGGCTTTAGAAAGGCTTTCAGTTTTGGCGAAGAATACTACACTGCAATAAGTTTTATAAACTTAATTACAGATCCTCTCTGGGATTCACTTTTTGTAATAAATAAAATTGCAAAAATAGATTTATCTCAAGCAAAATACAACTATAAAAAGGCTTTAAAATATTCAGCAATAATCACAATTTTTTATTTAACAATAGGAATTATTTTATTTTTCTCACTCTTCAAAATATATAATGTCATTTTAAAAATAGGTATTATTTATCTAAGCATTCAAATAGCAGATTTTATAATCAATATTTTCAAAGCCAATTTGCAAACA
Organism: uncultured Clostridia bacterium; assembly: GCA_947062475.1. Classification (GTDB taxonomy): domain Bacteria; phylum Bacillota; class Clostridia; order Christensenellales; family UBA1242; genus Caccovivens. The sequence goes on from CAMSQA010000016.1 coordinate 1,885, forward strand.
TTTTTACAGCTTGAATATTCCCCTACTATCACAACAATAATAAATTTAACTGTTAAGGCTATTAGAGCCCTTCTTTCAATATTTCTTGCAACCCCTTTCAATACAGATATAGCACAAATTACCTGTGGAGTTTTAGGACTAATTATTTTTATGATTCTTAGATTTAAATTTTATAAGCTCAATCCAAATGGCTTTTTAGAACGAAAATATATCAAAAAAGATGACGAAAAGCTTAAAATATTCAACGAATAGATTTATTTTAAAATAAAATAACAAAAAAAATAAGAGAAAACTTATATATTTTCTCTTATTTTTTTTATCATTCATCGAAATTAACTGAAATTTTACCATCGGAAATAATGTTTAACTTGCTTGTGCCATCATTTCTTTTTAAAGGAATTTCAAAATCGCTTCCATAACCTTCAACTGATATATTTTTGCTTGTTCTTTGCTCATTTTTTGTATTTAAAACATTAAGCAAGAATGCAACATCATGTTTTACTTCAACATTGATCTTTCCAGAATATGATTTAAGATTGATATAATTATCATTTATTTTATCAATAATATATTTTAAGTTTATATTTCCAGAACTTGTCTTGACATCTACACGAGGATAAGCAGTGCTTTTTTCATCATTCTCAGCTGAAATATTTATATTACCCTTAGTTGTTTCCAAAATCGCAATTCCCAAAAGATTATCTATACTTGCGTTGCAATCTCTTCCTCTCACATAAACTTGCGAAGAAGCATTCACATTCCCTAATTTAATAGTTGAATTATTTGCATTTGGAATTACGATATTTCCACTGTTTATTTTATTTATATATATATTTGCTTTTCCCATATCATTTATCATTGAATTTGATGTGAGAGTGCCGTTTAATTCATCAATGCTGACATATCCATTTTTTATAAATAAATCGGCTTTATCTGAAACTTTTAAGTTGCCAACATTAAATTCTGAATTACCCAAATCCAATTTTGCCTTTTGTAATGTCAAACTTTTAAGACTGATTTTTGATTTTGCAGCATTCAATTTTAAGTCGTCAATCGAAAAGCTTGAATTTGCATTGATATTTCCATTATTGGTTTTAATCGTTAAATTATTGATATTGGAAGTTTGTTCAAAGAAAAATATGTCGCCTTCTGTATTTTTTATATTTAAAGATTTAACAGCGATATCATTTGACGCAGATTGATTTAAAATATTTCTATTTCCAACATAAACATCACCTTTAGTGGAATTTATATTAATTTTTGTATGATTGAAAGAATTTACTTGTTGAACTGTTGTCAAAAGTGTAATAGAAATATCTTTTTTGAAGAATAAGAATCCTTCAGGCTCAACAACCTTTATTTTTAGATTTCTGTAGTTTGCATCAGTGAAAGAGACCTCATAATCAAATCCTGTATCTTGATCTTCTCTTGCAAATCCAGAACAATTATTTTCAATCACAACCTGACCATAATCAATCTTTGATGCAGCTCTTTTAATTGAAACATTCGAATAACCGCAATCAATATCAATATTATCAATAAGCGAATAATTGATATCAATAACTTTATCTTCTTGTTTTACTGAAGCAAAAGTTTCACCTTTTCCGTAATAAACAAAATATTTAAATCCTAAAATACTTTTAAATGGAGAAAAGAGCATAATTGTCACCAAGATAAAGAATGCGGCAATTATTGCAATAAATAATATGAGCAAATAATTTGCAAATCCTTTTTTCACATTACCTTTCTTTGCCATTGATTCCTCCTTTTAATTAATTGTATCATATTTATATTAAAAATACAATAACAATAAAAATAAATTATTCAAACTTTAATCAAGTATTGCTTTTATTCTTCTTATTCCGCTTGAAGATGACTCTTCTTTAATTATTTTGAAATGGTGAAGATCTTTTGTATTTTCAGCATGAGGTCCTCCACAAATTTCTTTGCTAATATCTCCAATTGTGTAAACTTTGACCTCTTGACCATATTTACTTGCAAAAATTCCTTCTGCACCATTAATTTTTGCTTCTTCCAAGCTCATAATTTCGCAAACTACTGGAATTGCCCTATTTATTGCATCATTGACAAAGTTTTCAATTTCATCAAGTTCTTCCTTAGTCATTTTATGATCAAGATTAAAATCAAAACGCAAACGCTCTGGTGTAATATTTGAACCTCTCTGCTTCACATCAAAACCATATTTCTTTTGAAGTCCCGCTAAAAGAAGATGTGTTGCAGTGTGAAGATATGCACTTTGTTTTGAGCTGTCTGCTAAGCCTCCTTTAAATTGACCAACAGCAGCTTGACGAGATTTTTCTTGATGTTCTTTAAACTTCTCATTAAATTCATCTTGATCCACACTATAGCCTCTTTCAAGTGCCAATTCTTTAGTAAGTTCAAAAGGAAATCCAAAAGTATCATAAAGTCTAAAAGCTGCTTTTCCGCTGATTTTATTTTCAACCAGTTCCCCAGTCTTTTCAGCAAACAGTTTATGTTTTTCAATTCCTGAAATCACCTTTTCAAACTCTTTATGACCATCTTCAATTGCCTTTGTAAATTTATCAACTTCTTTTAAAAGTTCTTCCTTTATAAAATCTCGTTTTGATGCAATATCATCATAATATTTCCCATACTTTTCAACATAAATATCAGCAATATCAGTAAAGCATGAGCAGTCAAGCCCTATAAATCTTGCACAGTTTATTGCTCTTCTGATAAATCTTCTTAAAATATATCCTTGACCTACATTTGAAGGAGTAACTCCTCTTGCATCTCCTAAAATAAACACAGAAGAACGTAAATGATCAGTTATTATTCGATAATACCTTGTTGTTTTCTCATCTTCTTTATATCCTTTTTTTGCATGCAAAGAGATAAATTCAATGACATCTTTTAAGCAGCCTGTATCATATACACTTTTTGCTTTGTTTAAAATAGCAATAGTTCTTTCAAGCCCCATTCCTGTATCGATATTTGGTCTTTCAAGTTTTTCAGCTTTTTCACCAGTGTTTTTTACATTGTATTGCATGAAAACATCATTCCAAATTTCGACATATTTCCCACAACCACAAGATGGTGAACAAGTATCACTACATTTTGGCTTACCTGTGTCAAGAAACATCTCGCTGTCTGGACCACAAGGGCCAACACCACCACCTAAAGCCCACCAATTGTCATCCTTACCACAATAGAAAACATCCTTAATTCCACATTCTTTCCATGTTTTGCAAGCATTTTCATCACGAGGAGCTGTTTCATCACCAGCAAAAACAGTTGTTGCAAGGTTTTCTTTCTTTAAACCTAAATATTTTGGGCTTGTCAAAAATTCATAGGAAAGTTTTATCATTTCTTCTTTTGGGCAATCTCCCAAAAACCAATTTCCAAGCATTTCGAAACAAGTCAAATGCCAATCATCACCAACGCTTTCAATATCATTAGTTCTTATACATCTTTGCACATCACAAATTCTGTTGCCAGCTGGATGTGGCTCACCCAAAAGATATGGCACAAGCGGATGCATGCCAGCTGTAGTAAACAGGACAGTTGGATCATTTTCTGGAATAATAGAATATCCATCAATTTTCTTAAAACCATGTTCGGTAAAAAATTTAAACCATAATTCTTTCAAATAGTCATCAGTCAACATAAACTTCTCCATAAAAAATATTTTATCATAAATTTAATAAAAAATCAATAAAATGCTTAGCAAAATAATTAAAAATATATAATAATATTTTTAAGGCAATTATATCAATTTTAATTATAAAAAGTTTCATTTAAATACAAGCCACAAGCTGGCATAGTCTGCCCAGAATGAGAACGCTGCCCTTCTCTCAATGCAATTAAAACATCTTCTTTTGTCAATTTGCCCATAGAGAAATCAACAAGCGTGCCTACAATAATTCTTACCATATTATATAAAAAACCATTTCCTGTGACACTCACATAAACAAAATCCTCAATTTTTTCAACAGTTAAATCAAAGATGGTCCTGACAAAATTTTCTACAGAAGTGTTCGCCGAACAATAACCATGAAAGTCATGAGTCCCCACAAGCATGTCAGCAACTTCTCGCATTTTGTCAATATTAAGCTGTTTTTTTATCCATGCCGCTCTGTTAGCCAAAAACACATCTTTTTTAATACCATTGTATATCTTATATAGATATTGTTTTTTCTTTATCGAAAATCGAGCATGAAATTCGCCATCAACTTCCTCCGCTCTTTTTATTGCTATATCACAAGGCAGAGCATTATTTAAAACATCTGCAATTTTTGATATAGGGACTGGCGCTTTTAAATCAAAATGAGCTGACTGATTGAAAGCATGCACTCCCGCATCTGTTCTTCCGCTTCCAAAAACTTCAACCCTTTCACCAATGCTTCTAAAAATAGCCTCTTCAATTTCTCCCTGAACTGTCCTTTGATTTGGTTGTTTTTGCCAGCCTGAAAATTCTGTGCCATCATACTCTATTGTCAATAATATTCTTTTCATAAAATATATTTTATAAAAAGAAAACAAACATGTCAAATCTTTTGATAAACAATATCTTTAAAAACATTATATAAGACATCTTTCATAAAATATATTTGACTTATTTATAAAAAAAATATATACTTTTATTCAGGAGACTTTTTATGAAAACTATTATTACTGATGCTTGCTCTGCCGTTGGCAGCATAGCGTATAAATTATCACAGGTAATTCCAATCTATCCAATTACACCTTCAAGCCCTATGGCAGAACATGCCTCTTCGCTTAGCAGTAAAGGTCAAAAAAATATATTCGGTCAAGATGTCAAGATTATTGAAATGCAGTCTGAAGGAGGCGTAGCAGGTCTTTTGCATGGAGCCCTTTCATCACACTCACTTTCAAGCACGTTTACATCAAGTCAAGGACTTTTGCTTATGATTCCAAACATGTTTAAAATGGCTGGCGAATGTCTACCTGCTGTCATACATGTCGCTTCAAGAGCAGTCGCTTCTCATGCCCTTTCAATTTTTTGCGATCATTCTGATATTATGGCTGTTCGAAGCACAGGCTTTATAATGCTTGGTGCATTTTCAGTGCAAGAATCTGTGCATATGGCTCTTGCCTCTCATATGCTTGCATTAAGATGTTCTTTGCCAGTGCTTCATCATTTTGATGGATTTAGAACAAGTCATGAATATCAAAAAATCAAAGTTTTTGAAGATGATGAAATAAAAGAATTAATTGGTAATTATCCGCAAACCTTTATTTCATCATATCAAGACAAACAATATGGAACAGCCCAAAATCCTGATGTATTCTTTCAAAATCGTGAGAGAAATAGTGAAAACTATAATAAAATAGAAAAAAATTTAAATGAAGTTTTTGCTTTAATAAACGAAAAAACAAATTCAAATTACAAAGCATTTGAGTATGTTGGTCATAAAAATGCAGAATCTGTTATAGTTGCAATGGGTTCATCCTGCCAATCTATCGAAGAATATATAGAAAAAAATAAAGAGGAAAAAATAGGTTTGATAAAAGTCAGACTTTATAGACCTTTTTTCTCAAATCGTTTTATAGAAATTCTGCCAAAAACTGTAAAAAATATAACTGTGCTTGACAGAACAAAAGAAAATGGATCAAAACCTCCACTTTATCTTGACATAGTGTCTGCATTAAATTCATTTAAAATTTCGGCTAAAACACTTTCAGGAAGATATGGGCTTGGCGGAAAAGACTTTACTCCAGCTTGTATTAAAGCAGTCTTTGACAATATGCTTGGTGGCGGAAAAGATGATTTTACTGTTGGAATTGATGATGATATGTTTGGTTCTTCTCTTCCTCTTTCAAATGAACCTTATCAAGATGAAAGTTTTTCAATCAAAATTTTTGGCTTAGGTTCTGATGGCTCTGTATCTTCAAGTAAATCAACAATTAAAATTTTAGGTGAAAATTATGACAAATATGTGCAAGGATATTTTGAATATGATTCAAAAAAATCAGGCAGCTTGACAATTTCACACTTGAGACTTTCTGACAACCCTATTAAGAGCGAATATCTTGTAAAGCATGCCAATCTAATATCAATAAACAACTTCTCTTTCGTTACAAGATATAATTGTCTTGAAGGCTTGAAAGAAAATGGTGTAGTATTATTAAACACGATCTTTAATAAAGATGAAATAGGAAAAGTTTTGCCAAAAAATTATGTCGAAATGCTTCAAAAAACAAATTCAAAGCTGTTTGTCATTGATGGACAAAAAATTGCTCGTGAAAATAATTTAGGCAGCAAAATTAATATTATAATGCAAACCGCGCTCTTCAAATGTTCAAATCTTTTAAGCGATGAAGAAATTATTGCTAATATTTCAAAAGCTATTGAAAATACTTTTTCTATAAAAGGAAAAGAAGTTGTAGACAAGAATATCAACGCAATGAAAGCTGCTATTTTTAGTGCAACAGAAGTTGATGTAAAAAATTTAGTTGGAAAAGAATATCAAAAAAATAACAATGACTATGACAACAAGTTTTACAACGATATTATGCTTCCTATCAAAAATTTACAAGGAGATTTAATTAAAGTTTCAAAATTTGAAGTAGATGGTTCTACCCCACTTGCAACAAGTCAATATGAGAAAAGAGGTATTGCGTCAAGATTGCCAAACTGGATAAAAGAAAATTGTATTCAGTGTGGTCAATGCGTAATTGCCTGTCCTCATTCTGCATTGAAGGCAATGCTTATTGACAATCAAATGGGAAAGGAAGATTTTGTTAAAGCAATTGGACTTAATGATAAATTATATAAAATTTTATTATCTCCAGATGATTGCACAGGTTGCGGAGTATGTGCAAAGACCTGCCCTGCAATTAATAAAGCTCTTGAAATGGTTGGCACAGAAGAAGTTTATGATAAAAAAATAGAAGAATATAAAGACGAAATTAAGTTAAAACGTCAAAAACAAACTCTATTTTCACCAAAAATGACAAAAGGGCTTCAATTTAATGATAGTTTATTTGAATTTTCTGGTGCTTGTGCAGGATGTGGTGAAACACCATATATAAAAATATTAACAATGCTTAATGGAAGCAATATGATGATTGCAAATGCCACAGGTTGCTCTTCGATCTACGGCGGAACTTTTGGTGCTTGCCCTTATGGAAAAGATGAAAATGGAGGCGTTTTCTGGGCAAATAGTTTGTTTGAAGATAATGCTGAATTTGGTCTTGGCATTAAGCTTGGAAGCGAGTTTAATGAAAAAAACAAAGACAAAAAAATTTGGATTATCGGTGGAGATGGATGGGCTGACGATATAGGCTTTGGTGGTCTTGATCATGTTCTTGCAAGTGGTGAAGATGTCAATATTTTGGTGCTTGACAATCAAAGTTATTCTAATACAGGCGGTCAAGCAAGCAAAGCAACACCAACAGGTGCAAGTGTAAAGTTTGCTGACAGTGGCAAGAAAGTTGCAAAGAAAAATTTAGGTCAGATTGCACTTTCTTATAAGGATGTATTTGTAGGTCAAATTGCACTGGGCGGAAATATGAACCATGCAATCAAAACGCTTAGTGAAGCACAAGATTATAAAGGTGTAAGTATAGTTATTGCTTATGCACCTTGCATTAATCAGGGGTTTGAACTTTCAGACATGATGCAAGAAACTAAAATGGCTGTTGAATGTGGATTTTGGCCTTTATACAAATATGACCCTGCCCTTGATAAGCTTGAACTTTCAAGTAAAATGAACAGCGAAATCTATTTTGATTTTCTTAAAGGCGAAAGAAGATTTCAAATAACTTTAGAAAAAGGAAAACAAAACCTATTAGAAAAACAGAAAAATCAAGCGATTTATGAATATAATAAGCTTGAAAATAAATCAAACAATTGATTATAAAAAAGACACATAAAAATGTGCCTTTTTTATATAATTTAAATTTTACATATTAAACTTTGACAGAAAACCTCCCAAAGCTCTTTCATAATTTCTTTCGTTTTCTTTATAGGAATGCACATGTCCTGCACCAACTCCTATATAAAGCCCTCTTCGCATTTCGGGTATTTGAACAGATAAATTATACACCATTTCTGTAGGCACTATTTTATCACTATCCCCATGAATAAACATCATTGGAATCTTTGTCGATTTTAATTGTGAAATCATATCTACCCTTTTTAGATCAAGCTCTTGAGTTTTCTTTGTGTAGTTGTAAAATATCTTATAAAGAAACTTTGACAAAATCTTATGTTGCAAAAACATATATCTTAGCTCTCTGTCAGCATTGTCATAGCCACTATCTTCCACAGCTAATACAACGTTGCTTGGCAAATTTTCTCCACTGGCAATGCACACTGTGCTTGCACCCATAGAAGCGCCAAATAATAAAATTTTATAATTTGGTTTTATTTCAAGCATTTTGTTTATCCAAAGCAATAAATCTTCGCTTTCCATCTTGCCCATAGTAATATCTCGACCTTCACTATCTCCATGACATCTTTGGTCAATTGCGAGGATATCATAACCTCTATTAATAAAATATTTCGCGAATTTCGCACTATGCAAATGATTTCCACCATAACCATGAACTAGTATTGCAAGTTTTGCACAATTGTTATCTCTAAAAAAACCACACAATTTTAGTCCATCCTGACTTGAAATAGTAATTTTTTCAAACTTATCATTAAAAATTTTATATTCTTCTTCGCATTCAAAATATCTAACAATTCTTTTCAGCATTTTTCCCTTTCTTGTCAAAATTAAGCGATAAAGAGTATTTCCAATAATCAAATAAACAGCCAAACCTACAAGCATTAAAATAAGCAATGCTATACTTATATATAAAAATATATCCATAAGCCAACCCTTTAAACGACAACTGCTTTTACACTTTCTCCGCTTTCTGCATCTTGATAAGACAACCAATATCCAAAGCCTTCAGGCTTTGCTTCATCAAGCGGAAACCATACTGGATAACCTGAAAGCTCTCTTGGTGAATTTTTTTGATAAACGCCTGGCACGCCATAACAAATATATACAAGTCTATCATCTTCATAAATTAAACCAAGCACATAATAATTGCCATTGTCATCTATGCTTACTTTAACCCATTTTGAATTTGGCAAAAGATTTTCAAGATAATCTTCACTTGGATTATTTGCAAAAAGATTGTCAAGTTGAGGCTTGAGTTCTGCATAAAAATTGATGTTTTGATCTTCATCTTCTTCATCATCTTCATTTTCCAATGATGAAACAAGCTCTTTGTGTGCATCTGAGGAAAGTTCTAATTTTTGACTTTGTGAATTTTCTAAATAAAATTTTTTATATTCACAATTTTCGCAATCTCCGCATTCCTTCTTTGCCATACAATTGTCAATCTCGTATTCTATTTCACTCTTGAGTTCTTCATCAAAATCTACACCATATTTATCAAGAGTTTTTTCAACTTCATCAACATTCTTTGAAGTTTTAATTTTTTCTATTACCTGACTGAAAATTTCATCTTTATCTGAATATCCTTCTCCTTTGCCATAAAGTATTGGACTTGGTTCTCCATTAACAAAATTAATTACAGCACAAGAAAAATCATCGCTTATATTCTCAGATTGACATGCAAAAGTATATAGCATTTGTGAACTTCTTATAAGACCTGCCTTAATCACATTTCCCCCATAATAAAGTCCCAAGCTTATTATACCTTTAGGTTCTACGCCAAAATTATAGAGTCTAAGTCTCCCCTTCGCCATTTGTCCATCACATTCTAAAGTAAGCACTGCTTTTTGAGAAGGATTATCAACACCACTAAGCACAATATTTTTTTTAATAAACATAAAAATCACCTCTTAATATATTATACTAAGAGATGATTTTTGATGAGTTTAATATTATGTCAAGAAAGAATTTATTTTGTCTAAAAATATCGAAAAATTATTACTCTATAATTGCAATTTTTTCCATTCTTTTTTAACTTTTAATTTGATAAAAAATTTAAGATCAATTCATCTTTTTTGTTATTTTTCTGACAATCTCTTTCACATTAAATCCAGCTTTAGAATATACATCTTTTCCTTCGCCACTGGTTTGATAATTATCTATACCAATAAACAAACCATTTTCACCGATATATTTATACCATCTTGCATCATTTGAGGCTTCAATTGCCACTCTAAGCGATGCACTTTTTTGCAAAACTTTATTTTTATATAAAGTTGATTGATTTTCAAAAATTTCAATACTTGGCATTGAAACTACGCTTACATCATATCTTTTTTCAAGTTCTTTTGCCACCATAAGAGCAAGAGAAACTTCACTTCCAGTTGCATAAATTACAATATCAGCATCTTTTCGTGCTGGTTTTAAAATGTATCCACCAAATTCCGCTTCTTTAAATTTACCATCAACAATATCCATCTTTTGCTTTGAAAGGATTAATGCAAAAGCTCCTCCTTCCCTAAGAAAATATTTGTATCCTGCAAGAAGTTCATTCCCATCACAAGGTCTGAAAGTTGTAAGTCCTATTATCGAACGAAGTTGACCAAGTTCTTCAATCGGTTGATGTGTTGGACCATCCTTTCCTACATAAACACTATCATGAGTAAATATGAAAAGAGAATTGCAATTCATAAGAGAAGCCATTCTTATTGATGGCAACATGTATCCTGAAAAGCTCAAAAAAGTTGCACAAAAAGGTATGAAATCTTCATACAAACTTATTCCGTTTACTATTCCACCCATTGCATGCTCACGCACACCAAAATGAATATTTCTTCCCCTTCTATTTCCGACATTGTAATTGCCAACATTTTCTATAAAAGTTGAACTCTGCTGAGTTACATCAGCTGTTCCTCCAACGACTTGATAAAGCTTATCACATATTTCATTCAAAACTATTTTATTAAGTTCTCTTCCAGACAATCCTTCCCATTTATAAGTATTTCTTGAAAGTTTATCAATATCAAGCTTTTTCTTATCAAAAAAGGTAGTAAATTGGCGGTAAAGATCAGGATTTGATGTAGCATAAACTGCCAAATCTTGATTCCATTTTTCATGATTTAATTTGCCAATTCTTGAACTTGCCATACACCAATCACGGACATCGTTTGGCACATAAAAATTTTCATAAACACCCATTTTTTTATTGAAAATTTTAAGTTCTTCTGGAGAAAGAGCCACGCCGTGAATTGCAGAAGTGCCTTCTTTTGCTGTGCCAATTCCGCTTGTTGTTTTAAATATAATAATACAAGGTTTATTTGAAGTTTTTGCTTTGGCAATTGCCTTTGAACATGCATTGAAATCATTTCCTTTGTTGCAATAAACAACTTTCCAACCCATTGCTTTAAATTTTTTTGCAACATTTTCACGATTGACTAATGTTATACTGCCATCCATAGTGACATCATTTGCGTCATAAAGAAGGATGAGTTTGTTTAAGTTAAGATTTCCAGCAAGTGAGCAAGCTTCCTGTGAAACCCCCTCCATCAAACAACCGTCTCCAGCAAGACAATATGTATAGTGATTAATTATAGGAAAACCTACACTATTAAATCTCTCTGCCATAACTGATTGTGCAATTGCCATACCTACAGCATTTGCAATCCCTTGACCTGAAAGACCTGTTGAAACCTCAACTCCATCCGTTGTTTTTGTTTCTGGATGACCTGGAGTTTTTGAACCTAAAGATCTTAAACTTTTTAAATCTTGCAAAGAAACATCAAAACCAAACAAAGAGAGTAAGGTATAATAAACAGGACATGCATGTCCAGCAGATAAAATAAAACGATCCCTATTTAAATAATCAGTATCAGAAATATCAAAATTATAGTGATTTTTAAAAAGAGCAAGCATCATTGCACTTACACCCAAAGAGGCACCAGTATGTCCACTGCCTGCATTTGAAATAGCCTGAGCTGTAATCGACTTAACATAATTTAAAGTTTTGTCAGCAATTTTCATATATTTCTCCTAATTTATTAATAATTTTTTTTGCAGACTGCAAAACCAAACATTTATCTTGAATGATACTAAAGTCTGCATATTTTTTTATAAATTTGTCGCGATTTTCAAAATCAATTTTGTTTGCAACTTTTGCAGCTTTTTCTTCTGGTAAATCAAGATAAATTACAATTGATTTATAAAATAATGCATAGTTTTCCTTAAAAAGATCAAAATCAATTGAAAGAACTGTGTTACAAAAGTCAGCACATCTTTTCATAACGCTTTTTTCTCTCTGTTTAAAATATTCTAAACCACATTTTTCAATAACCTGTTTTGGATCAATCAAATCATATACAATCATTTGATGACAATCAGCAATAAACATATCAAGCTTATCAGCTAAAACTGAAGCAACATTCTTGCTAAATTTATCGTTAAGTGAAACTATTAAAATATTTATCTTGTCACAATTTTCATTCATACCTATATATTATCATAAAATTCTATAATGTTCAATATTTTATTGATTTTTTATTTTAAATGACGCAATATTTGATCTATTTAGATTGAAATGCCATAATAATAATAGAAAAATAACAAAAATAGCAAAGATGAGAGCAAGAAAATTGTCTTTTGAGACAGCTTTAGCAAATTTTATTTGCCCACTTTCAACGGTAAATGCAAAATGTCCAATGTTTCCAGTTGCAAAAACTTCAATATTGTTTTCTTTTAAACGATTTACTACATCTATATTTGGCAAAATTGAGGATTTGCCACTTGAAGATAAAATTGCCTTATCTGGTTGAACATAATTTAAAAATCTCTGAGATGATGATGTTGCAGAGCCATGATGTGCAACTTTCAACACATCTGCCTTCAATTTATCACCATACTTTTCTATTAATTTTTCTTCAGCTTGATATTCTATATCACCTGTAAAAAGAAACTTTTTGGATTGATAAGAAAGCATTATCACTGCACTATCGTTGTTTGAATTATTAAATAAAGTTTCCATAGGCAACAAAAATTCAATTTGACAGTCACCTTCATTTATTATCGTTCCACTTTGAGAAAACATCAATTCACAATTATTCTGAAAGGCAGCTTTTATTACATTATTATAATCATTACTTGAAGAAACTTTATAGTCAAATTCATTTAAAATATTTTCTTTTTCAAACATGGAATAAAGTTTTGGTCTATAAATTCTTTTTACATTAAAATTTTCAATTATCTTTTTTGCGCTTCCAATATGATCAGAATCTTCATGCGTCAAAAGCAAATAATCAATGCTATTGCTTTTTTCAAAATGATTGTATTGGCGTATGTAAGAAGAAAGTCTATCATAATAAATTTCTTCACCTGTATCAATTAACATAGTTTTATTATTTGGCAATTTGATAAAAATTGCATCACCATTCTCAACATCAATCACATGAATTTGAAAGGGATTTCCTTGAAATGAACTCGAATAATTTTGACTTTCAAAAAATGTAACTCCGTCAAAAAATATAAACAAAATTACATAAATTACAACAAAAAAGATTGTAAAGGAAAGTTTGATATAAAATTCTCCCTTTGCAAAACTAGTTTCAGCAAATTTTTCTTTAAAAGTCTTAAGTTTTTTCATTATTTTATTTAATAAAAATTATATCTTTATTTGAAGAATTAAATTTATTTCCCCTCTTCTTCTTCTTAAATAATTCCATTATTTGTGGCATTAGGTCAATAGTTGCTTTATATCCTTCTTCTATCATTTCTTCCATACCATCTGTTTTGGTAGATTTAAACCTCTTAGTTTCTGGAGCAATAACGATGTCAGAATTGACATAACCTCTTACTGCGTTACTTTTCATCAAAATGCGAATTGAACATGTGATAACATCAAAAAATTTAGTGCTATCTGTGCCATATGTCCTTGACTTATTCACGTCAACAGATACAACATAATCACAACCAAAATATCTAGGGATATCGGCAGGAATGGTGTTTTGAAGGCCACCATCACAAAGTATCATATCATTATAAACAACAGGCTGAAAAATTCCAGGAACGGCACAACTTCCCATAACCGCTTTTGCCAAATTTCCTTTTGCAAAACAAACTTCTTTTGTTGATTTTATATCAACAGCAACCGCCGCAAACGGAATCGATAAATCTTCAATATTAATATCACCCAATTGATTGATTACAATTTCACCAATTCCATCAAGTTTTGAAGGTGTGAATGGAATGATATTTTTTCTAATATCCTTTTCTTTCAAATTTTTGATTATTTCATACATTTGTTTATAAGTGTAGCCTGCAGAATAAAATGCACCAGCAACACTACCTGCACTTGTTCCAGCAATAAAATCAAACTTTAGTCCAAATTCTTCAAAAGCTTTTATTGCACCTAAATGGCAGAAACCTCTCGCACCACCACCACCAAAAGCAAGACCGATTTTTATTTTACGTCCAAACATATTATTCACCTCAGAATATAAACTCATCTTTTAGTATACCCTAATTCAAATTAAAAACAAAATAATTTAAAAATAAAAATTAAATAAAATGCTTGATTTTTGTAAAAAGCTTTGTTATACTATAAAAGATAAAATTATGGCCTCATGGTCAAGCGGTTAAGACGCCGCCCTCTCACGGCGGAATCAGGGGTTCGATTCCCCTTGAGGCTACCATAATAGCAGGTATTCCCTGTTATTTTTATTAAGTTATTCTTCATTATTTTAGTTCTATTTCCAAAAAAAATATGATTTTTAATATTTAAATCTCTAACTACATTAAGATCGGAAGAGCGTCGTGTAGGGAAAGAGTGTAATCCGGAGTGTA
>CAMSQA010000017.1 GCA_947062475.1 uncultured Clostridia bacterium
GAATTTCGCTACCTTAGGACCGTTATAGTTACGGCCGCCGTTCACTGGGGCTTAAATTCAACGCTTCGCTTGCGCTAACATCTCCTCTTAACCTTCCAGCACCGGGCAGGCGTCAGCTCCTATACTTCATCTTGCGATTTAGCAGAAACCTGTGTTTTTGGTAAACAGTCGCTTGGGACAATTCACTGCGACCAACCTATGCAGAGACAAGCTCCACAAGAGTTGGCACCCCTTTTCCCGAAGTTACGGGGTCATTTTGCCGAGTTCCTTAACAAGGGTTATCCCGCTCGTCTTATGATTCTCTCATCGTCTACCTGTGTCGGTTTGCGGTACGGGCACCTGATACTATCTAGCAGCTTTTCTCGCCAGTGTGAATTCATGGACTTCGTTACTAATTTTCACTCCCCATCATCACCTAGGGTGCACTCAAACGGTACTTCACTCATTTGACCCCTCATGATTTAGACGCACATATCCATCAGCGCGCATCCACTATCCTACTGTGTCACTGCATCGACTCTTTGTCGTATTTTGGTGGTACTGGAATATCTACCAGTTGGACATCGCCTACGCCTTTCGGCCTCAGCTTAGTTCCCGACTAACCCTGGGCGGACAAGCCTTCCCCAGGAAACCTAAGACTTTCGACGGCATAGATTCTCACTATGCTCTCGCTACTCATGCCGGCATTCTCTCTTGTTTGCAGTCCACGACCCCTTACGATATCGCTTCTGCCCGCAAACATTGCTCCTCTACCAATTTGATAAATCAAATTCCTAAACTTCGGTGTATGGTTTTAGCCCCGTTGAATCTTCGGCGCACTATCACTCGACCAGTGAGCTATTACGCACTCTTTTAATGAGTGGCTGCTTCTAAGCCAACATCCTGGTTGTCTAAGCAATAACACATCCTTTTCCACTTAACCATTACTTTGGGACCTTAGTTGTAGATCTCGGCTGTTTCCGTTTTGACAATGAAACTTATCTCACACTGTCTGACTCCCTGTGAACAATTGATTGGTATTCGAAGTTTGATAGGGTTTGGTAACCCGCGAAGGCCCCTAGCCCATTCAGTGCTCTACCCCCAACAATCTTTAAACAGAGGCTAGCCCTAAAGCTATTTCGAGGAGAACCAGCTATAACCAGATTCGATTGGCGTTTCACCTCTAACCACAAGTCATCCCCGGACGTTTCAACGGACGTGGGTTCGGTCCTCCACGGAGTGTTACCTCCGCTTCAACCTGCTCATGGTTAGGTCATCTGGTTTCGGGTCTACGACATGCAACTAACAGCGCCCATTTCGGACTCGCTTTCGCTTCGGCTCCGTGCCTGAGGCACTTAACCTTGCTACATACCGTAACTCGCCGGCCCATTCTACAAAAGGTACGAGATCAAACTATTTCCTCATGGAAAGTCGTCCTTTCTCTGCTTGTAAGCATACAGTTTCAGGTTCTATTTCACTCCCCTCCCGGGGTTCTTTTCACCGTTCCCTCACGGTACTATTCGCTATCGGTCACTTGGTCGTATTTAGCCTTACGAGATGGTCCTCGCATATTCGCACGGGATTTCACGTGTCCTGTGTTACTCTGGATACGGCTAGACTGTCATTCAATTTCGGTTACGGGACTATTACCCTGTATTGTGTAATTTTCCAAAAATCTTCACCTATCGTTTGACATATCATATTGCCGTCCTAAACCCCTAGCAAATTTCTTCGCTAGGTTTGGGCTTTTGCAGTTTCGCTCGCCACTACTCCCACAATCGTTTGTTTACTTTCTTTTCCTCCGCTTACTTAGTTGTTTCAGTTCAGCGGGTTCCCCTCATAACATTATGTATTCATGTTATGATACTGGGACATTACTCCCAGTGTATTCCTACATTCGGAAATCGACGGATAACAGATTATTTGCATCTCCCCGTCGCTTATCGCAGCTTATCACGTCCTTCATCGGCGCCAAGTGCCAAGGCATCCCCTATATGCTCTTTGTAGCTTAATCATTATAAAATGATTTTGGATAATCTTAGCATTTTCACATCTTAGATATTATCTAATTTGTTTTGTAATCATAATTTAATTTACTCGACGTAAATTGAATTTTGCACAAAGTATCGTATTACACTTGAATAAAATTTAACAAGCATAATTGATATTTGTTGCTCGTTTTACATTCTGTAAAACAATATATTATGTAGTTGTCAAGGTTCTATGCTAACGGGAGCAACCAGCCCCTGTTTGAGTTAGCATGAATATAATATCAAAACTGAAATTAAAAGTCAACGGTTTTTTCAAAAAAATATGAAAAAAATTGAACTTTTTTTTGAGATTTTTAAACACCTTACCATGTGTTTGTTTACACATTGCCGAGTGTTTGCTTTTTTGATGAATTTTATAATAAAATTTTCGCATTTTTAAGGAGAAAAATGACATCTCCAATTTCAAAAAATGTAATAAAAAATAAAAAAATGTAGGATTATAGCTATATCTTAGATTTATAGAAATAAAAAAGACACATCAATTGATATGTCTTTTTAAATTTTATGTGTTTAAAAAAAATACATTTTTTTATTTTTTTACTCTAAAACTTGTTCAATTACAATATCTGCTTTTTCTAAATTCTTTTTATTAGCATTTTTTAATATGGAAATTGAGCAAGCTCTAAATGGGGTATTAATTGCATATGCTGCTAAATTTATCATATCAGAAGAAAGTTTTAAAATACCTGACGCAAGTGAAGTGACTGTATCTACTGCAATTCCTGGAATGGCTGCAATAAATCCTGTGCCTTTAAAGACAAATTCTGAAAATCTATGTCTACTATTCTCCCCTATTACTAATAAACCAGTGGCTAACAAATTTGTTGGAAAAGAAATAATATTTCCCGCTGTTTTAATAATTCCACCAGCAATATCAGTTGCAATTTTATAAGTTGTTGCAGCAGCAGTTGCTGGCACAGCAGGTATAATCGCAGCAGTAGCTAATGCCATAGTCTTTTTTGAAGGAGGATTATCAATACTTCTCATAACAGTCTTTTCATTTTCCATTTTTCTTTTCAAATATCTATCAATGACACTTTCTTTATTTTGTTTTTCAATTATTTTATTATTTTTTTTAACATTAATTACTTTCATAATACTCCTCTTAATTTTTGCTTTTTTCTTAAATTTCTCTTTAATGATAATGATAATAATATTATTTATATATTTATATTAATTATATATATTATAATATCAATATACCTTATAAGTTTATTATATCATGCGGGGAGAGGAAGTCAAGATATTTTTGAAAATTATCTTATTGAAATTCTATTATATTTTTAATGTCTCTTCACTTATTTCCTCATTAACATTTTTTATTTCTTCAAAAAACTCTATTTTCAAAGGCTTTTGCGTTGTTATGTTTGATATTATTTGAGCTTCGCTAAAAACATAATAATCAAATTTTTCTTTCCTGTCATTATAATCATTGACAGCTGAATCATAATCCCCTATTTTACCGATGGACGAATTTTCTAACATACTTGAAATATTTTTTTGTCCAAACCCAAAATCTTCATCAATTTGCTTTTGAATAATATATTCGTTTGAATCTATATTTTTATCTTCAATCTCATCTGTTTGATTAGTTTCAATAGTTGAATTTATCAGCTGTTTTAAAAATGTCCTTTGATAGTTTTGAAGTTCTTCAATATTTTTTGCAGTATTTTTATCTATCTTATAATCTATTTTAAATGAATAATTATCAATCAAGTTTGAGCCCTTTACAGAAAGTTTTTCATCTTCAACTGAAAATTCTTCAAGTTTAAGAAATTTTAAATCCGCCTTTCTATTGTTTTCTTTAAGCAATAATTTTAGATTTTTCTTTATTTTATTATCAATGCCTTCAACTTTATCCTTAAATTCAACATCTCCAAATTTTTTAACAACTTTTACTAAAAAATCAAATGGAAGCTTTGCAATGTCAATCCCAATATCAATTAAGGAAGTCGAGACTCTTGCAATAATATCAGCTAAATTACCTGCTCCTTTAAAAAATCTGCCAGGTAACCCAACAATCTTTGCAGCAGTTCTTTCATTCTTTCGATCACTCAAAATTGCAAAAGAAATGTCTGAAGGTTTTAAATCTTTCTCCATCAGTTTCATTTGAATTTTTTCTTCTGCCTTTTCAAAAGGATAAGCAAGTGTTTTACCAACAAATTTAAAAGTCATCCCAACTAAATCAATACAAACAAGACCAAGCTTCAACACAGATGATACCATTTTAATAGGAAGAGAAATTAGATTACCTGTGCCAATTGCCACCCTACTTTTTAAATTCATATTTTGATATTTATTTTCAAAAACATATCCTTTATATGCTCTTTTTAAAAGCTTCTCATATTTCTCTTCAACATCATAATCATTTGAAATATAATCAATATAACTTGCTCCATAATTCCAATCTTCCAAATCAGCAAGTTCGATAAGTTTTCTTGTCTGATAATAATCATTGAAAAACATATCAACCACAGGATTGGATGTATTTGTGGTCTTTGCATCACGCAAAGCTTGAGCAACTAAGTTTAAAGTTTCATTTCCATCTTTATTTTCAAAATAACTTTTGTTTTTCTTAATTAAGTTATAACAATAAAGATTAATTTCAAGATCATAATTGCAATCCAAACTAAGAAGATTATCAATAAGATTTGAACTTGTATTATCATCAAATTCGCAATACTTTGCATTTCTGACAAATTCAACCATATCAGAAAAATTTTTAAATTCTTCGTCATTTTCAATTTTGATATATTTTATCGCTTGAATAAAATTATTTCTTTCAAAACGAATATCTTTCACCTTGTCACGAAATTTTTCTGCCAAAGCTGTATTATCATTCACTGATTGACCTTTTGAAAGAATTTGAATTTCAAGATTTTCTGCTTCAAAAATCATCTTTCTCATTTCATTAACTTCATCTATTCGATTTTGCAATTTATAATCCATAATAATTCCTCTTTATAAGTCAAACATATTATTATATAAATATTTTAATTCACAATCGCTTCTTTGTCAATATCAAAATCTAAATAAATTATTTAAAAAAATTTAAGTTGACTTATTCAACTTAGTATGTTAAAGTTTTATTGAGAGGGAAATTATGCAAAATCAAGATAATAATGATAGATATTTTACGTCAAAAAATGAAACAGAACTTGAAAATATCGATAAAACTTATACAAATCTTTTTAATTCAAGTCGCGAGTTTGATGAATTTGTAAAAGAACAAAGAAAAATGGACGTTGACCTTAATAAACTATCTGACAAAATAAATAAAATTTGTGAAGAAAAGTCAATAAAAACACTTGAAATTTCATTAAATGAGGGGGCTGAAGATGAATAACAATAAAACAAAAATTATGCTTGATTCTTGTGTAACTTTCAAAATTTTACATTTCTTTAAAACTTTAAAAGAAAACAATTTTGATAGAGAATCTGTCTATCAAGAAATTAAAAGGATGAAAGAAGATTGTGCAAAAATACAATATAACTTAGAAAAACATAATCAGAATATTTTTAAAGGCACTGTTTTTGAGCACCGAACAATCAATGATATTGTAAATTTATATGGTGAAGATTACAATATTATTTTAAATAACTATAAACAAAAACTAAACAAAAAACAAAAACTTTCGCCAGAAGAAATTAAATTTAACGAACAAATGAAAGATGCTTTTGAAAATGAACTTTTACTCACCCAAAAAGATGCTGATAAATATAAAGAGCTTATAAATTTTATCAATGTTGGCAATCTATTTTTAAAAATGCTTGAAGGTGAATTTGAATTTTATATTCCTTCAGTATCTTATGAAGAAATAATAAGTCATACTAAAGATATCAAAAAAGGCTGGAAACTTTTTGAAATTGAGGAAGTTGATGAATTTACAAAAATATATGCCACTATTGTCAACCCTCTTGGAGAAAAAACAAATGATCTTGTTGAAAAACTTGCAGAAGAATATCGCACACCAAAAGCAGACAGCAATAATCAAAAAGAAATGGACTCAAAGAAAAATGCACTTGGCACTTTTGGCGATTCAAAGATTATGGCAATCTCAAGTTTGTCAGGTATTCCACTTGTCACCATAAATTGCAAAGATTTCATATTTGAAAAATCAAAACTTAAATATGATGCCAAAAATTCAAATGTTGGGTCTGAAAAAGCATACAAAGATTCCATTACCTTTATAAAATATAATGAAAATAAAAGAAGCCATATTGCATATAGAAACAGTATAAATCCATATACAACCGATGCACTAGCTTATTCACTTGATGAAATACATGAAGGAAATTTCAAAACACCTTCAGAATGTAAACTTTCAAAAACATACAACTTAAACAATCCACTTTATAAAGATCTTAACATTTTCCTTGATAATTCAACAACCAATGATTATCAATACGAGCTTTAAAAAATTAATTTTCTAAAATACTCACTTTTCTCTTTATTTTTTCTTTTATATAAAACAAAAAAGTATTTCAAAATGAAATACTTTTTTTAAATGTATTTAATTATTTAACATCTTCATTTTCATCTTCATAATTATAGTCTTTTGAAGGAGCATAATTTATTTCTTGGATTGAATCTTCAAAAGATCCTAAAAATTTGACATCTCTTACATTTTTATCATCTTTTGTAACTTCAGCTATTCTTCTCATAAATCTAATTATTTCAAGCTTTTTCTTACCTTGACCAACTTCAAAATCATTGACTTCACCAGTCTGCTTGTTTTTGAAATTTTCATTCATTATATTCTTGAAGTTTTTATATTCACCTTCTGGTAAAGTATAATTTACTTCAAAGATTTCTTCTTCGTTGCGTTTTTTATACATTACACCATTTATAGAAAGGCAACGATTTTCATCAATATTGACTTTTAAATCATTGATATACTTAAATTTTTGACCATTTCTCTTTAAAACCTTTGTTAAATCCTTATAGATTTCTTTCATGTCCTCTTTATATGTTCTGTTTTTATTGATAAATTTATAAAGTCCTTCAAGACCCATTTCAGTCAAAACAAAAGGTGCTGAAATAATAGTGCTTACACTTACACTGAAAACCGTACCTATAGCCATGAAAAATCTAAATGCAGAATCAGCTATTGAAAAAGTCCCTTTGATAATTTTTGTTGCAGCAGCTGGAACTTTAGCAGTATAAGTCAAAACACTGCTTCCAAGTTTTGGTTTTGTATTGGTCTCGACTCTATATTTAAAATATTGTTGTTTAATTGTTTTTCTATCGCTATTTGAAAGACCTTTTATTTTTTCAAGATACTTTGCGTCTTTTCCAACCTTTGCAAAGAGTTTTTCAAGGTAAGCTCTATCACTGAGAATAATGTCAGAAACAGCAGCAGCCTTTTTATCTTTGGCTCTTAAATTTATAGAATTTTTAAAAAGAGTTTCAATTTCATTTGCAGGTTCAATAATGCTGTAAGCCAAATTTCGATTTTCATCATTATTTAAAGTATGCATCAAAAATCCAGTAAGAATTTCTTTATCCTGTGCAATATATTTTTCAACTTCGCTGTAAAAATCATTTTTAATATTTTTATCGATTTGAAGAGTGAATATATTTGAAAGAATAGCTCCTTTATCAGCTTCTGATTTTGAATTTGCTAATGATATTTCTATGCATTTTTTAATGTCTTTAATATCGATTTCGTCAGAAATTTGAATATCTTTAAAGGTAGTGATTATTGAATTGATAGTTTTCAAAACATATTCACTTTCAAGCTTTCTTCTTTCTTTAAGTGTAATCTTTTTATCTTCAAGTTTTTTCATTTCAGGTGAATCATTTACACCTCTGCTCATGCTTTGAGTGAAATCAATTTTATTTTGAAGATGAAAAAGCTTCTCGTCAAACTTTTTGACGTTTGCTTTTACCATGTCAACACTTTCAACAAAAGGCAATAATTTACTTGGTTTTGAATAAATAATTTTATTTTCTTTTTGCTTTTTTTTCATAATTCCTCCAAAGGTCATTATTTTTATAAAACATGCAAACTTTAAGTTTGTGAAATATTTATCTTTTCTTATATAAAAAGACAAATTTTAAAATCTATAGATATTTTAAATTAAAAAAATATCTTTGTCAATACTTTTTTAAAATTAATGATATAAAAAATTAAAGTGGAGTCCCCACTTTAATTTTTCAAATTTTAATAATATCCAATCACAAAGTATTTTTATTATTTTCGTCCAAGTTTTCATCTTTTCTTTCTTCACTTAATCTAATTTCTGAAAGTTTTAATTTTTCCTTCTTACTCTTAGTTTTAATTTTGACACCATTATCTGCAACAATATTTCCATCAACAAAAATTTGCACACTCATTTTATAGCCAAAAGAACTGCTCTGACAACAAATTAAAACCTCTTTTCCATCAAAATCAAGTTTAAATTTCTCACCACTTATAAGTTGAGCCATATAATAATCATTTACAAGAGTGTTGTCAACAAAAATTTTAAGATGAGCTGCCTTATTTTCAATTCTGATATCCCTTCCTTCAACTGAAAAGCTGTATTTTTTTATAGAAAACAAAAATGAAACAAGCACAAAAATTAATAAACAAGCAATTACTGCAATGACAGCATACAACATAAAGACCTCGTTTGTTTTTAAAATTTATGTCAATTTTATTGTGGAAATTGACAAACAGGAGCTGTAATCATTGGTCCTATTTGAGAATGAATTGTAAGTTCGGCAAGAATAGTAGCAATATTACTTGCAAGCACTCTCGCAACAGGACTGTTTTTGAAAAATTCCTCTTGATCATCAAGATTGTCATATTCACTTGTATTTATTATTACCTCAACACTTTGAGCCACTTCAATTGAAAAAATACATTCTGGCTCTGGCTTAACATTTCTTTGAACGATCACTTTCACAGCATCAGATCTCAATCTTTCAATAGAAAGTTCATCCCAAACTCTCATATTGATAGATGAGTTTGGTTCTGGTTCACTCAGTCTTTTATATTCAACCTTTTCAAGAATTGGTTTAAAATTCATATTACGAATTACATTTGCCATATAAAGTCTCCTTAAATTTATTTATAATTAAAGTTTAACATAATTATTTTTTTTTAACAACAATTTATTGATGATTTTTATTATATTTTGTTAAATAATTGTTTTTTATAAACTTCATTTGTAAATTAAAAAGATATTAAGCTCAAGATTCCATTCTCAAGAAGGGTTACATTCTCATCATTTGTGCCATTTTTAAAACCATTATTTATTTTATTTTTCCTCTTTGACGATAAAATATATTTATGCACTTCATCTAGGTTTGAATTTGTATCAAGATAATAGCATCGTCCATCATAGACACCTTTATTTCCACGAATAATATTAAATCCGCTCCACCCTTTGTGTATGTTTATCAAAAGTTCATCAAAAGGCATTCCATTTATCACTTGTTTTGTTTGATATTTAATGCTCATCCATACACCTTTTTTTATATCTTTTTTCACAAGCATATCAATCGCAACTCCAAAAGCTGGCATACTTCTTGCATCCATAATTGCATAATAAAATAAATCTTGAATTTTATTTTTTTGAGCAATAGAAAACTCTTCTTTTGTCCCGTTTATAAAAATATCTATCAATTTTACCTCTCTATATAAATTTATTTAATAAAATTTTAAACTATTGGTTTGGTTTTAGGAAGATTTTTTCCACGTGGATATTTTTTGTCTGTTTTTGATACTTTATCAATAAAAATAATCGCTCTGTTTCCAATTTCATCAATATCAAATCGTTGAACTTCTTTGATTTTTCCACCCAGCAATTTAATAGATGTTTGTCCAACCTCCAATTCTTCATCTGCTTTTTGTCCCTTATACATGATCACCTGACCACCAACTTTGACAAATGGAAGAAGATATTCACTCAATGTGTTTGTTGCCGCCACCGCACGTGAAATTGCATAATCAAAACTTTCCCTTTCTTTTACAATAAACTCTTCTGCCCTTGCATGAACACAACTGCAATTTTTAAGTGACAATTTGACAATAAGTTGATTTAAAAAATTCACTCTTTTTTGCAAACTGTCAACAAGCACAATATTCAAATCTGGACGAAGAATTTTTAGAGGCACACCTGGAAAACCTGCACCAGTGCCAATATCCACTATTCTTGCACCATACTTGATATCTTTTTGAGGCAAAACACTGTCAATAAAATGTTTAAAAACAACCTCATTTTTGTTTGTAATTGCAGTCAGGTTGTATTTTTCATTCTCTTCAAGCAAAAAATTTAAATAAATTTCAAATTGCAATGCCATCTCTAGCGAAAGGTTGAAACCAAACTTTTCAAAACTTTTTTTAATAAATTCTTTCATTTCTTTCCTATTTTGTTTTTTATTTTTTTTTATTTTTTTCTTCAGTATGTTTTTTTATAAGCACACTCAATACAGCAATATCTGAAGGTGAAACACCTGAAATTCTTGATGCTTGTCCCAAGTTTAAAGGTCTCATATTTTCAAGTTTTTCAACAGCCTCAATTCTCACACCATGATATTTGCGATAATCAAAATCTTCTGGAATCAAAATCATCTCATTCTTTTTAAACTTTTCTATTTCTTCCTGCTGTTGTTTTAAATATCCTTCATATTTGACAATTATATTCATCTCATTGACTATTTCAAAATCAAAACCTTCAAAAACATGCAATTTCTCATCAATTTTAAAGGCATCTATATTGCTTCTTTTCAACATTTCTTTGACTGTCATACTCTCTTTTGGCAAACTTTCATTATTTTCACTAAAAAGTTGTTCTATTTCTTCTTTTTTAAATTTCTTATTTAAAAGTTTAAATATTTCTTCAAGTTTTTTCTTTTTATCAACAAAAACTTGCCATCTTTCATCATCAACAAGCCCATATTCTCTTCCTATTTCTGTAAGTCTTAAATCAGCATTATCCTGCCTAAGCAGTAGACGGTATTCAGCTCTACTTGTCATCATTCGATAAGGCTCATTTGTCCCTTTCGTGACAATATCATCAATCAATACTCCGATATAACCATCACTTCTTTTTAATATAAGCTGATTTTTATTTGCAATATATCTACTTGCATTGATACCAGCAATTATGCCTTGTGCACCCGCTTCTTCATAACCAGAAGTGCCATTTATTTGACCTGCAAAAAAGAGTCCTTTTATAGATTTAAGTTCAAGAGTAGGATTAAGCTGTGTTGGATTTATACAATCATATTCAATCGCATAACTATCCCGCATTATTTCTGCCTTTTCAAGTCCTTTAATTGATCTTATCATCTTCTCTTGAACATCAACTGGCATTGAAGTTGAAAAGCCTTGAATATAAACTTCGCTTGTTGAAAGCGATTCAGGCTCGAGAAAAAGTTGATGACGCTCCTTGTCTGCAAATCTTACAATTTTTGTTTCAATTGAAGGGCAATATCGAGGCCCAATACCCTTTATTAGACCAGAAAAAACTGGTGCTTTATCAAGATTATCTCTTATTATTTTATGAGTATTTTCATTTGTGTAAGTCAAATAACAATACGCTTTGTTGTTTGTTTTTGATTTTGTCATAAAAGAAAAATTTTGTAGTTTTTCGTCACCTTTTTGAATTTCAAGTCTGTCATAATCAATACTTCTTCCATTTATTCTTGCAGGCGTGCCTGTTTTAAAGCGAAATAATTCTATTCCAAGATTTTTGAGACTGTTTGAAAGCAGCATTGCATTTGAAAAACCATTTGGTCCACTATCCTTGACATAATCACCAATAATAATCTGACTTTTTAGATACACACCCGTTGCAAAAACGCATGCTTTACATTCATAACTTACACCAAGTGCTGTCTTTATGATTTTATTTCCATTATCAATGCAACTTATATCAACCACTTCCGCCTGCCTCAAAAAGAGGTTTTCACAATTTTCAAGAGTCCTTTTCATTTCATTGTGATATTCAATTTTGTCAGTTTGAGCCCTTAAACTTTGCACAGCAAAACCCTTTCCACTGTTAAGCATTCTAAGTTGAATCATAGTTTTGTCTGCATTCTTACCCATTTCTCCACCAAGTGCATCAATTTCACTTACAAGTTGACCTTTTGCAGTTCCACCAATAGAAGGATTGCATGCTAAAAACGCCACCGCATCAAGATTAAGGGTGAGAAGAAGTGTTTTATTTCCAGTTCTTGCAAGGGCTAAAGCCGCTTCGCAGCCTGCATGTCCTGCACCGATCACAATCGCATCAAAATATTCCATAGTAGTAAGTATAATTATTTTGACAAAAATGTCAATTGATAGATATATTAAAAAATTTTTATATTTATTTTTTTTAAAAATAAATCACTCTCTTCTTTCCTATTTAATACTATTTGATAAAAAGAAAGCTTTAATAAAAAAACAGTGTATAAAAAATTATTTTTTCTTTCTTATTTTTTAAAAATATATAATAATCGATAATTTAATTCAATTAATCATAAAAATCATCAAAAAATAATAAAATTTAATCTTTTTATTCAATTTTCAACAATATATCTATCTTTTCTATATTTTTTTTAAAACAATACAAAAATATCACGATATAAAATAATATTTGACAAAATTTGCCAATTATTTATATTTTTTTACATATTCGTCTATTATTTTCATGTTGTCTACTATGTTGGTGCTTCCCCAGCCCTTATCACCACGCTTTGAAGGAATTTCTTTAAGAGCTTGCAAACTAATTTCTTTTGTTTTCATAGCTTCAACTCTATGTATAATTCCTTGTGCAATAGCTTTTGAAGTAGAATAAAAAATAAAATTATTTACATCAATATCTATTTCAGCCAATTTAATTTTATCTTTCACAAGTTTTTCATCATAAGGAGAAAAAACAATAGGTCTATCATTAGCGTTGAAAATAGCAATTTTTATTTCACCGCGATAACCACTGTCAATCACTCCACTACTTTTTTTAATTCCCTTTATGCCTGTAGAAGAGCGTTCTTCAATTTGCATATAAAAATTTGGACTGCATGCCCAAGCTATGCCAGTAGGTATAAGCTCAGTTTTAAAAGGTTTGACTATAATAAAATCTTCTTCGAATGAAGCATATAGATCATATCCCGCATTTTCTTCCTCTTTTTTTGGAATAAGTGCATCTGATCTAAGCTTTGCAAAATAAATTAAGTTTTCTTCTTTAAACTCGTTCATTTTTTCTCCTTTATCTAAACAATAAAATCATGTAAAACCATTATAACTAAATTTCTTTTTAAAATCAATGTTAAGTGACAATTATTTATTGTTTTTAAATTGAGTTTTATAAAGTTTGCCAATATAATTTTTTATTGTTTTTTAAAGGCAATAACTATAAAAAATTTGTTTTAATTATAATATATTTTTTTAAGTCACTTAAAAATAATAAGCAACAATGCTTTTAAAATTTTTTCTAGCTAAAAAAAAGATAGAAATGCTTTTCACAATTCTATCTTAATTTTTTATCCAATCACCCTTACTGGTAAAATTAAATATAAAAATTCATCTTCTTCTGTAGGAACAACAACGCATGGAGTAGAAGGATTTATGAAGCAAAGTTTTACAAAATCATTTCCTATAGATTTCAAACTTTCAAGAAAATATCTTGGATTAAATGAAATTACAATATCCTTGCCATTCAAAGTCACTGGGATGTTTTCTTTTAAATTTCCAAGTTCTGAATTTGAAGTAAGAAGTATGTTGTTTTCTTTAATATCAAATTTTACATAATTATTTGAACTTGTTTTAGAAAGAAGAGTTGCTCTTTCAAGAGCTTCTTCAAAATTTTCTTTATTGACAGTTATGAAACTTTCATAATTTGCAGGAATAATCTGTTTATAATTAATGTAATCACCTTCAATAAGCCTTGAAGTAACTTTTGTATCACCCAAATCAACCATAATTGAATATTTGTCAACATAAATATTGATAATATCATCACTATCATCTATAAGTTTGCTAAGTTCTGTTAAACTTCGACTAGGCACTACAATAGATTTAGTTATGTTTGAATTTACACGTTTTTTCACACGTGCAAGCCTATATCCATCAAGGGCTACTACATTTACTTCACCATTTGAAATATCAAAAAGCACTCCTTTAAGAATTGGTCTTGAGTCATCAAGAGCAACAGCAAATATTGTTTTTGAAACGCAAGCTTTGAAATCTTTTTTGCTTATACCAAAATATTCTGATGTATCAATCTTTTTAAAACCAGGATATTCAACAGGATTATAGCATTGAATAATAGATTCACTGTCATCATAACGGATAGCAAGTTGATTTTTATCATTTACTTCAAGTTCTATAATAGAATTTGTAAGTTTTTTTACAAACTCAGTAATAAATCTTCCTGGAACAACAGTTTCACCTTCGCTTTTTACATTTGCCTTAATCTTTTTTTCAATAGAAAGTTCTGTATCGGTGGCGGAAAGAATAAGAGTATCTTCTTCTGCAATAATTTTAATGCCTTCAAGTATAGGATTTGTGATCTTTGATGAAATAGCTTTACTTACCTTCAAAAGTGCATCTGAAAGTTCTAATCCTTGACAACTTACAATCATAATTTTCTCCTTATATATAAATCAAATATCTATATAATTATAATATATTATCATCAATCAAGTCAACTAAAAACAATCTTTTTATGCATATCACAGAAACTATTTTTATTCTTTTTTTTCCTTTTTTAAACTTTCTAAAAATATATTTATAATTTTTTCTTCTCACCTGCAATAGTAAGATATTTTTTTATTGATAAATAATAATAGTAATAATAATAAATGTGGATATGTGTATATTTAAATAAAAAATCAATATATAGTATAAAAATTTGTATTTATAATTTTTTTATACCATATACATTAATAAAAAATGTGGATAAAATGTGTATATTTAAGATTATTAGTCCAGATCGGAAGAGCGTCGTGTAGGGAAAGAGTGTAATCC
>CAMSQA010000018.1 GCA_947062475.1 uncultured Clostridia bacterium
CCGGATTACACTCTTTCCCTACACGACGCTCTTCCGATCTGTATATATAAAACTTAATAAACCAAAAGGTTATGCTTGCACAGCAAATGATGAAAAGGGAAGAAAGACTATCTATGACCTTATTGAATGCGAAGAAAGGCTTTTTTCAATTGGCAGACTTGATTATGATACAGAAGGCCTTATTATTCTTACAAATGATGGAAATTTTGCAAATCTTGTTGCTCATCCTAGGTATAAAATGGAAAAGGAATATAGAGTCACTGCAGAAGGCGAGATTAAAGAAAGCGAACTTGCTGTCATGAGAAAGGGTGTTGTTGTCGAAGGTGAAAGAATGCCAGCAGCAAGAGTTGAATGGCTTTCATTTGAAAATGGCTTCACAAAACTTTCTGTCATCATTGATGAAGGTCAAAACAGACAAATCAGAAGAATGTTTGAAGCTATTGGTCACCAAATTAAACTTTTAAAAAGAGTAAGAATAGGTGGAGTTAAACTTGGTGGTCTTAAAAGAGGGGAATTTAAAGATTTGACTGAAGAAGAACTTAATCTTCTTGCGAGGACTAAATAATGAAAGTTGCTATCATAGGTGGCGGAGCTGCTGGTCTTATGGCTGGTGGTTTTTTGGAGAAGAAGGGATATAATGTCTCAATTTTTGACGGCAATGAAAAGTGTGGCAAAAAGATTTACATTACTGGCAAGGGAAGGTGCAATGTCACAAATGACTGTGATTGTGAAGAATATCTTGCAAACGTGGTCAATGGCAATAAGTTTATGCGATCTGCAATAAATCAATTTACTCCTTTTGATACAAAAGAATTTTTTGAAAATCTTGGAGTAAGCTTAAAGGTGGAAAGAGGGAATAGAGTTTTTCCAGTCAGTGACAAGGCAAGTGATATAATCAAAGCACTGCTTTATCATTGTAAAAATTGTAATATTCATTTAAACGAAAAGGTTGAATTTTTAAATAAACAGCAAAATGATTTTATTGTAAAAACCAATCAAAATACTTATAACTTTGATAGAGTAATTATTGCAACAGGTGGAATGAGCTATCCTGCAACAGGCAGTAAAGGCGATGGTTTTAAATTTGCAAAGATGTTTAATCATCATGTTATTAAACCTAGAGGAGCATTGGTGCCAATCGAACTCAACGATAATTTTTGCAGTGAACTTGCTGGCTTATCATTAAAGAATGTGCTTTTGAAGGCTGAGTTTGATGAAAAAGTCAAGTCTTTATTTGGTGAAATGCTTTTTACGCATAATGGAATTTCTGGACCTATTGCACTTTCTCTTTCAAGTTTTATTGCAGATGCAAAAAATGTAAAACTTTCAATAGATTTTAAGCCTGCACTTTCTTTAGAACAATTAGAGGATCGACTTTTAAGAGAATTTTCTGCAAATTTAAATAAAAATATTACATACATTATTAAAGGTCTATTGCCAAATAGCTTGGTTCCAATTTTTTTGTCTAAGCTTTCCATCACTGGAGATTTAAAAATAAATTCAGTCACTAAACAGCAAAGACAAAAAATAATTCAGCTTTTAAAAGATTTTAAATTAAGTTTTAAAGGCTTGTATCCTGTGGAAGCTGGAGTTGTCACAGGCGGTGGGGTGGATTTAAAAGAAATAAATCCAAAATCTATGGAAAGTAAGATTGTTGAAGGTTTATATTTTATAGGTGAAGTACTTGACGTAGATTGCCTTACAGGTGGATTTAATCTTCAAACAGCATTTTCAACAGCTTATGCCTGTGCTATGAATTTAAAATAATTTTTCGATAAAAAAATATTTTTAAATTGCGTATTTCATTTTTTGTTTTAATTAATAGTTTAAAAGGAGTTTATTATGTTTCATTTTTTTCAATTTACATTATGGTTGCCTATTAGGACATGCTTCCCAGCCAAATTTATAGGCAAAGAAAATTTGCCTAAAGGTGCTTGTATAATTTCAAGCAATCATACTTCAAATTTGGATGCAATCTTGCTTGCCTTGCACTCATGGGAGAAAAAATATTACTTGGCTAAAAAAGAACTTTTCTCAAATAAATTTTCAAGTGCCTTTTATAAATCAATTGGATGTATAAAAATTGATAGAGAAAAAAGTGATATAAATGCAATTAAACAAAGTCTAAAGGTGCTTAAAGAAAACAAGAAACTTGTTATTTTCCCAGAGGGGACAAGAGTAAATAAGGAAAATATGCAGCTTGGAGAAGTTAAGCATGGTGTTGCAATGTTTGCTACAAAAGCTAAAGTTCCAATAGTGCCTATGTTTGTCAGCAAAAAACCAAAATTGTTTAGAAGAACAAAGGTTTTTATTGGCAAACCTTTTGAACTTGTTGAATTTTATGGAAAGAAAATGTCGAGTGAAGAACTTGAAAAAGCAAGCGATGTGATATTAGAGAAAATGAATGAACTAAGAGAATATGCACTAAATTCTTTGACAAAGAAAAAATAATTTGATAGACTTTTTTAGAGGTGTTTATGAATGAGATGAATGAAGAAGTTTTCAATCTTGAAGCGATTGAAAAAACATTTACAACGTATAAACGTGGGCAGATGTTTGATGGTGTGGTTGTGATAAAGAGAGAGGATGGTTGTATATTTAATATCGGCGGAAAAAATGATGCATTTCTTCCAAAAAGTGAAGTTGAAAATTATCAAAGTTTGAAAATAGGTGATAGGTTTAAAGTAATTATTCTAAATTCCAAAAATGATGAAGGAATGCTTGAAGTTTCAAAAAAACAGGCGGATAATCAAATTATTGCAACACAAAATGCTCATAAATTAAAACTTGGAAGTAAAGCAACATTTGTCATAACTTCAGTAAATCCCGACAAATATCTTTCAAAAATGGGAGAATTTATTATTGAAGTTCCATCAAATGAAATGTCGGTGCAAATAAGAGATTCAAGAAAGGCAATAGGCAAACAGTTTGAAGGTATTGTGACAGAAATCGACAAAAATGAAAAAAAGATAGTTGTCAGTATAAAAATGCTTGAAAGCCAAATAAAACAAAATATTGAAGAAATGTTTTGGCGTTCAATTTTTATTAATAAAATTGTTTCTGGCAAGGTGAAAAAAATCTTAGATTATGGTGCTTTTGTTACTGTTAATGGAGTCGATTGCTTCATCCATATTTCAAATTTAAGTCATCAAAGAATAGAAAATCCAAGTGAAGTAATAAAAGAGGGTGAAGAATATACTTTTAAAGTAATTGAAGTTGACAGAGAAAACAAAAAAGTTGCACTGAGTTTAAAAGCTCTTCAAGAAAGTCCAAAGTTGAAAATTTTGAAGGAATTAAAAGTAGGTGAAATACATCAAGGTGAGGTCGTGAAGATTTTAAAATTTGGCGCACTAATCAAACTTGAAAATAGCTTAATAGGTCTGCTTCATATCAAGAATGCAACCAATGAAAATAATAAGCAAATTTATGAAATCGTCAAACTTGATGAAAAAATAAATGTTGAAATTCTTGAAATAAATATTGAAGAAGAAAGAATTGCTTTCAAACTTGTAAACAAGATATCGTAGCAAGTAAAATAGACAAACTACAATATTTTGTGAAATAAAGATAATTGATTAAAAATATCAAAAATATAATTTTTTTATAAATTGGTGCTTAAATGCACCTTTATGCTGATGTAGCTTAGTCGGTAAAGCACTCGATTCGTAATCGAAAGAGCGTGGGTTCGATTCCCGCCATCAGCTCCAAATATATTGTAACAAAAGTCTTTTTTTGAAAAGATAAAACTATACTGTATGCAGTGATATTTGAAAGGTTTTGACACTGTATAAGTTAAGAGAAAAAAATTACAATATTTGTCGTAAACATTCATGGTATGCATGTAGTCGTGCAAGTATTGCAAATGATGAATTTAAAAAATAATTTTAATCTAAATCGTCTAAGCCATTTATCTTTTTAAAAATGTCATCATTAAAGAAGTCAAATAAAGTTATTCCCAGTCCGCCACATAATATAGAAATAATACGAATTGTAGTAGAACGTGTTTTACCATAAAAAATAGTTTTCAATGATGAATTTGATAAGCCACTTTTTATGCAAAGATCATGATAATTCGTTTTATTTTGATTTATAAGATTTTTAAGTCGTATCCTTATTGCTTTCATAGAATTCATATGGTTGAAGTATAGCATATATTAGGACAATTTTAAAAACAAATAAAAATATTTAATGCAATTGTAAAAAATTATGCTATAATAAAAATTAAGTTTTGTTTTAAAAACGACATATTTGAGTGGAAAGTATTTAAATAATTTATAAAAAATGTCAACTATGGTAATTTAAAAATAATTATAGGTTGAAAGACTTTGGAGGTTGTTGTGGAAACAATAGAATTTGACAAAAAAGATTTAACTATTGAATCAAATCAAGAGAATAATTCTATAGCTAAGAAAAAACCGAGAGATATAGGTATTGAAATTTTAAGAATATTTGCCATGTTTTTGATAAGTATGGTTCACTTGTTAAATTATGGTGGATTTATAAAAAATTGCGGGGGGGGGAACAATTAATCTTCTTGCGACTTTTTTATGCCTTTTTTAATGTCGCAGTAAATGTATTTGTTATTATTTCTGGCTATTTTATGGTCAGAAGCAAATTCAAGCTTAAAAAGGTTGTTTCATTATGGCTTCAAGTTTTTTTCTACTCTTTTATAAGTTATTTAATTGTTGTAAGTATTGGTTTAGAAAAATTTAAGATTGAAAACTTTATTTTGACAATTTTGCCAGTGATTTCAAAACGTTATTGGTTTTTCACCGCTTATATTTTGCTGTATTTACTTTCTTATTTTCTAAATAAAATGTTGCTTCAATCCTCTAAAAAAGCTCTTAAAATCTTATTATTAAGCGGATTTTTAATAACCTTTTTTATGGGAGAGGGTATTGGTTCTATAGTAAATTTTGATGCTGGATATAATTTAATTTGGTTTATATATTTATATATATTCGGTGCGTATTTAAAACTGTATCCACCAAAGATTAAAAAGCTATATATTTTTTTAATTTATATGGCGTCAACACTGATAATGTGGGGAGGATTTTTTATACCTGAAACAAACCTTGCATTTAAAGTTTTAAATATGATATGTTTTAGCAGTTATACAGCTCCTTTTTGTCTGATAGCAAGTGTGTCAATATTTATGTTATGTAAGGGTAGCAACTGCAAAAACTTAAAATTTAATAAATTTATAACCTTTATTTCTTCTTGCACATTCGGAATTTATCTCTTACAAGAATCAAGTTTAAAACCATACATTTATCATTCTCTTTTTGTTGTGAGTAAATATTGGGCAAGTCCATTCTCACCCTTGTATGTTTTAGGCTTTGCATTGGCATTATTTGCTTTAGGTCTTGCAAGTGAATTTATTAGAAAACCAATTTTTCATGCGGTTAAATTATTATTCGTAAAATTAAATTCTCAACCTTTTATTTTAAAATTAAAAGCAAGGAAGAAAAGAAAAGACAAAAATGATGTGGATATTTGAGTTTGATGGTTATTTAAAAATTCACCTTTATTTTATATTTTCATAGTATGTTTATGGATGTATAATTATGATTTTTTTTGATCACTCACACAATGGTTGCGGTTGTGGCTGTCAACCAAGAGTAATTCGACATTCTTGCCCATCTGGTGCGACAGGTCCAGCAGGACCAGCAGTTCCAACTGGTATTACAGGTCCAACGGGTGCAACTGGTGTCACAGGAGCAACGGGAGCTACTGGTGCAACAGGATCAACAACCGCACAAAGTTTTGGTAGTTTTTACACAACAGCATCGCAGTCCGTAGACAACACATCATTTCCTATTACAAACACATTGAATGTAAGTGGAATGACAATAAACAATGCAAATGGTATTGTGACTTTGCCAAATATTGGATATTATGAAATAGAATATGGTTTGTATGTCGCAAGCAGTGCAACGGCAAATGATCGTTTGGCAATTTTTGTAAATGGTGTAGAGGTTGCTGGGACTTCACGAGGACTTGAAAACAATACTATGATTTCAGCAAGTGCAATAATTCAAACAACAGTGCCAAATAGCACTTTAAATATCCAAGTGATAACATCAGTTCCTGCAACTTTTTTTGATAACGATGGAATATGCGGTTATCTAGTAATAGTTCAGATAGCATAATACAAACTTTATAAATAAGAATCAATAAATATCAATATAATGAAATTTATTTTAAAATATTGATATTTTTTCTTTTTAAATTTACAAATATATGTTATCATAAAAATGAATTTATTAAAAAGGAGATAAAATGGAAATTGAAAAATTTTTAAGGAAGTCTTTGACCCCATTTCACGTAGTCGAGAATTGTGAAAAAATATTGATTGAAAACAATTTTAAAAAGTTGACATTTTTTGAAGCGTGGAATTTAGAAAAAGGTGGTAAATATTATTTGACAAAAAATCAAAGTGCTATTATTGCCTTTGTCGTTGGTGATTTGACTGAATATTCATATAATATTGCATGTGCACATACAGATTTTCCTTGTCTTAAAGTAAAAGGAAATAAATTATTTGATTCTCCTCAAGGAAAGAGATTGAATGTTGAGACATATGGTTTGGCAATAAATTATTCTCTTTTTGATATTCCATTAAAGGTTGCAGGAAGGGTTTCAATAAAATCTAATGAAACTATTGAAAGCAAACTTGTGGAAAGCGAGTTTAATATAAGTATTCCTTCACTTGCCATTCATCAAAACAGAGCAGTCAATCAAAATGCTGCATTTAATGTTCAAAATGATTTACTTCCATTGATAGGAAAGGTGGAAGATTTAAAATCGTTATTCAATTTAAATGATGAAATTATTGATAGTGATTTGTTTGTTGTGCCAGATGTTCAACCATTTAGTTCAGGGAAAAATAATGAATTTTTATCTTCACCTAGACTAGATAATCTTGTAAGTGTATATTCAATTATTGATGCCATTACAAAATGTCAACCTAAGGCTATTAGTATAGCATGCTGTTTTGATAATGAAGAAGTTGGAAGTGTAAGTAAACAGGGTGCAGACTCAATTTTACTTAAAAATATTTTAAATTTAATAAATGAAAATTTAGGGTATAGTAATTTTGACCTTATTAAAGCTTGTGAAAAAGGTTTAATTTTATCAATAGATAATGCACATGCCACTCATCCAGCACACGTAGAAAGAAATGATGGATTAGGTGGAAATAATGCAAATTTAATTTTTCTTAATGGTGGAATTGTAATCAAACATAACACAGTTTATTCTTCTGACGGATATACTGCAGGACTGATAAAAAACCTATTAGATAAAAATTCAATTAAATATCAAGATTTTTATTGCAATTCTGATATTAAATGTGGTTCAACTTTGGGATTATATTTAAGTTCAAATTTATGTATGAATGCTTGTGATATAGGAATTTCTCAACTTGCTATGCATTCTTCAATAGAAATGATGGGAAAATATGATCTGGAAAGAATGCAAAAAT
Organism: uncultured Clostridia bacterium; assembly: GCA_947062475.1. Taxonomy (GTDB): domain Bacteria; phylum Bacillota; class Clostridia; order Christensenellales; family UBA1242; genus Caccovivens. The sequence continues at coordinate 7,487 of CAMSQA010000018.1, forward strand.
GTTGTCAAGCATTTTATAACAATTCTTTTAGTTGCAAAAATTAAACATAGTAAAAATATTAAACAACATATTTTATAATTTTTTGTAAAATCTTAAAATAAAGTTGATTTTATTGTTTAAAAGTGTTAGTATTCTACTATGAACTGGAAACAAATTTGGAATGATATAGTAAATTTTTTTAAAACAAATGTTTGGAACATTGTTATATTTTTTGCAGTACTGTTGGCAGGAATAATTATTGTCAAGTTGCTCATAAATATATCTAGGCGAATTTTAAACAAAACAAAAATGGAAAAAATCGCTGTTGGTTTTATTGTAGGCGTTTTAAAACTCGCACTTTATTTATGTTTAATTTTGATACTTTTGAGTATTATTGGCGTGGAAATAACAGGTGTTCTTACTGCATTTAGTGCAATTTTGCTTTCTGTTGGTCTTGCTTTGCAGGAAAATATTGCAAATGTTGCCAATGGAATAATAATCGTTTCAAGCAAAATGTTTAAAAAAGGCGATTATATTCAAGTTGACAACGTTGAAGGCTCAATTACACAAATTAATTTCTTATACACTACTATTATGACTACTGACAATAAGAGAATTACAATTCCAAACTCAAAAATTGTAAATAGTGCAGTTGTCGATTTTGACAGCAATCTTACAAGAAGGGTGAATTTTATCTTCTCTGTTGCGTATGAGTCTGACATTGAACTTGTAAAAAAGCTTGTTATTGAATGTATGAAAAGTAATGGTAAAGTATTGCTTTCTCCAGAACCTTTTTGCAGACTTAGTGGAATGAAAGATAGCAGTCTTGAGTTTACAGCAAGATGTTGGTGTGATAAAGAAGATTATTGGTCAGTTTATTATGATACAATGGAAACCGTTTTTAATGAATTTAAACGCAACAATATCTCAGTGCCATTCAATCAAATGGAAATTAGAGAAAGAACTGATACCCCAGTTATGCCTGTTGTTGGTGAAGGTTTGCCAGAACGCGTAGAAAAAATAAGAGAAAATTCAGTAAAGATTGATTTGGAAAATTCAAGCTTAACAGAGATTTTCTCGACAAAGCGTAATTATAAAGGTAAAAAATTCAAAAAATCAAAGAAAAAAAATGAAATTATTGACGAATTGAAAGAAAATGAAGAAAAAGCAGAAACAATTGAAATGAATGAGCATGTTGCCCAAACAGAAATTTTTGAAAAGGAAAAAGATAGAAAAAAAAGGAAGAAATAGGAGTATAAATGGAAGAATTATCACTTTATGCAGAACTTATTGAAGCAGTTTCAAACGCCAATAAAGCCTTTATAAAAAGCGAAATGGCTTTAAATGATGGCGATATCGAGAAGTGTCAGAAACTTAGCAAAGAAGGACAGGTTTTGATGAAGGCTCTTATTAATGATACTTTTCTTGAAATAGATGAAATAGGTGATAATGATGGAAGTATAAATGATTATGATTATCCAAACAATTTTGAACTTATTAAGTCCTTAAATGAAATTATAGTTTGCGTAGGAACTATTTTGGCTTCTCTTGAAGATGAAAATGTATTAAAAATTGCATTGCCAAAATTGTTTAAAGCGATAAATACAACTAAGGAAATTTATTTGTCATTATTTGAAAATTAAAAAAAGACGAAACTTCGTCTTTTTATTTATTTTTCAATTTATTATTGATTGTATTAATTATCAATTTGTGGATTTCTTCTATAGATTTTGTTGCATCAATTATAAAAAATCTATCTTTTTCAAGCTCTGCTATCGTGTCAAAACCATAAGCAACTTTTTTGTGAAATTCAAGACCTTCTTTTTCAATGCGATCCAGTGGAATATCTGAATTTTTTCTTTTGAAAGCAAGTTCTGGTGAAATCTTTAAATAAAAAGTCAAATCAGGTTTTAAATCTCCGATTAGCATATGTGTCAAATTTATGATTTCTTCAGGTGAGAATATATTTCTAGCTATTCCTTGATAAGCGATAGTAGAATCGAAAAATCTATCTGCAATTACTGTTTTTCCAGCATTAAGAGCAGGGATGATAACTTTTTCAACAAGATGAACACGTGAAGCACAATATAAAAATAGTTCTGCTTTTGCAACAGGTGGGTCTGTTTCATCAAACATAAGCAAATTTCTTATTTTTTCTCCCAGTATTGTTCCTCCTGGCTCTTTTACAAATATAAAATTATTTTTGTTATCATGTTTGTCAACATAATCTTGAAACATTTGAATCTGAGTTGTTTTTCCGCATGCTTCTCCTCCTTCAAATGATATGAAAAGTCCTTTTTTCATCATTTCCTCCTTATTTTATTATAAAATCTTATAAAATGATAGTCAAATTAATTGGGATAATTTTATTTTAAAAGATAAGTAATTACTTGCATTTATTGTTTTTTAAAAAAATAAATACAATTCAAATGCTTGACGCATTTGATTTTATAATGTATATTTAAAAAAGTATTGAATCTTAATTGATATTTTTTATAAGGAGGGGGACAACATGCAAATACATTCGCCAAAAATATCGATAGTTATCCCTTGTTATAATCAAGAAAGTTATATAGAAGAATGTTTGTTAAGCATTTTAAATCAAGATTTTCAAGACTACGAAGTAATTCTTATAAATGACAACTGCAATGATTCAACTTTTGCTAAGGTTGAAAAGTTGATTTGTGATGATAGACGTTTTAAAATCATAAATTTTGAAAGGAATAAAGGAACTTGCAAAGCTCGAAAAGAAGGGATAAAATTATCCTCTGGAGATTTTGTGATTTTTTTAGATCCAGATGATTCACTTTCAAAAAATGCTTTAGCGATTATGTATCAAAATGCAATACAAAAAAATGTGGATATAATGCAGTTTGGTATTAATGTTGTAAATTATGGAACTGATGATTTTATACATTTTTATTTCGAAAAAAAATCTCGTCCTTATAAGAAAAAAATGGTAAATAAAAATATATTTTTTGCTTGTTTTGAAAAAAAACTTTTCATATTTAATCTTTGGAATAAAATTTATAAAGGGGAATTAATTCGTCAAGCTTTTTCTTCTGTTAAGGATGGTTATTATACTATGGGAGAGGATGCATATGCCTTTGCAATAATATCATATTTTGCAAAGAGTTATGATTACATTGAAAACAAACTTTATATTTATAATTTTGGAAGAGGTATAACTGGAAATCATAAAAGCAATACATTAACAAAATTTTTTGATATAACTACTCAATTAAAAATTGCAGAACTTTTCTATAAATTTATAGATGAGCAAGCACCACATAATTTAAAAAGATATATAAATGTAGTCAATAAAATTTTTGATGATTTTTTCAATAATGTAATTAAAAATTATTTATTACTTGAAAATTTTGAGACAGATAAATTTAAAGCTGAAGAATTGATAATAGATAGTCTTGTCCCTATTTTTACTAAAGAAAGTTATAAAAATACATTAATTTTTGATGAGTTTTTGCGAAAAATATCTCAAGCAAGAAAAAAACTCTCAAATGTAGTGAAAGACAAAAACTTGGATAAAAAACAAAAACGCAAATGTTTATTGTCTTTACCTTTCAAAGCACTGAAAGTTTTTATTAAATGCTGGAAAAGTGCAGGTTTTAAATATGCCTGTAGAGAAACAAAAATTGGAATTGCTTACGTTTTGAAGAAGAATAAGAAATTATAAATCAAAAATCCACATAATTAAAATGTGGATTTTTTATATTTATTTTTATGTTTATTTTTAGCTTATTAAATTATTAAACCAGTCCTGCTCATTGAAATTTACACATGCGGGACTTGTTGAGTTTAATTTCACTATAGGAATATCGATTTGAAAATATTTTATTAGTGTATTATAGGCAAGTGCACCATTACAAAGAATTTTTTTGATGTTTTTATGACTTTTTAATAGAGAAGGTATGTCACTTAAAATAGAATTTGATTTAAATAAAGCAACATCACTTGAACCTTTTAAATCACTTGCAATGTAGATATCCCATAAAGCTATTTTGTGTTTTCGACATAATTCTTGTTTTTCTATTATTGTTTTAGGCATATCTTCACTAAAGGCTGCAGCAAGTATTTTCCAAAACCGATTTCTAGGATTGCCATAATAGAAATTGTTTTCTCGAGATTTTACTGAAGGGAAACTGCCTAAAATTAAGATTTCGCTATCTTCGTAAATAAGAGGTTCAAATCCTTTAAAATTATTTTTATTTTGTGAAATATTATTTAATTTTTTCATACTATAATTATAACATATTCAATAAAATTTGTAAAATTATTTCATTTATTTGTCATATTAAATTAAAAAAGTTATAATTATTTAAGTGGAGGAATTATGATAAATATTACTATTGATGGTCATGGTGGCAGTGGTAAGAGTACATTGGCTAGGGCAATCGCTCAAAAACTAAATTTAAAGGTGCTTAATACAGGTCTAATTTATCGTGCAATTGCTTGCAATTATCTTGAAAAAAAATTACCAGCTCCAACTGAGAAAATAGTTGATAATTTTATAAAAAATATTCATATCAAACTTTATTTTGAAAATGATATTCAAAAAGTTCTTATTGATGGAAAAGATTATTCAAATATATTAAGAGATGAAGAAATTTCCATTCTGTCATCAAAGCTATCAGTTTTTAATTCGCTTCGAGAAAAAGTTTTAATTATTGAAAGAGAGTTTGCTCAAAACAATGATTGTGTTGTTGAAGGAAGGTCAATAGGTTCGGTTACATTGCCAAATGCAGATGTAAAATTGTTTGTGACAGCTTCGGTTGAATTGAGGGCTAAAAGAAGGGTAGAACAATTCAAAGAGAAAAATATAAAGATTTCTTATGCTCAAGTTTTAAAAGATTTAAAAGAACGTGATTATAATGATGAACATAGACCAATTGCTCCTCTTATCATAAGTGATGATGCGATAATTGTTGATTCGAGTGATATGACTCTTGAAGAAACTATTGATTATTGTGTGAATAAAATAAAAGAAAAAATTAATTTATAATATAAAAATGAGTGAACATTTATGTTTGCTTTTTTTTAAATTCTATAAATATTTTCTTAAATACACATTTTAGTAACAAAATGTAAATTTAAATTCGTAGACTTTTTTTTAATTTTATATAATTTAAATTAAAATCAGACAACGGGTTAGGGAGTATCGTAGAAGAGAGAGGAAAAGGTAAA
>CAMSQA010000019.1 GCA_947062475.1 uncultured Clostridia bacterium
TTCTACCCCCAATCGTCCCACCATTGCCTTTGTATGTGTCAGTATATGCATTGGGATAGAAGATAATATATTTTGTGATAGTATTAGTTCGCTGTTTTGGTAGATCTTTGTTTATATATACAGAACTACTACCTGAAGATCCACCCTCTACATAAGAACCAAATCCTGAAGCAGTGCTGTATGAAATATTATAAGAGTAGGATAAACCTCTTTCTCCACCCATCAAAGTCCAATCATCAATATATGCTTGTGCATAAACATAACCATCAGAAACCGATCTTGTGGCCGAATTAGACAAAGAAGTATAAGCTGTCCCCCATTTTGTCCCCTCAGTTAAACCAACGTAAACTGATCTGCCTACTTCAGTTGTTTTGCTGGAATTTCCAGGACTGGTGAATATACAATTTTCCCCCATATACGAAGATCGACTTGAATTTGCATACACTTTTGATTTGACATCTACCCATTGTCTATGATAGTAAGCTTGCTCAGCATGAGTATCATCTTTTTTTAAAAAGACTATCATTAAAGATCCTGATATAAACATTAGAAGAGACAAAACAACAATAAAAATGATTTTATTTATCTTAACACTCTTCATTTTTTCCTCCCAAAACATCTATTTGATTATCAAGTAATATATTTATATATTACTACCCCCCCCCGCAAAAAATCAACTTATTTTTGACCAATTTTTTATAATTTATATAAAAAAACAAAAATCTCATCTTTTTGGGCCTTTTTTTATTATTTTGCCTAATTTAGATAAGATTTATGTTATAAAATATAAAGTTTCTTTTTTTATTTAACAATTGTTTTGACGCAGTATATCTCCTTCTTTCAAGTCGTATGGACAATTTATTTCTAGTGTTTCTTGGACCCTCTTTGCATCATCAATCATTTCTCCCTTGTGGTTTTTTATTGATGTAATGATAAACTTTTTCAAAAAATTATCATCAGGCGAGAGAACTTCAAGCTGATCTCCAAGCTTAAATCTATTTCTCATTTCTACCTTAACATATCCATCTTTTTGATCTTCAATCACCTTAGCAATAAAAACCGAAGTCTGAACTGGCATTGAACTTTCAAGATATTCTTTATCATTTTCACCAAAATAAAAGCCTGTTGTATATCGACGATGACTGGTTTTTTCAAGCTCGTCATGCAAAATATCAAAATCTTTAAAACCACCAAGAGCCCTACGATAAGCATTGATTACACTTGCCACATAATAATCAGACTTCATTCGCCCTTCAATTTTCAAACTGACAATCCCTGCCTCTTTGAGTTTATCAAGGTGGTCAATAAGGCACATGTCTTTTGAGTTGAGAATATAAGTCCCTCGCTCATCCTCTTCTACTTGATATTCATCATCACGGCTTTCCTCTCTGATGAAATACTTCCATCTGCAAGCCTGAACACATGCACCGCGATTGCTGTCACGACCTGTCAGATAATTTGAAAGCAGACATCTGCCTGAATAGGAGATGCACATTGCACCATGCACAAAAGCTTCAATTTCAACATCTTTATTATTTTCATGAATTTTTTTGATTTCATCAAGATTGAGTTCTCTTGCAAGCACAACCCTTACAGCCCCCAAATCGGAATATAATTTTACTGTTTGCGAGTTGTTTATGTTTGCCTGCGTTGAAACATGCACCTTCAAACTTGGAAAGTTTTTTCTTAAATAACTTATAAGCCCAAGATCAGATACAATTACCCCGTCAACTTTTGCCTTAACAAGGACAGAAAGATAATCATCAATGTTTTCAAAATCACTGTCTCTAGCAACAATATTAAGTGTCACATAACCCACCTTGCCATGTTTATGAAGATATTCCATTGCTTCAAATATCTCTTGATCGGAAAAATTGCCTGCAAATGCACGAAGCCCCAAAGTTTTGCCTGCAAAATAAACACCATCTGCACCAAAATGGACAGCGGTTTTCAGTTTTTCAAAATTTCCAGCAGGTGCCAAAAGTTCCATACTTTCCTCCTAAATTTATCTTCATAAAAAACAATAATCTTATAGACACAATTGATTATTTAAAATTCCACATTTGGTTTTGCCGTCAAATCAAGCGAGGCAAGCCCAAGTCCATCACGAATCATATAATAAGCCATTGCACCAATCATCGCACCATTATCAGTGCAATATTTTAGAATAGGGCTATAAAAATTTATATTATTTTGTTTGCAAAGTTCGCTTAATTTTTCTTTAAGCCTTGCATTTGCTCCAACTCCACCAGCAACAACCAAATCTTTTATACCAGTTGTCTTGCAAGCTCTGACGGCCTTATCAGCAAGCTCCTTTGTCACGCATTCTTGAAAAGAACAGGCAAGGTTAGCATTTGAAATTATAGTTCCCTTCTGTTTGGCGTTATGCACAAGATTGACGACTTCAGTTTTTATGCCACTGAAAGAAAAATTAAATGTATTTTTTAAACTATTTGAAACTGTGAAATTATAAACAAAATTTCCTTCTTTTGCAAGTTTATCAACTTCTGGCCCACCAGGATAAGGAAGTCCCATAACCCTTGCCACCTTATCAAACGCCTCACCTGCTGCATCGTCAACAGTTGTGCCAAGCATAGAAAATTTATTGTAATCTTCAACTTTCAAAATGGCAGTATGTCCGCCACTGACCATCAAACATATGAAAGGTGGTTTTAGCTGTGCGTGTGAAATATAATTTGCCGCTATATGTCCGTGCACATGACTGACAGCAATCAAAGGTAAATTTAAACTATAAGCCAGACCTTTTGCAAAATTGACTCCCACCAAAAGAGCTCCCATAAGTCCTGCACCATAGGTGATTGCAATAGCATCAATATCTTTTTCAGTCAAGTTTGCCTGCAAAAGAGCCTCTTTATAGACGTTTGATATAGCAAGAATATGATTTCGTGACGCAACCTCTGGCACAACCCCGCCAAATCTGCGGTGAATTTCAATCTGAGAAGCCACAACATTAGACAAAACCTCTCTGCCATTTTTGACCACTGCAATGCTTGTTTCATCACAAGAACTTTCAATAGAAAGCACCACTAGATCCTTCTTGCCCTTTAAGCTTTTAAATTTTTCTTTCATTTCTTCAAAATAACTCATAACAAAATCATTATATCAAACTTATTTGATTAAAGCAAGAAAAAAAAGAGACAAAAGTCTCTAAATCTTTTTTAAATATTCATTGATAAATTCTTGAATATCACCATCCATTACAGCTTGAATATTGCTGTTTTCAAAGCCTGTGCGGTGATCCTTGACAAGTGTATAAGGACAAAAAACATAACTTCTTATTTGACTGCCCCACTCAATCTTTTTCACTTCACCTCTTATGCTTGCAAGTTTTTCAAGTTCTTCTCGTTCTTCTTTTTCGGCAAGTTTTGAATAAAGCATACCCATCGCCCTTTCCTTGTTTTGCACCTGCGAACGTTCTACCTGACATGCAACCACGATTCCTGTTGGAATATGTGTGATTCTTATCGCACTTTCTGTTTTGTTGACATGTTGCCCGCCTGCACCAGAAGAACGATATGTGTCAATTTTAAGGTCCTCTGACCTTATCTCAATATTAGGGCTTTTTTCAAGCTTTGGCATAACTTCACAACTAGCAAATGAGGTATGGCGTCTTGCGTTTGAGTCAAAAGGTGAAATTCGCACCAATCTATGAACACCTTTTTCAGCCTTTAAAAAACCATAAGCATTGTCGCCGCTTACCTCAAAAGTGATTGATTTAAGCCCTGCTTCATCACCAGAAAGCACATCAAGTATGGTAAGTTTATATCCCATGTTTTGACAATACATCTTATACATCCTGAAAAGCATTTCAGCCCAGTCTTGTGCTTCAGTCCCACCTGCACCCGCATGAAGGGTAATAATAGCATCTGAAAAGTCATATTTGCCACGAAGAAGCGTTTGAATTTTTGCCCTTTCAACTTCAGCTTCAAGCTTGTGAATACAATCTTCAACCTCTTCTTCAAGCGTTTTGTCATGACTAAGCTCAATAAGTTCAACATAAGCACTGCAGTCATCAAAAAGCCCTTCAAGGGATTTTATAATATTAAGTTTTGCTTCAATCTGTTTGACCTTTTTCCCCACTTCAAGTGCTTTTTCCTGATCTAAGTAAAAGCCTTCTTGTGACTGCTCATCTTGCAGGAGTTTAAGTTCTGCCACTAAGCTGGTCTTGTCAAAGACACTCCTTAATAAAAGTAATTTCTTCGCCCATTTCGGCAAGTCTCAATTTTACATTATCTAAAATCATATTAAACCTCTTTTTTTAAATAAATTCAAATAAAATGATAGCAAAATAATTTTGCTTTGTCAAACAAAATAATTATTTGCACAAAGGCTGACTAAGCAATCATATACTAGATTGTATGCTAAAGGAAATCATACATCGTAAAATGAGGAGGTTTAAATGTCATTTTATATCAACAATACAAATCCCAACAGACCAGGGCCAATGACAGGTAACCCTGTAAATGGGATTTGTGAAAAAGTTCTTATTGAAACTACTAAGGTTTTTGATGCCTGCGTTTCTCAAACAACAGAAACAGGCATTGTTTTACCTTTGACAGGTTTCAATCCAGAAAACCCAGCATTGCCACTGACATATATTTCAGCACAAAATCAGATAGGCAATCCACCAACAGTGTCAGACCTTGTGATTGACAGAATTGAAAATTCGCCAAACTATGCAAATGTTTCAATGACGGTCACAATTCCTCTCACAGTTACTTATCGTGATGCAAATGGTGTGATAGGGACTGCAAGCTCAAGCATAACAGTTCAAAAATGTAGCATGCTGTTTGTTCCACAACCATCTCTCTCGCCAGTTGACATCAAAGTCAATGCAGTATTTTCAAGTCAAATCGGCACATTCACACCTGAAAATATCTTCACTGTGACTGGTTGTCTTCAAATTCTCATCAAAGTGACTGCTGTGGTTGATCTGTTAATTCCATCATATGGCTATCCAGTTGTGCCACCATGTCAAGCATGCCAAAGCGGAAATGTTTGTCCAGGACTTGATGACCTGCCATTATATCCTACAGCAACAATTAGATAATTTTTTAAAATAAAAAAACAAAGCCTAAAAAACAAAAAACACGAAAATATATAAAAATTTCGTGTTTTTTTAAAAATTTTTCGATTTTTTCATCAATTTTTATAAATTATCGCTATTTATAAAAGAAAAAATGCAGAATTTACAATATCATTTACGCAAATATTTCTTTTGTTTTTTCCATTTAAATGAATGAGATATTCAATGTTTCCACCCTTTCCTTTTACTGGTGAAAAGGTCAAATTAGACAACTGAAATTCATATAATTGAAGTTCTCTGACAAACTCATTCAACAAGTTTTGATGCACAAGCTTATCTTTTATCACTCCTTTATATTTTTTTGCAATTTCCTTTCCACATTCAAACTGAGGCTTAAAAAGTAATACACATTCAATCTTCCCAAAAAGTTCATTAATTTTTGGTAGGATATGTTTAAGCGAAATAAAAGAAAGATCTCCAATTACAATTTGTGCGTCGCCAACTTCATCTCTTGTCAAGCTTCTCACGTCTCTGCCTTGCAATGAAACTACTCTTTCATTGCTTGTTAGAGTTTTATCAAGCTCATCCCTGCCTATATCCACCGCATAAATTTTTTTCGCACCCTTTTCAAGGGCAACTTCTGTAAACCCACCAGTTGAAGAACCCAAATCAATCACAATCAAATTTTTGAAATCTAAATCAAATTTTTCTATCGCACCAATAAGCTTATAAGCACCTCTTGAAACATAGCTTTTCTTCTCTGCAAATTTCAACAAACAATCATCCTCAAACATCAGAGAGGTTTTTAAAACTTGAATGTCATCAACAAAAACACAGCCTTCTTCAATCAATCTTTGAGCCTTACTTCTTGAAATAGAAAGTCTTTGTGCAACTAATAAATCAATTCTTTTTTTCATAAGTATATTTTACATATTTTAAATTAAAAAATCAATTAATTTCAATGTATCAGACATTTCAAATTCCAAATAAGTATAAATTTAAATAAAATAGCTTAAAATAATCAAATTTTATTACAAATAATAAATATTTTAATATATAGTTAAATTTTTTAAAAGATATTTTCATTATGCTTTACTAATTTTTAGGTATTTGATATAATAATTAAAAGGAGGAAATATGAAAATAACTATTACCTTAAGCGGCTTGTCAAACTTTACTCAACTTATAATTGATGACCAAAAACAAGAAGCAAAACTCAACCGAACTAAAATTAATTTAAACATCGATGACTTTTCAAGTAAAATACTTTCTATTGTCTCTTCTTGGGATAAACGTATGGTAAATGAATTTGTCCTTGATGGACAGGAATATATGGTAAGAATAGAAAAGAATAATAAAGTCTATGATTATTATGGAAGAAACAAATATCCTGACAATTATCGTGAATTTATAACGCTACTTAAAGAAAATAATATCGTATAACAAATGAAGTTAAAAAAGTATGACATATGTCATACTTTTTTTGAAAATTTATTCAAGACTTACAAGATAATAATAAACTGGTTGCCCACCTCTTATTGCAGAAACCTCACATTCTTGATACTTAGCAGAGAGAGTTTCAACAAGTTTATTTGCTTCATCTTCACGAATATCTTCGCCATAAAATAGTGTAATATTCATGATTTCTTCGCTCATCATATTTTCAATAAGTTTTTCAGTTGTCTCAGAAGCAAGTTTTCCTTTTGCAAGAATAGCCTTGTCATCAAGACCAATAATGTCACCAACATTAAGATCAAAGCCATCAACATGAGTGTCACGAACAGCATAAGTGACTGAGCCAGACTTCACACCTTTGATTGCATCATTCATTGATTCTGTATTCACTTCCACACTTCCGTCAGGATTGAAAGAGATAGCCGCTGAAATTCCTTCTGGAATTGAGCGTGTTGGAATGATAATCAAATTTTTATTTGTCAAATCATTTGCCTGTTGTGCAGCCAAAATGATATTTTTGTTGTTTGGGAAAACAAAGACATTTCTTGCAGGAACTTTGTCGGCAGCAGCCGCAATATCAGCCGCTGAAGGATTCATAGTTTGTCCACCAACAATGATTTCATCAACGCCGAGATCTCGATATATGTCAGCAAGTCCATCACCAGGTGCAACAGCAACCATGCCATGTTCTTTAGTCTCTTCAAGCACGTTTGCCTTCTTCTTGATTTCCCTATTTTGCTCTCTCATATTTTCAATCTTGAGATTGTAAAGTTCACCAAGTTCAAGTGCGTATTCAAGTGCTTTGTTTGGTTCATTTGAGTGAACGTGAACTTTGACAAGATTAAGGTCACCGATACAAATTACTGAATCACCAAGTTCAACAAGTTTTTCTCTAAGCTTATCGATATCGGCTTCTGTTGTTTTCTTCTTCATGTGGATAATCATATATTCTGTGCAGTAGCCAAATTGAATATCACCAAGATTGTTGATATCAGCGATGACATCATCAAGAGATTGTTTTTTCTCATCATCAAACTGAAATTCGAAATCTTCCTCACCCATAATAAGTTTATAAAAACCTGTAAAGATGATGATAATGCCTCGTCCACCAGCGTCAACAACGCCCGCTTTTTTAAGCACTGGCAACATTTCAGGAGTTTGCTTTAAAATCTCTTCACCAACTTCAAGCACTTTTTTAAGGAATACTTCAAAGTCATCACATTTTTTTGCCACGCTTACAGCGTTTTCAGCCATAACACGGATTACTGTTAAAATAGTGCCTTCTTTTGGTTTAGTGACAGCTTTATATGCAACATTTGCGCCCTCTTGCATAGCTTTAGCAAAAACCTTTGTAGTGATTTCCTTTGTTTTTGCAATTTCGCTGCAAAACCCTTTAAAAATTTGTGAAGTGATTACACCACTGTTGCCACGTGCCCCCTTTAAAGCTCCCTTTGCAAAAGCGTCACTTAAAGCATCAAGTGCACTTGTAGGACATTGTGAAACTTCTGTAACTGCTGACTTCATAGTCAAAAACATATTTGTCCCAGTATCACCATCTGGCACAGGAAACACATTAAGAGAGTCAACATATTTTTTATTTTGCTCAAGCAAACCAGCACCCGCAATTATCATTTTACGGAAGGTTTGTCCGTTTATAGTTTTAATCATAAATTCTCCTAAACTCTTACTCCGACAACATGAACATTGACAGCATCAACAAGCATACCTGTAAAGTTTTCAACACTATATTTTACAGATTTGCGAAGTGATTCTGCAACGGCACTAATAGACACGCCGTATTTCAAAATACAGTAAACATCAATATAAATTCTGTTGTTGATATGGTTAATCTTAATTCCTTTTGAATAAGATTCTTTTTTAAATAATTCACGCGCACTATCAATAATAGATTTACTTACAAGGTCAACTACACCATAACAATCGAGTGCAACATAACCCGCAACAACCCTGATAGAGTTGTCGGAGATAGAAATATTGCCATAGTAATTATTTGTATCTACAGTCACCTTTTGCTCCTTTTTAGATAGTATGCCTTCTATATAATACAATAAATCGCAGAAAAAAACAACACTTTTTTTGATATTAATAAAAAAAAGATAAAAAAATAATATAAAATCAAATTATTTTTGCCAAAATGGTTGATTTTTAAAACTAAAAATGCTATCATAAGATGCAAAGACAATTATCAATGGAGGAAATAATAATGAGCAGAGTATGTGAAATATGCGGAAGAGGCAAAATGACAGGCAAACAGGTATCTTTCTCTAATAAAAAATATAATAGAACTTATGATTTAAACCTTCAAAAGGTTACAATGGAAGTTGATGGAAAAGAACAAACTGTAAAAGCTTGCACTAAATGTATCAGAACAGCAAAGAAGGCGTAAAGAGAACAACGATACCAAAAATTTGTGCTTTTTTTTGCAAAACAAATTAATAGAAAAAGGAAGGAGTTTTATTCCTTCTTTTTTTGCTATATTTTTTTCTCAAAACTATCTCATTCACAAATCCTGTGAAAAAAGCCAGAGACGGTGTCGTCAACTTTTCTCTTATTTTCTTGCACTTGAAAAACAGTCACAATTTTTATACAATAACTATAAAAATCAGTTCTCTTTGACCAATTTTTTAAGAAAGAATGAAAGCCATTTTGGTGCTTTGATGCATATGATTTTGAATTTATCTTTTTGTTTATCCATATTAATGTTTATTCATATTTTATCTAAAGTGTGACAATACTTATCACTTTTTCTTGCATCTTTTTGGACATTTATTTGCAAAGGCACACCTTTTTGTTTTCAGCTTTTTATAAACTACGATAAACGAAATAATCAAAACAAGTAAAGCCACAATAAAACCTAATACAATTCCAAAACCAAACATTTCTATCGCAAGTGAAATTCTATAAATGATAAAAGCGGTAATGTAGGCAATTGCAAACTGACCGACAAGCCCAATAAACAGCCACTTTTTCCCAATTTCCTTTCCAAGAACTGATATAGTTGCTAGACAAGGGAAATATAATAGACAGAAAACAAGATAACTTATCACTGCACTTGAGCTTGCAAAAAAGGCAGGAGACGCGGCATCTTTTATTGAAGATGAAATGTTTGAAGTTGAATAATCTTCTATGCCATTGAACATGCAAATAGAACTAATTATCACTTCTTTTGCAACAAGACCAGCAATAAGAGCAGAAACAAGTCCCCAACTGCCAAAACCAAGAGGTTTAAAGATTGGTGCAATCACCCTTCCAAATGTTTCAAGCATGCTCACTCCACCACTTCCTACAAATCTAAAAGTAATGGAGAAATTTGAAAGCACCCACACGATGACATTCATTGCAAGAATAAGTGAGCCAACGCGAATAATAAATTCTTTGACATTTTGCCATAAAAGCGACATTGTCCTTCTCCCACTCATCATTCTATAGGGAGGAAATTCCAAAATGAAGGATTGTTCTTTACTCTTTAAAATGGTTTTTTCATAAATAAAAGACACCAAAAGTGCAACAAAAACACCAAGAAAATATAGTCCCAAAATCACAAAAATATTTTTTGCTCCAAAAAATGCACCTCCTAACACCGAATATATAGGAAACTTAGCCGAACAACTCATATAAGGAGTAAGCAGCCCTGTTTTGATTTTTGAGTTTTTATCCTCCATATTTCTAGCAGTCAAAACTGCTGTCGTTGAACAGCCAAAACCCATCAGCAATGTATAAACGCTTTTGCCTGAAAGCCCAACTTTACTTAAAATATCATCAAACACAAATGCAACACGAGAGAGGTATCCACTATCTTCAAGTAAAGATAAAAAGAAAAATAAAAGTGCAACTTGTGGCAAGAATGTCAGAATTGAACCTAAACCACCAAAGATCGCATCCTTAAATAAACCAACAATCCAACTTCCCTCTCCAAAAGAATTTATCAAAAGCTTTGTAAGAGGGGTGCTAATAAGTTTTTCAAGCACGACATTTAATCCATCACTCAGCCATGCACCTATAGAAAAGAAAGTCAAATAAAATGCAGCCGCGATAATCAAAATAAAAATTGGGAAGGCAAGAAACCGATTTAATAAAAATTTATCAAATTTTGAACTGCCATAAATCCGTTCATTTTGACTGCAACAGGAGGAAAGCACGTCATCGATATATTTATATCTCCTTTTCGCTACTTTCTCCACTCCGCCAAACTCTTTTTTGACTGAAAATAAATCTTTGATCTTCTCATCGTCCTCAAGCATTTTGACACAATAAAAATCTTCAAGTTGAGGATTAAATTCTTGTCCTTTAAATAGATTTTTGAATTTATGCAATTCAAATTCGTTAAGATAGGCTGGTTTATTTTGATGATAACCTTCTTTTATTTTTTCATTCAAGCTCAATATAATGTCATTGACTTTTTCTCCATCCCTCTTATTTGAAGCATTGATGTGCAAGACTTTTATCCCAAGCAAATCTTCAAGTTTTGCATAGTCAATTTTGCAAATAGGTCGTCTATCAATTTGATTGACAACCAGCAATGTTGGGATTCCCATCTCCAAAAGTGAAAGGGTCAAATAAAGATTTCTTTTTAAATTGCTTGCATCACAAATATTGACAACCATGTCAACCTTGTTTTTCAAAAGATAATCAATACTCACCTCTTCCTCATAACTAAGAGCCGACAACGAATATATTCCAGGCAAATCTACCATAACTATATCTTGACCATTGTGATTATATAATTTTGCCCTTTCTTCCACTGTCACGCCATGCCAATTCCCCACATGTTCATGCGACGCAGTAAGAAGATTGTAAAGCGTGGTTTTGCCTGTATTTGGATTGCCTAGCAGTGCAACTTTTATCATTTCAACCTCACAAAACTAAAGATTTTTTCCTAAAAAATAAAATAAAAATTTAATACAAATTTGTTCATTTTGTTTAGACAAAATTAAAATTCTAGTTATCTTTTATTAAAACATTTGTCAGAATTTCTTTTCTCATAGACAAAACAAAGCCCCTTATTTCAACAAGATAGGCCTGTCCAAGAAGCGATTTTCTCAATATTCTCACCTTTGTATCAGGCGTAAAGCCAAGTTCTAAAAGTCGCCTTTTGATCTTAAATGTTGCATTGTCAGAAATAGAAGAAATAGATTGATATACATTCTTTTTTGCCTTTAATAGATTCAACATAGTATAATTTATTAAAGAAATTTTACCTATATGACAAAAATCGCAAATTGAAAGTTCTTTCCACGCTTATTTTTATTTAAATAAAGTCCACTTGCAAATTTTTTAATAGAAACAAAAAAATAAAAGGAAATTGTTGAAAATTTTTGAAATTTATGCTATAATTATATTAATAAAATTTAAGGAGCAAATTTATGAAATGTATTTATTGTAACGCTGAAGAAAGCAAAGTGCTTGATTCTCGAAACAGCGAAGAGACAAATGCTATAAGACGTAGACGTGAATGTCTTTCCTGTGGCAGAAGATTTACAACTTATGAAACTATCGAAACAACACCAATTCTAGTTATAAAAAATGATGGTTCAAGACAATCTTTTGATCCTGAAAAACTTAAACGTGGTATCATCAAAGCCTGCGAAAAAAGACCTGTCAGCATGAGTCAAATTGAAGGAATCGTGGACACCATTGAAAAACAAATTCAAAATAAATTGACACAGGAAGTCAAATCATCACAACTAGGCGAAATGGTTATGGACGCACTCAAAAATATTGATGAAATTTCTTACGTACGTTTTGCATCTGTATATCGCCAATTTAAAGACATTGAAAGCTTTAAAAAGTTGCTTGATAATATGCAATAAACTTTCAATCATTGCAAATCACCCCCAAAAAAGTCAATAAAAAACACGGACAAATGAGCAATCACTTTTGTTCGTG
>CAMSQA010000020.1 GCA_947062475.1 uncultured Clostridia bacterium
ATGTTGTCCGGTGACTGGAGTTCAGACGTGTGCTCTTCCGATCTATTACAGAAAAAAACTAAACTTTACTTTTGACGGAATGGATTCAGCAAAAGTATCTTATGAAAGATTGTGCGCAATTTTGAGAAGTCACAGCTACGGGCTTGCTTTGGTTGATGAAGGTACTTTGAAAGAATTTAAAGACGAATTTGATGCGGCAATCAATGACGATATAAATATTCCTATGGCACTAGGCGTGCTTTGGAAAATGACAAAACTACCTCTTTGCTCAGATGTTTACAAATTGGCATTGCAAATGGATAAGGTACTTGGTCTTTCTCTTGACAAGGCAGAGGAATATTTGAATAGTTTGGAGCAAGACATCCCTGAAGAAGTTGTGGCTCTTGCTGAGGAGCGCAAACAAGCTAAGCTGGACAAAAACTGGGCAAAAGCAGACGAGCTAAGAGGTAAAATTACTGCATTGGGCTATTCTATTTTGGATAGCAAAGAGGGATACGAGCTTAAAAAAAATTGATATTGCAGTAGGAATTAACAATTTTTTTAATGATAAATTGGCACTAAATTTGATTTTAGTGCCGATTTTTTAATGTTTTTTTAGTTTATTTTGCAATTTTATCCTCCTATAAACAGCAATATTTGAAAAAACAAAATGTTATTTTAAAATTAAAAGTTGATTGCTGCTAATCAATAATTAAAATCTGCAATACATCCCTATTGAGGTTAGTATGTAGCTTGCAGTCCATTCATTTTGAATCATTTTTTTGCTGTAAGCACACATATTTTTTGCTTTGTTCAGCATTAGCAAAAGATGTTTTTGCATTGTTATAATTTGTTTTAGCAATCTGCAATAATCTTCCTCGTGGCTTAAAATAGGGGCGTAACTGATTTTGTTATCCGTGGCAGAATAATAACACTTCAAGGCAAGATTGGAATTTGTCTTTTTCAGTTTGATTATGTCTGCAATGTCGTCTTTTACATGGTGTGGTGCTGTGGTAAAAAGTTGCCTTAAAGCCATAATCAAGTCTTGCTCTGCAAAATAAATTCTTTCAAAAAGTTTAGTTTGCCTTGGGTCAGTTCCACACTTAGGGCTTTTGCATAAGCTGACAGGATGATGTTGTGGTGGCGAAACAGCTCTTTGGCAGTCTTTGCACAACAATCCTTTTCGTCTTTGCAGTTCGTTATATTCTTTATTCATCAAATTAATTTGCTCGTCTGATGGCATAATTTCAAATTCGTTCATAATTCCTCCCTAGGGTATAGTTTATGCGCCACTCCACTCACATTATTACATCAAATTTATTATGCACATTGATATTTTTAGTTTTTCAAAATTTATTTATTAAAGTATAGTTTAAGTATATAATTTTTTAAATTTTTAAACAAATTGTGTATTGACACATATGGTAAATTATGGTAGTATAAAATTAAGAGAGGGGGTGAAAGAATTGAAAAAGTTTTTAGCAAAATTTATGGCATTTGCACTGGCGACAACACTCTTATGTGGAATAAGCTTGTTGTTTATTGGCTGTGATAAAGAACCTAAGTACGAAATAAAACTTTATGATGACGAATGGAATGAGCTTGAAAAAAACAAAGATGGCAAGGGATATAAATGGGATGTAGTAGAGTTTGAATATGATGGAAAGACTAAAGGATTTAATGCAATAGCATATCGAAATGGAAAAGAGTTTTACAGAATGGATTACAAGACATTTGATTGGGAAAACAAGATTATTCAGGTGCTTTATAGTACTCCAAAAATGGGTGGTTATTATGCATTAACTGATGCAGAAAAATTTCCAGTAGAAAAAGGGGAGTATTATTTGCTTTATGAATTTTTAGTGATCCAAGAACGGGACCAGGTCATTATTTTGAAGGAGAAACATTTCCACGGTATGGACAAGAAATAAAGATAAAATTTAAAATAATTTAAAATTTTAAATTTAAAAATAAGAGCAAAAATGTCTGTATAAATTTAATGTTGGGCTAAATTATGATAGTTTAATAAATTAAGGAAGGGGGTGAAAGAATTGAAAAAGTTTTTAGCAAAATTTATGGCATTTGCACTGGCGACAACACTCTTATGTGGAATAAGCTTGTTGTTTATTGGCTGTGATAAAGAACCTAAGTACGAAATAAAACTTTATGATGACGAATGGAATGAGCTTGAAAAAAACAAAGATGGCAAGGGATATAAATGGGATGTAGTAGAGTTTGAATATGATGGAAAGACTAAAGGATTTAATGCAATAGCATATCGAAATGGAAAAGAGTTTTACAGAATGGATTACAAGACATTTGATTGGGAAAACAAGATTATTCAGGTGCTTTATAGTACTCCAAAAATGGGTGGTTATTATGCATTAACTGATGCAGAAAAATTTCCAGTAGAAAAAGGGGAGTATTATTTGCTTTATGAATTTTTAGTGATCCAAGAACGGGACCAGGTCATTATTTTGAAGGAGAAACATTTCCACGATATGGACAAGAAATAGAGATAAAATTTAAAATAATTTAAAAACAAAAGTAAATATGTCTGTATGAATTTAATGGTTGACTAAATAGGACAATTTTAGGAATTAAGAAAGGGGGTGAAAGAATTGAAAAAGTTTTTAGCAAATCATCTTTTTGTATAAAATATCTTGCTTGTAATGGGCAAGATATTTTATCTTGACTTTGGGTTGCAATAATGTTAAAATATTAGTAGTTATTAAAAAATTATTATTTTTTACTATAAAAGGTTGGAATAAGGTATGGAAAAATTGATTAAAGTTGCAATGGGTTTTGAAAAGGCAGATAGATCGGAAGAGCGTCGTGTAGGGAAAGAGTGTAATCCGGAGTGT